>JBAXRP010000001.1:0-71117 GCA_037131145.1 Bacteroidota bacterium
CCTTGGCTTGACCACGTGTGTAATAAAAGTAAAAAAGATTGCCTGTAGAGCATTAAAAGGGAGAGGCGTGAATTCCGGGCTACGGTTGGTTTATGCGTATTTCAAAGAAGAAGAAAGAATATCGTTTATTGAACTCTTTCATAAGAATGACAAGGAAAACGAGGATAGAAAAAGGATTCTCGAAAACTTCAAATAGAAAGGAATAAACATCAATTACGCACAAAAAAAACCGCCTTACACGCCCATGATTCTCCATTAGGTCCTGTTAAGCGGATACAATAAACCCCATCCTGAATATTCCGACTACTGATTATTTCAAAAAGCGGGATTTGGTATGAACCTTTTTCCATGATACGGTTCATAGTCCCAAGGTTGCGACCCATTCCGTCAACCACTTCCAGTGCCCATCTTCCGGCAACCGGCAGGTCAAAGCAAATCCTGCTTTCAAAACTGGCGGGATTAGGTACGACGCTGAGTTTGGTCTTTTGATTTTTTTCCGCAATTCCATCAAGGATAAAAACGAAAAGCAAATGGTGGTTATTTGCATTGATCACCGTGTCGGACAGTACCGGGTAGCTACCCGGAAAAATAGCTGTGCCATTGAATGTTCCATAAGGGACATGCAGAAATGTCAGTGAATCGTTGATGATTGTACCGTTATAAGGTCCTTCGGGTCCCTGGATCTCAACGCCTACCATGTTCAGCGTGGTTCCTAAGTTGTCAACAGCCCTACAAATCATGTCTGCCCTGTTCACTGTAAGGATGAAATTGATCCCCGTTGTCGCCTGTCCCTGGTTAACCAGAACATTGGCAACTGTTACAGTTGTTGTATAAGGATGAGTTGCCACCACATTGTAAGTCCCTGCCGGAACTACAAGATCATAATTTCCGGAAGCATTCGGATGCGTTGAATAACTCCCTGCCGTTACGTCGGTAAGGGTGACATCGGCTGGCTCGCCAACTATTGTTACAAGTCCCTTTATATTTCCAGCGCCTGCGACAGGAACCAGTGTAAAATTGACATTTGGCGTGGTCTGATTTACAACAACCGGAATGCCGGTAAGCATTTGGGTTGCATATCCGGCAAGACTTGCCGTTACATCATAATTCCCTGCCGGTAAATCGAGCGTATAAAATCCGCTTGAATTGGGATTTGTGGAGGCAACGCCGCCCCCTGCGGTTACTACAGCCTGGGTTACATTCCCGGTTCCGCCGTTCAAAGTAACAGTTCCGGTCATTAAACCGTTGGTTGGCGCCAGTACAAGCAAAAGATTAATTCCGGTAACGGTTTGCTGATTGGCAACTGATACATTCATCATTGTGTCCGGAATGTAAGCAGTAAGCGAGGCAATGACATTATAAGTTCCCGGAGACACTGTCAACGTGTAGTTGCCATTCTGGTCGGGATTGGTTGTATGTGTGCCAGCCGATACCAAAACCTGCTGAATAATGCCAAATCCGCCGGAAAGTGTGACAGTTCCATGAATATATCCTGTTGGAACTGGTATTAAGGTGAGGTTTACTGTGGTGGTTTGATTAGTTGTGACAACAACGTTTGATTGCGATGCGCCCTGATATCCGGAAAGCGACGCCGAAACTGTATATGTGCCTGAAAGGACTGTCATTGAATAAAAGCCTGTGGCGTCGGGATTTGTTGTCGTAGTTCCAGCTTGCACAACTACTTGCGCCACATTGCCGCTTCCGCCATTGAGTGTGATGGTACCTGAAATGGTTCCTGAGAAAGCGGGTCCCAGACTGCCATCCAGTTGAATATTCTGGGCATAAACGTCAACATCGGCGCCGCGGTCATCTTCCCAGGCAACAATCCATTGGTTATTCGCAAATTCGTTTACCACAGGATGTACCTTTTGTGAGGGCGCTGTGCAAATATCCTTTTGGGCGGGAGCCCAAAGCATAGCGCCGGAAGGAGAAATGCGCATAGCCTTTATCATTCCTTCAATGGCATTCGAATACTGCTCATAAACCAGGATCATGTCAGTTGGCGTGTTGCGGGCTTCATAAGGATAAACATCGGTTGCGGAAACCGGAATAAAAGTCATACCGCCACTCCCCCATTGAACTGCCCCGGAAGAATTGATCTTCTGCCCAAAGATACCCCACTGGCTCTGTAGCGCGTTCATTTCATTCCAGTAAACGAAAACATCGGTAGAACCGGTAGGAAGGGCAAGTTGCGGATAGTAATGATTCATGCTGGATAAATTTGACGCTTCAACCCCGTTAGAGGGGTAAAGTACCGCGCCGGCGCTGCTTATATGTTGAACAAATACGCTCGCCCGCTGGTTGTTGTCGCGGTCGTCGTGCCAGGCAATATAAAAACCATCGCTGCCATCGTTGATAAATGGGAAAATCTGTGTCCATGCCGAAATACCGCCTGCATTGGAGATAGTGGCAGCGGCGCTCCATACATCCGTTCCTGTAGGACTGTAACGCTGGGCGAAAACATGCCTTGTTGGAGCGTTTGGAGGTCCGCTGTCGTCGAAGTATTTCATAATAACATCATCGGCGCCAACGGGCATGAGCTGAGGCCATGAGAGACTGTTTGGCGATGTTAGCGTAATTCCGGCAGGTCCCCATTGTAAAGCGCCGGATGGGCTTATCTTCTGCCTGATGATAACATCATCGGCTTGCCAGGCAACAACGATATTTCCGGCTGCCGTTGAAACTACTTTCGGGGCAACGTTGAAGGCTGTACTGTTCGACAGCATAATGCCGTTGGCGCCCCAAACAAAACCGCCGGAGGGAGAGATGCGGTAAGCTACAACGTTGGTATTGCCGGTACGAATGTCGTTAAAAACGAGAATAGCGTGATTGGAGGCGTCGCACGTCATATCCCAATCGGTAAGCCAGGTCTCCTGAGGGTTTCCGCTAATCAGAATCCCATTTGGCGCCCACAGGATATTCCCAAGCGCGTCCAAACGCTGAAGTCTGACGTCGTAATTCCCTGTTTCGCTGGAAAAAAAACCGATATAAGTATCGCCGTTTGAACAGGTGGCAATTTTGGGGATAACCTGTTCGCCGCTGAGGTTAGAGATTACATTGTTGACAGCCGGGTTGGTACTCCATTGAGAAAAACATAAAATTGGCAGCATCAGCAGGGCGAAAAAAAGACCTTGTGACAGAATTTGCTTTTTCATAGTAGGATTTGTATAGGATTAAGGTATTATGAGCAGCGCTTGAAATAGATTCACAAACTTACATAAAAATATGGGGTATATTAACAATTATCCTACAAATTGAGGTAAATTGTGATATTCTGATAGCAAATTTCAGATTGTAAAATCACCAGATATTGTTGAATTTATAAAAGTACAAACCCGCATTATCCATTCCAAAAGGAAACAAAGCGGATGCTTTAGGAGGGCAGCGCGTTTATTAACAATGCAAAAATGGATAAAACCTTTGTGTTTGGTCGGCGCTCGTTGCTGAACTGGAAATATATCCTGGTTCAGAATGGGAGGAAGAATTATTTCCTTGTGAAGGCGATCTGATATTCAAAAGCAGTAGTGAGAAATTAAAACCAGCTCAATTATTTCCGTAGTTTTGCTGAAGCATTAAAACTCATTAATTATGGTACTCTCAGCCTGTGGACTTATCTGCTCCGATTGCGAATTCTTCGAAAAAACATGCAATGGTTGTCACGCCGTGAAGGGACAAACTTTTTGGGCAGTTGAACACCTCCCTACCAAAGTGTGTCCCTTGTACGATTGCAGCGTAAACAAGCTAAAATACAAGGATTGTGGCGACTGTGCCGAACTTCCCTGCGCTATGTTCCGTGAAATGAAAGACCCCGCCTCCACCGATGAACAACATCAGAAGGGGTTGATTGAGCGGGTGGAGAGGTTGCGAAAATGAATAAAACTATTCTCAATGATCGACCAGCTAAAAATTAAATCAGCCCTCATCTCAGTCTATTCCAAAGATGGAATCGAAGAACTGGCGCGTACGCTTGAATCTTACGGGATCGCGATATTTTCAACGGGAGGCACCTTTGATTTTCTCACAGCCAAAGGAATTATGGCAACCTCAATTGAATCGGTCACCTCTTATCCCTCCATTCTTGGAGGAAGGGTGAAAACGCTTCACCCGAAAATATTTGGCGGTATCCTCTGGCGGCGCAATCAGTTAACTGATGTGGAAGATATCGAAAAATATGAAATTCCTTCAATTGACCTGGTAATTGTTGATCTGTATCCATTTGAAAAAACAGTTGCCACCACAAACAATGATGAGGAGATCATTGAGAAAATTGACGTCGGCGGAGTATCTTTAATCAGGGCTGCCGCTAAGAATTTTGAGCATGTCGTAGTAGTTCCGTCAGCAGAATTGTATTCTTCGTTGCTTCAAACCTTAAAGAATAACCACGGAGCTACCAGCCTTGCCGACAGAAAGTTGTTTGCGGCTCATGCCTTCAATGTTTCATCGCATTACGACACACAGATTTTTAACTATTTCAACCGTGAGGAACATATCAATGTTTTCCGGCAGAGCATTCCTACTGCCACGCCTATGCGATACGGTGAAAATCCGCATCAGTCGGCTACCTTTTATGGTGATCTGAAGCGCGTTTTCACCCAGCTTCATGGCAAAGAACTCTCTTACAATAACCTGGTTGATATTGACGCCGCCATTCAGTTTATCAGCGAATTTACCGAGCCAACGGTCGCCATTATCAAACATACAAATCCTTGTGGCGTTGCCAGCCGTTCAACTCTCCTCCTGGCATATCTTGACGCGCTTGCCTGCGATCCTGTTTCGGCATTCGGAGGTATCATTATTGCCAATGGAGTTATAAAAAAAGATATCGCCGAAGAAATCAACACCCTCTTTTTCGAAGTTTTAATTGCCGATAACTTTGAAATAGATGCGCTTGAAATCCTAAAGACAAAGAAAAATAGAATAATTTTGCAAAAAAATTCATTTACGTTCTCAAAAAGGCAGTTTAAATCGCTTCTGAATGGCGTTATCGATCAGAATAAAGATATGAAAACCGAACATATTTCTGAATTTAAGTACGTTACAGAAATAAAACCATCGGCTGAAGAAAGTGAGGCTTTGATTTTTGCAAACAAAATAGTCAAACATCTGAAATCAAATACAATTGTTCTTATCAAAGAACGCCAACTAATTGGTTGTGGGATGGGGCAGACATCGCGTGTAGATGCACTCAGGCAGGCAATCATTAAAGCGCAGGCATTCGGGTTTTCAACAAAAGGATCGGTGATGGCTTCCGACGCTTTTTTCCCTTTTGCCGACTGTGTTGAACTTGCGAAGGAAGCCGGCGTTACAGCAGTTATTCAACCCGGCGGCTCTATCAGGGACGTTGATTCGATACGATACTGCAACGAGCACAATATGTCAATGGTTTTTACGGGCATAAGGCATTTTAAACATTAAAGTTAAATTTCATGGGATTATTTACGAAAGAGATCGCTATTGACCTGGGAACAGCCAATACAGTAATAATATATAACGACAAAGTGGTGGTTGACGAACCTTCAATTGTCGCCATTGAAAGAAGTACCGGTAGAATTATTGCCGTAGGGAAAAAGGCTCAGATGATGCATGGCAAGACTCATGAGAACATCAGGACTGTGAGGCCTTTGCGTGGCGGTGTTATTGCCGATTTTCAGGCGGCCGAACACATGATAAGGGCAATGATAAAGATGATAGACCTGAGAAAATCCTGGTTTCCGCCAGCTTTGAAAATGGTCATCTGTATTCCGTCGGGAATTACTGAAGTTGAAGAACGCGCAGTTAAAGATTCAGCCGAACAAGCTGGCGCCAAGGAGGTGAGGCTTATTCATGAACCTATGGCGGCGGCAATCGGCATCGGGATTGACGTGCTGGAACCTATCGGTAACATGGTGATTGATATCGGCGGAGGCACAAGCGAAATTGCCGTTATCGCCCTCGGCGGAATTGTAAACAGCAAATCTATCCGTATTGCAGGAGATGAGTTCAACGCGGATATCGAAGAATATATGCGTAAGCAGCATAATATCAACATTGGCGAACGGACTGCTGAAAGAATTAAAATTGAAGTCGGAGCTGCAATTTCCGATATCGAAAATCCTCCACCCGATTATGCCGTCCATGGCCGCGACCTGCTTACCGGTATCCCAAAGGAAGTTATTGTTAATCATGCCGAAATCGCCCATTGTCTCGATAAATCGGTCGCAAAAATTGAAACAGCCGTATTAAACGCTCTTGAAATGACGCCGCCGGAACTTGCTTCCGACATCTTCGATACCGGGATTTATCTTACTGGCGGCGGCGCCCTTTTGCGGGGGCTCGACAAACGGATTCATCTGAAAACCAAATTGCAGGTTCATGTAGCCGAAGACCCGCTTCGCGCCGTTGCCCGCGGTACAGGTATCGCGCTTAAAAACTTTGATAAGTTTACCTTCCTCATCAAGTAGGAGGCGTCATGCGGAATCTTTTTGTTTTTCTCAGGGAACGCTATTTCTATTTACTTTTCCTGGCGCTTGAGACAATTTCATTGGTTCTGCTTGTCAATAACAACGATTTCCAGAAAAGTTCCCTTTTTGTAGTTTCAAGTAACTTATCCGGGAGTGTCAACAGCATTTTCAGCAATATTTCCGAATATTTTTCGCTCCGAAAAACGAACAGTGTTCTGATTGAGGAGTTGGCGCGACTCCATTCGCGAATCCCTGAAGCTTTTTATGTCGCCGATAAAAATGTTTTTTATAAGAAGGATTCAATCGTAAGGCTTGAATACAAATACATCAGCGCAAAGGTAATCAGCAATTCGACCAACAAAAGAAATAATTTTCTGATGATCAACAAAGGCTCACTCCATGGTATTGTAAATCACATGGGCGTTATAATCGGGAATAAAGTAGTTGGTCAGGTGGTTAGCGTTTCGCCCCATTTTAGCTGGATAATGTCGTTGCTTAACAAGGACAGCCGGGTTTCGGGGAAGTTTAAAAAAAATGAGCAACTGGTCAATATTGAATGGAATGGTATAAATTACCGAATCGGGCAGTTAAAGGAAATACCCAAGCATATACAAATGGTGAAAGGAGATACAATCATAAGCAGTGGAAATTCAGATATTTTTCCTCCAGGACTTATGATTGGCACCATCGCCGATTTTACGATTACACCGGATGAAAATTTTAATCGCGGACAAATCTTTTTTTCTACCGATTTCAACAGTCTTGGCTACATCGAAGTAGTTGTAGATTTAATGCGTCAGGAAAAGGAAACATTGAAATCATCTTTTAAAACCCAATAATCAGGATAAAAACAAATACACGTGACCTCAGGAACAGTCTTTTATAATATTATTCGGTTTTTTTTCCTGATTTCTTTCCAGGTCCTGATTTTGAATCATATTTATCTCGGCGGTTTTATCAACCCATATTTCTACATCTATTTCATTTTGTTATTGCCATTTGATACGCCGAAGTGGATGTTGCTTATTTCTGCTTTCGTTATTGGAATTTGCATAGATATTTTCACTAATACAATCGGGTTAAATGCAGCCGCAAGTATTTTAATGGCCTTTTGCAGGCCATTTGTAATCATCGTTATCTCTTCGAGTCCCGAATCGCTTATCGGCGATACGCCGTCACTCAGGAACCAGGGCGTAAAGTGGTTCCTTTATTATGCAACTTCACTGGTGCTGATTCATCATTTTGCCCTTTTTTACCTTGAAATATTCAGGCTGAATGAGTTTTTTCTGACCTTTACCCGTTTGGTTCTCAGTTCCGTTTTTACCATGACGCTCGTTATGATAAGCGAGTATCTTTTATATATCCGGGGAAAATAAAAAACCCGTTCCGAAATGAAACGGGTGAGCGAGGTTTCGAGCGGAGTCGAACCGCTGTGGACGGTTTTGCAGACCGCTGCCTAGCCACTCGGCCACGAAACCCTTATTTGTGGCGCAAAAGTACAAAATATTTTAATCTTTGCCAATTTCATTTATTCCATCGTATCAGATAACTCACCTGGCGCATCTTTCCACCCATCGGCGGATTTATCTTTGAAATCTTCAGTTCAATGTCGTTAATGGTTGGAAACAAAAAACGCAATTGATCTATAATTCGTTTTGCCAGATGCTCCAACAAATGTGATTTCTGTTCCATCTCTTTTTTAACACATTGGTATAATGCAACATAATCAACCGTGTCGCGCAAGTTGTCCGATATTTCGGGTTTTGTTGTATCAGTTTCAACATGAAGATCCACAATGAATTTTGTTCCGATGATCTGTTCTTCCCTGAAACACCCGTGAAATGCAAAAAACTCCATTCCTTCAAGCGCTATTTTTCCCATAATTCCGATTTTTCAATCGCCTAAATTATGAATTTGCCATGAACTGCCCGTAATTTTTTTAAATTGTATTAAGTTTGCAAAAGATCAGGCAGAAATATTAACAAACATCTGTTCAAGCTACAAAACTAATTTTATGGATGAAAACAAACTCCCGGAAGAGGAAAAAAACACCAGATCACTCAATTTCATTGAAGAGATAATCGAAGAAGATAATCGTATCGGCGTATATGATGGGCAAGTACATACCCGTTTTCCGCCCGAACCAAATGGCTATTTGCATATCGGCCACGCGAAATCAATCTGCCTGAATTTTGGTCTGGGAAAGAAGTATAACGGCAAAACCAACCTACGATTCGATGATACAAATCCTATAAAAGAGGATGCGGAATATGTTGATTCCATAATGGAAGATGTAAAATGGCTTGGTTTTGATTGGGAAGACCGTCTTTTTTATGCTTCCGATTATTTTGATCAACTTTACGATTATGCTGTAATCCTTATCAGGAAAGGGAAAGCTTACGTTTGTGACATGACTGCCGGTGAAATCAGTGAAACTCGCGGCGCTCCCACACGCCCTGGCAGCGAAAGCATATACCGTAGTCGGTCGGTTGAAGAAAACATTGATCTTTTTACACGTATGCGTTCGGGAGAATTTCCTGATGGGGCAAAGGTGCTAAGGGCAAAAATAGATATGGCGTCGCCCAACATGCATATGCGCGACCCGGTTCTGTATCGAATCCTGCATGCCAATCATCATCGTACCGGCGATAAGTGGTGTATTTATCCTATGTATGATTTCGCCCACGGACAGTCTGATTCCATCGAACGGATTACACACTCAATTTGTACCCTTGAATTTGAAGTCCACCGCCCGCTTTATGATTGGTTTATCAGGGAGATTGGTATCTATGCTCCGAGACAAATCGAATTTGCCAGACTCAATGTAACGTACACTGTAATGAGCAAGCGCAAACTGCTCGAATTGGTCCGCGATGGCAACGTGAGCGGCTGGGACGACCCAAGGATGCCGACAATTTGTGGTTTGCGCCGACGTGGGTTTACTCCAGAATCAATCCGCAACTTTGCAGATACTATTGGTGTTGCAAAACGCGACAATGTAATTGACGTAAGTCTGCTCGAATTTTGCATTCGCGAAGATCTCAACAAAAGCGCCAACCGGCTTATGGCTGTTCTAAATCCCGTCAGGGTGATTATTGATAACTATCCGGATGACCTTGTTGAAGAGATGGAATCAATAAACAATCCAGAGGATGAGTTGAAAGGGAAACGGAAATTGCCATTCTCAAAATCTCTTTTCATTGAGAGGGACGATTTCATGGAGGATCCTCCAAACAAATTTTTCCGCCTCGCTCCCGGTCGTGAAGTGCGTTTAAAGGCTGCCTATATTATCAGGTGTGAAAGCGTTGCGAAAGACCTTGAAACAGGTGAAATCACAGGGATTCATTGTACTTATGATCCCCAAACCAAAAGCGGAATGCCCGAAAGCAACCGGAAAGTGAAAGGAACCCTTCACTGGGTATCTGAAAAACATGCTGTTAAAGTTGAAATAAGGCTCTACGACAGGCTGTTTACCAAAGAAAACCCCGATGATCCGGAGGAGGGAAAAACATATAAAGATTATCTGAACCCCAATTCTCTTAGGATTATCACGGCAATGATTGAACCGGCAGTTAAAAATGCTGTGATTTTAGATAAGTATCAATTTGAACGAACCGGGTATTTCTCTGCGGATAAGGATTCAACCCCTGAAAACCTTGTTTTTAACCGGATCGTCCCTTTGAAAGATTCATGGGCAAAAGTTGAAAAAGTTAAATAAAACTTGACCGTTTTGTAAAAATTGTATTAATTTTGCACTCAGATTGTCCGATGGTGTAACTGGCAACACAAATGATTCTGGATCATTAGAGTCTAGGTTCGACCCCTAGTCGGACAACAATCGAAAACCATAAAAAGCTGTAAACTAAGTGTTTATGGCTTTTTTTTTAGTACTCCACTATTTCACACACTTTATTTTTTTTGAAGTTCTTTTTTCCATTGCATTGATTACAAGATAACCCCGATATATTTTCCTTCTAAATAGCTCCATTAGTTATTCTGAAACCGGGATAATTGGTCGCATTTTTTAAGCCCCGAATTCCCCAAAAAAAGAAAAATGGTTCTCTCACAAGACTAAAATTCCAAATTCTAAACGCGGTACCGACACGCGTAAGGCGTTGGAGCTTGAATTTTGGAATTTACGATCAAAATGTCACAATTTCGCACTTTTGCAGTCGAACTCACACCTTGTTTGGATTTTTCAATTTTAATTCGTAAAATATCTTAAACCATAGGGGATTTAGAAAAGATTATCAGTATGCAAATTCGTTGCTATATGGCCAATTTCTTCAACTTCTCCAGCCCTATCCGAATCCTCTCCAAAAATTCAGCTTTCCCAAGCGCTTCGGCAATATCCATCATCCCCGGTCCTTGGTTGGAACCGACAATAAGCAATCTGACTGGATTCATCAGTTGTCCTGTTTTCATTCCCGATTGAGTTGTAAATTCCTGAACGAGAGTATGCAGAGTATCCTTGGTAAAAATGGTCATTTTTTCAACGTCAACCAAAAATTCCTGTATTGCAGCAGTCGTATTTGCCTGCCATATTTTTTTGTAAACCTGGTTGTCAAATATTGTTGGCCTTTGAAAGAAAAACCAGGAATTATTCCAAAGATCGGGAACGAGAAAAGCCCTGTCCTTTATCAGTGCGGTTACTTTTTCAAGGTAATCGGGATTAGGATAAACCTGGTGAATAGCCAATGCGGGATTCATCAAATCGGCAAGTTCACTTGCTGAACATTTCTGCATATATTGATGGTTGAACCATTTTGCCTTCTCCGGATCAAATTTTGAACCATGTTTACCTACCCTGTCAAGCGAAAAATGTTGAATCAGTTCATCCATCGAAAAGAGTTCTTGTTCATAACCTGGATTCCAGCCGAGATGAGCAAGAATGTTAATAACAGCTTCAGGTAGATAACCAGCTTCGCGGTAACCGGCATAAATCTCACCTGATTTCGGATCCTTCCATTCGATAGGAAAAACAGGAAATCCAAGCCGATCTCCGTCGCGTTTACTGAGTTTCCCATTTCCATCAGGTTTCAGAATTAACGGTAGATGCGCAAACCGGGGCATGAAAGACTCCAATTCCAGAAACCGGTATAATAATACATGCAATGGGGCTGAAGGCAACCACTCTTCGCCGCGGATTACATGAGTTATTTTCATCAGATAATCATCAACAACATTGGCAAGATGATAAGTGGGCAAACCGTCGGACTTAAACAATACCTTGTCATCAAGATTAGCAGTTTGCACTACCACTTCTCCGCGAATCATATCATGCACGATCACTGTTTCATCCTCGGGTATCCTGATACGAATTACATAATGAGCGCCGTCTGAAAGCAGCTTTCGTATTTCATCGGCTGGAAGCGCAAGGGAATTTTTTAACAGTTTTCGCGTTTCCTGATCATACTGGAAAATCTTACCGTCAAATGCTTTATATTTTTCGCGAACGGCGTCAAGTTCAGCCTCAGTATCAAAGGCATAATAGGCGTGCCCGGTTGCAACCAACCGTTGAATATATTCAAGATAAATTGCCGAACGTTCCGATTGACGATAAGGAGCATACGGGCCTCCTTTATCAGGACTCTCATCAAAGGTAAGCCCGCACCATTCTAGTGACTTTACGATATAATCCTCAGCGCCAGGAATAAATCGGTTTTGATCAGTATCTTCGATACGCAGAATCATTGCGCCACCAGATTGTTTGGCAATCAAATAATTGTATAATGCTGTCCGCACTCCTCCAATGTGAAGGGGGCCTGTTGGACTGGGTGCAAACCTAACGCGAATCTGTTTTTTTGTCATCTCATGATTATTTTCTTGCTGCAAAATTAAGCTATTCCGGCTGTTTGAATGAGATGTGGCTGCTATTTCGTAATTTTGTACCTGATACCATGAAGAATTCGATCTCTTTTTACTTTCCACAAAGTATAGTCAAATTTGAAAAAGCCATCATATAAATGAAGAATAAAAACCAGGAACTCATAGAAAAACTTGATTTGTTTATTAAAAAATACTACAAAAACCGACTGATCAGAGGTTTTTTATGGTCTGTGACTCTAACGACTGTATTATTTCTGGTGATCATCATGCTCGAAAATGTTTTCAATTTTGAACCGATTGTCCGTACAGGATTGTTTTTTACTTATTCTGCTCTCTTATTGTTTGTATTAACACGGTTAGTTTTTATTCCGTGCTTTCAGTTACTAAAAATTGGAAAACTTATTACTTATCAGCAAGCTGCTGAGATTGTCGGCAGCCATTTCAACGATATTCAAGATAAATTATTGAATACCTTACAGCTTATTGGGCAAAATAAAGAATCTGGCGAAAATTCAGACCTTGTCATTGCAAGTATTGAACAGAAAACCAGGTCATTGAATCTTTTTAAGTTTACCCTTGCAATAGATTTCAGGAAAAATTTCAAGTATCTCAGATTTGCAGGTGTTCCGGTAATAATTATTTTGGTTCTTATATTACTTTCTCCTCGTACCATTTCAGATCCCACAAGTCGAATAATACGTTTCAACGAAACATTTACAAAACCACTCCCCTACACTATTGAAATCCTAAATATAAAACTGGACGCTTTACAACAGGAAGATTTTGAATTACGCGTGAAAATCATTGGTGACGAAATTCCTTCTGAAGTCTTTATTAAAACCGGTGATGTCATATATAAAATGCTGAGAACAAAAGATTTTAATTATACATTTAAATTCAAATCTTTGCAATCAAACATAAATTTCAAAATTGTTACTGGTGATTTACAATCAGCAACATATACAATTATTGTTCTTCCTAAACCAATAATTCTGAACTTTGATCTTTTAATTAATTACCCGGAATATACCGGTAAAAAATGTGAAAAGTTTGAAAACCAAGGAGATGTTGTTGTACCTGAAGGAACCAAGATTACCTGGAATTTCTTTACAAAAGATGTAGAGGAGATTTTAATGAGATTTTCCTCTGAAATTATTCTAAAGAAAACAAAATCAGCAAATAAATTCACTTTTTCTGGTTCGCCCATGACAAACTGCACATATAGCATTAAACCTGTTAACTCCCGTGTTTTTTTTTCTGATTCATTACTTTATAGATTGATGGTAATTAATGACGGGTATCCCTCAATTTTCGTTGTTGAATCTACAGATTCAGTACTTTTTACAAAATTATTCTTCAATGGCACAATTAAAGATGATTACGGGTTTTCAAAGCTTACATTTAATTATAAAATTTATAATCAAAAGGATACAACTGGTAATTATACGATAAGCGAAATTCCTGTCGAAAAAAAACTAAATAATCAGGTTTTTTATTATTCAATTGATCTCGTTTCACTGTTAACGGATCCCGGAAAGAAAATTATCTACTATTTCGAAATAAGGGATAATGACCAAATACATGGACCAAAAGCTACACGTACTGAACCACATATAATTGCAACTCCTACCTTGGAAGAAATTTCAACAAAAACCGAACAAAATGCTCAGTATATCAATGATGAACTTGAAAAAAGTATCTCTGGTTCAAAATCTATAATAAAAACTTTAGACGAGTTAAATAAGCAATTGGTTGACCAAAATAGCATTTCATGGCAGGATAAGAAAAAAATGGAAGATTTGATAAAAAGCAGTGAAGCTATTCAAAAACGGATTGATGACATTAAGAAAAAGGCTTTAGAGAACATGAGCAGCGAGGAGAAATACCTTGAAACCAGTGACCGAATCATTGAAAAACAAAAAATGCTGAATGAAATGATTGATCAGATTTTTCCTGAAGAATTAAAAAAAATGATTGAAGAGTTAAAAGGTCTAATGAATAAAGTAGATAAAGAGAAACTTGGAAATCTTTTGGAAAAAATGAAAATGAGCAATAAAGAACTTGAAAATCAACTTGACAGGGACCTCGCTTTGATGAAGCAAATTGAGTTTGACAGAAATCTTGAAGAAACAATAAAAGAACTTAGAAAAACATCTGAAGAACTTGAAAAGCTTGCTGAAAAAGCTGAAACACCGGTTAATAACCTTGATAAATTACTTGAAAAACAGAACGAGATTAATGAAAAATCAGATTCTCTATCGGCTAAAGTAGAACAACTTCAAAAAGACGCAAGGAATCTTGAAGAACCTGTTGAGCTTGGAAATACAGAGAAATTACAGGATAGCATTCGGAAAAATCTTTCGAAAAGTAAAAAAAGTCTTGAAGACAAAGACAAGAATAAAGCCGCCGGTTTACAAAAGAAAGCTGCCGGAAACATGAAAGAACTGGCACAGCAAATGGAATCGGCTAATGAAGAATCGGAAGAAGATCAACTTGAAGAGGATGCTCTGAATATTCGCATGATTCTACAAAATCTTGTACGGTTGTCTTTCAACCAGGAAGAACTTATCAGACAAACAAAACCAATTTCAAAGACTGATCCTCGATATCTTGAAATTGTTGTCAAACAAAAAGAGTTCGGCGATAAAATGAAAATTGTGGAAGATTCTTTAAATGCAATAGCCAAACGTCAGTTAATGATTAAGCCGGTTATTACAAAAGAAATAATGTCAATAAACCAAAATATTGACTTGGCTCTTGAATCCTTTGAAGCAAGAAACATTGGCGCAGTAGTAACACGGCAACAGTTTGCGATGACTTCCATAAACAATCTTGCATTATTGCTCAATGAATCATTGCAGAAGATGAATGAGAAGTTATCAAGCAGTATGAAGTCGAAAAGTGGCAATAAATCATGTTCAAATCCTTCATCAGGAAAAAGCGGAAAAAAATCAGCAAAGGAGATGAAAGATATTCAGGGAAAAATTGGTGATCAATTAAAAAAATTAAAAGAAGGACTTGAAGGATCCAAGAAGCCAGGAAATTCCAATAAATCCGAACAACAGGGCATGAACCGGGAAATTGCAAAACTTGCCGCACAACAGGAGACCCTTAGAAATGAAATGCAAAAGTATCAGGAAAAATTTGGCTCAAAAGGCATTACAGATCAGACCGGATTGAATGAAACCATACGTGATATGGAACAAATTGAAAAGGATTTAATTAACAAAAAAATAACTCAAGAAACAATTCGAAGGCAGCAAAGCATTATTACGCGTTTACTTGAATCTGAAAAAGCCGAGCAAACCAGAGACAGAGAAGAAAAGAGGGAGTCGATTGAAGCAAAAGATCAAAAAATAAGTAACCTTAGTAAACCTTTTGAGTATAATATAAATAAAAGAGCCAGTCATGATCAAATTGAATTAATACTGCCATCGTTACGCTCTTTTTATAAAAACAAAGTGAATAGCTACATTGTTAAAATAGAACAATAAAATGAAATATTCCCTTGAAAAGTTGTTAATTCACGGCAAAAAGGAAAGTTATCGTCTCGAAAGGTTTGTTGAAGAAATCTGTGATTTCCATAATATCACAAATGAATTCTTCGGAAATATTCAACTTGCAACTTCTGAAGCTGCTGAAGTTCTATTTTCGATTGGTTCCGACGAGGTATCGGATTGTCTGAATGTTTTCTTTGAGAAAAGTCTCAAAGGTCTTATATTCAAAATAAACCTGGTTGGATATAGAAATGATATCATTGTTGATGAGGATTTGCTTGACAGGGAAATACGGAAACACCAATTGGGACGGGAACTTTATATTATTAAATCACTTACCGATGAGTTTAGGATAAATGCAGATGGAACGGGAATCCAACTGATTTTTTATGTATCAAGTATAAATTTTGAGAAATCATTGCAACGAATTCAACATTTAAAAACTTTCTGGGAAAAGGAAAAGAACGTAATGCACGAAAATTAATGATACAAATTCATTTTTTTACAGAAGATATTAAATATAGGACGCGGAACACAGTCCAACTGCGAAGATGGCTTTGCACTGCAGTGAAAATGGAAAGAAAAAAAGTTAAAAATGTCAATATAATCCTATGTTCAGATGCTTTATTGCTCGAACTTAATAAGAAACATTTAAAACGTAATTCATTAACAGATATTCTTACTTTTCCTTTGTCCGAAATAGAAGGTTTTATTTCAGGTGATATTTTTATCAGTGTTGAAAGAGTTCGGGTTAACGGAATAATATTCAAACAAAAATTGGAAGTAGAATTACGAAGAGTTATTATTCATGGTATTTTGCATCTGATTGGATACAATGATATTGACCATGATGATAAGGAAAAAATGAGAAACAAAGAAAATATTTACCTTAATTTATACGATGAAATATTTCCTATAAAGACTATCTGATAATTATATATTTCTTCGTAAAATGTTTCACGTGAAACAATAGATTTTGAAAAATAGTTACGATGTAATTGTTGTTGGCGCTGGTCATGCAGGTTGTGAAGCAGCTTCTGCTGCTGCAACACTAGGATCCAAAGTTTTGTTGATTACCATGAATATGATGAACATGGCACAAATGTCATGCAATCCTTCTATTGGAGGAATTGCCAAAGGACAGATTGTTCGGGAAATTGACGCATTAGGAGGATTTACTGGAATTGTTACAGACAGAACCATGATTCAATTCCGAATGCTGAACAAATCAAAGGGTCCAGCGATGTGGAGTCCCCGCTCCCAAAATGATCGGATAAAATTTTCACAGGAATGGAGGCGAATTTTGGAAACAAACTCTAATGTAGATTTCTGGCAGGATTTTGTTTTCGATCTAATTCTTAAAAATGGAAAAATTATTGGAGTTAAAACAGGAATGGGACTCAAATTTGAATCCCGGTCAGTTGTTTTAGCAAACGGAACGTTTCTTAATGGCATGATATACATTGGGGAAAAGAAGTTTTCAGGGGGTAGAATCGGCGAACGATCATCAATGAATCTTTCTGATAATATATTAAAATCAGGTTTTGTCTCAAACAGAATGAAAACCGGAACACCTGCTCGGGTGGATGGAAGATCCCTGGATTTCTCTAAAATGGAAGAACAACCTGGAGATGAAAACCCTGGTAAGTTTTCCTTTTCTGAAACCCCTCCATTAAAAACTCAGCGAAGTTGTTTTCTTACTTATACAAATGAGGAAGTACACGACATTTTAAGAACCGGATTTGATCGCTCCCCTATGTATTCAGGAAGAATTATTGGTCGAGGTCCGAGATATTGTCCTTCCATTGAAGACAAAATTGATCGGTTTGCTTCCCGAAACAGGCATCAGTTATTTATTGAACCGGAAGGCTGGAATACCGTTGAATTCTATGTTAATGGATTTTCTTCCTCCTTGCCTGAAGATATACAGTTTAAAGCCCTAATGAAAGTTAAAGGATTTGAAAAAGCAAAGTTTTTCCGTCCTGGTTATGCAATAGAATACGATTATTTTCCACCAGAACAGTTATATTCAAATTTAGAAACAAAAATAATTGAAAACCTTTTTTTTGCAGGCCAAATTAATGGAACAACTGGTTATGAGGAGGCTTCTGCGCAAGGTCTAATTGCTGGCATAAATGCTCATTTGAAGGTTAATAATCAAAAGCCATTAGTTCTTAAACGTTCTGAAGCATATATTGGTGTACTAATAGATGATCTAATTACAAAAGGTACCGAAGAACCATACAGAATGTTCACCTCCAGAGCGGAATACAGATTACTTCTTAGACAAGATAATGCCGACCAACGTTTAACCGGTATTGCTCATGAACTTGGTCTTGTTTCACATGACCGACTCAGAGGTGTTTCTGAAAAATACGAAAAAGTAAATCATTTGACCAGATTTCTTAAAAACCAGACTCTTAAACCAGAGGATATTAATTCTATTCTTCTTGAAAACAATTCTGCTCCAACTACACAGAAACAAAAAGCTGCGAATTTTCTTCTCAGACCTCATGTTTTCCTAAATGATTTGATTTCAAAAATTGATATACTAAAATCATATTTAGAAGAGCACTGCCTGGATAATTTCGAGATTATCAACGAGGCAGAATTAGTAATAAAATACGAAAGTTATATCGAAAAAGAACAAATGCTTGCTGACAAAATGGCTAATCTTGAAAATCTTTTCATCCCAAATAATTTTAATTTCAATAAAATTACCTCATTATCCATCGAAGCCAGAGAAAAACTTACAAAGATTAAACCTTCTTCAATAGGACAGGCAACAAGGATTAGCGGTGTATCTCCTGCTGATATTTCGGTGCTTATTGTCTTCCTTGGAAGATAATGTTCCACGTGAAACATTTTTTTATGACTGAACTATTATCAATTTGCCCCATTTGCCAACTAACTAATTTTAACCTTTTTCTTTCCATTAAAGATCATTTTCTTTCAAAGGAAATATTTCATATCATGCAATGTTCCTCCTGTGGGTTTAGGTTTGTAAATCCCAGACCTAATACCTCTGATATGAAGCATTATTACCAATCTGAATCTTACATTTCTCATGATGCTTCAAAAAGTGATTTGCTTAGCCAAATTTATAAGCTTGCCAGAAATATTTCTCTTCGAAATAAATATTATCTTGTCCGACAGTATTGTGAAACAGGGCCAATCCTTGATTTTGGTTGTGGTACCGGTGAATTTCTTGCTTATTGCAAAAAAAAAAGACATCAGGTAGTAGGGATTGAACCCAATGATAAAGCGAGAGATTTTGCAATAAATCAACAAAAATTAGCCGTTTTTACCGATCTTAATTCTCTTGGAGTAAACTTGCGAACTTTTGATTGCATTACTTTGTGGCATGTTTTAGAACATGTTCATGACCTGGATCAAACACTTACTAAAATTAATACCCTACTTTCTACTAAAGGAACTTTGATTATTGCAGTTCCAAATTGCAATTCCCCGGACGCACGCAAATATAAAACATTTTGGGCCGCTTATGATGTTCCTCGACACCTCTATCATTTTACAGTCGAATCATTTACCAGATTAGCTGCTCGTCATCATTTTATTGTGGAAAAAATTCTTCCACAAAAACTTGACGCTTATTATGTTTCAATGCTTAGTGAAAAATACCAAAATGGAAAAAACAAATATTTTTGTTCATTACTTAATGGGTTTCGCTCCAATTTCCTTGCAAAGAAAGACAATATGGGTTATTCCAGCCAGATTTTCATCCTCCACAGGATAACTTGACTATTTTAAGCCCCCTAATGCATTCTAAGTTCATTCTAAGCAAACCTGCCATCTTGTTTGAAATAAACGTTTATATGCAATCTTATACAGTGATAATATTTCTCAACCTATCTGAACATTGACCAAATTTAAAATAGAAATATTTAGATTCCAAAAATTTCAACCCCTTATAGTTGCCGGGATTATTTTTTTGATGATACCTTTTACAGATTGGTGTATCAACAGGATAAATATTCCAGAAAATATTTTATTGGTTTTCAACCAGAAAATTATTATTGAAGAGAAAGCTCTTACGGTTTTCGTCGAGACTATTTCAACAAACATTGACCCCAACACTCTATCCAATGCAACAGGAGATTCTATTTACAAATTAATAAATCACGAAAAACCGAAAATATCCTTATTCATTTTCAGAAACGATTCTTTAATATTTTGGAACAGTAACAGGGAAATTTTTCCAACAGATTTAGTAAAATCATCAGAAACTGGTTTTCAGATACTCCACCTTCAAAATGGGTGGTATAGCGTTTACACAAAAACGATTGTATCCTGTAAGTTTATAGCCTTCGCCTTAATAAAGAATGAGTATCCGATCACCAATTCCTATTTGAAGAATTGCTTTTCTGAACAATTTTCATTGCCAGAAAATGTATCATTATCTGTAAAAACAACAGCTTATCCGGTTTTTTCAGCTAATAATAAATATCTTGTCAGCTTGGTATTACCTCCTCAACTCTTTTATAAACTGCGTATTCCCGAATCTTTTCAACTCTCAAATAATTTTTCTATAGTTTGGTATTTTGTATTATTCCTTCTTGGAACCTGTTTTCTTCTACTATTTATCTACCGTATATTCCTGAGTTTAAACTACTTTAAAATTCGTAAAATTCAGTTTTTGCTTTCTATTTCGTCTATCGTACTCGTTTTACGCATTATTCAGTTCTATTTACAATTTCCCGAACATTTGTATCAAACCGAAATATTTAGTCCCGCTTTATACTCTTCTTCCTTTATTCTCCCATCCCTTGGCGATTTTTTTTTTAATTCACTGCTCATCTTTTATATAACCTGGATAATAGGCAAAGTAAATTCTGTTAATCAAAGTAAAACATTTGATACTAAAGTCATGTTTATCGAATACCAAGTCTTATTAGTTGTTTTATTTAGCCTTTTTGCTATTCTCGAATTTCTCATTACCGACCTAATTATCAATTCCTCATTTTCACTGAATTTCCAGAATATCTCAGATCTGACCCCGATAAGCATATTCGGATTACTCATCCTCGCTTTGTTGTCGGGTGCCTTTTTGATTATTTCTAACCAATTATTGGACAAGATTTTCTCAATTTCCTCAAAAATCGAATGGCTAATTTTCGGGTTGATTGTCTCTTCTATTCTATATGGAATTACATGCAAGGCTACATCTATTAAGATAAATTATGCTATAATTTTGTTTTTTTTTGTTAACGCTGTCTTTTATTGGTATTTAAAATCAATGCAAATTCCGAAGTATTCAATCCAACACATACTTTTCTTGTTATTATTTTATTCTATACTTGCAACGTTTCTTTTAAATCGGGCAAATACTCTCAAAGAAAACAACAAAGTGAACTTGCTCGCGCTTAACCTTATATCCAAACAAAATCCTGTTACTGAAGACCGATATTATCAGATTGCGGGAAAACTAAGATCTGACTCGATATTGAAAAGGATGCTTCTTTCTGAAAACTCACATGAGTATTATTCTGATAGTCTTGATATCTATTTAAAAACACGCTATTTTAAAGATTACTGGCGCATGTATAATATTCAGATCACTTTGTGCAAACCTAGGCAGGAACTTCGTGTGGAACCCAAGCAATACCTTATTGATTGCAACCTTTTTTTTCAAAATCTGATCATCAATTACGGTGAAACAACTTCGACGCCAGGTCTGTATTATCTTGATAATGGATATGGAAAAGAATACTACCTCGCATTTTTGAATTTTTTGGAATCAAACGCAATTACCAAAAATCAAGCACAGTTATATATCGAGTTTACGATAACTGGCACAATCCCTGATCCAGGATACCCTGGATTATTGCTCGATAAGGGTCGCAAGGATCCCACTCTACGTTCAAATTACACTTATGCATTTTATCAGCAAGGTCGCTTGGTTCATGTTGTTGGTAACGCTAATTATTTGTTTGAATTAGCAACCTACCCGCACTATTCCAGCGTCAGTCCATATTTTTATGATAATGATCTCAAACATTTTCACTTCAAGATTAATGAGGATTGCGACTTGCTGATCAGCAAAACAAGGAATGGTTTTTTTTCGGAAATCACGCCTTTTTCTTACCTTTTCTTCCTCTATTCCTTCATGGCGCTTATTATCACTGGGTTTAATATGGTGCAAAAAGGAATCTATTCCAAACCTGTTGACCTGCGTACTAAATTGCAAATATCTTTAACGAGCCTTCTTATTCTTACCATGGTCATCATTGGGATAGTACAGATTATATATATTATCAATATTAATGAAAAGAAAAACATTGATTTTTTACGAGAAAAAGCATTTTCAGTGCTAACTGAGTTTCAGCACAAATTCGGCGGGGCTGGGGTTGCTTCCGACGTTATCAACAGGAAAAATGAAAATTTTCTTATTAAGCTTTCAAATATTTTCTTTTGTGATATAAATTTTTATAATGTGCGGGGATTCTTAATTTCTTCTAGTCGCCATGAAATATTCCATGCAGGGCTGATCTCGGAACGAATCAACCCTTTTGCCTATCAGAAAATGATCATTGAACACAATTCAATTCTTATCCAGGAGGAAGTAATCGGAAATATGAAATTCGGTTCTGTATATCTTCCTATGCACAACGATCAGGGTAATTTACTGGGATATATTAATTTGCCATATTTTTCTCGACTAGATGATTTAAAAAAGGAGATTTCCTCTTTTCTCGTAACTTTTGTCAATATTTATATTCTTATAATTTTATCAGGCGCTCTGATTTCATTTTTACTTGCCAATTATATAACCTCCCCGTTGGCCTTACTTTCAACGAAAATGTCGCTACTACGACTTGGAAAACCGAATGAGAAAATTTTATGGAAAAACAACGATGAAATAGGACGTTTGGTGGCTGATTACAACAGGATGGTTGATGCACTTGATAACAGTGCAAATCAATTAGCTCTAAAGGAACGAGAAAGCGCCTGGCGGGAAATGGCGAGACAAGTAGCTCACGAAATTAAAAATCCGTTAACACCCATGAAACTGAGCGCCCAGTATCTTCAGAAATCATGGATTGAACATGCGCCAGATATGGGGCAACGGATTGCTCGTTTTACCAAAACCCTTGTAGAACAGATAGATACTCTTTCAACCATTGCCTCCGATTTTTCAGGTTTTGCTAAAATGACTCCCCCAATATTTGAGCGATTCGATATTGTTGAAGTTATTAACACGGTATTAGCATTGTATCCCGAATCTACCAATATCAGATATGTTTTTGAATCAGAAAATAACGCCTCAGAAATTCTTTCTGATCGTTTTCAATTTATACGTGTTTTGACAAATCTAATCAACAATGCAGTTCAGGCAATTGGTTCCCGAAAGGATGGATTAATCCGAATAATTCTGCATGAAACCTCTTATCACCTAATTATTAAGGTTTCAGATAATGGGATCGGCATTCCCGCCGACCGGGCATCAAATATATTTCAACCCGATTTTACTACAAAAACTGGAGGGATGGGATTGGGACTTGCCATTGTAAAGGGTATAATCTTGGATCTGAGGGGTGAAATTTCTTTTACTTCCATTGAAAACACAGGCACGAATTTTACTATAAGCCTTCCTAAAAATATAAAAAATAACGATGGCAAATCCATTCAGAACTAAAAGAGTATTTATCTTTGTTTATATCTTATTTTTAATGCTTAACCAAGCTTGCATCCGGGAAAAACCAACTGAATTATATCATAAATTTCCCGGAAACCAATGGGATAGATTTAACTTTTTGAGTTTTGAAATTCCGATTGAAAAATCAAATGAAACTTATGACATTCTTTTGCTATTCAGTTTCACACCCGAATATCCATACGAGACACTTTTTTTTAACATGGACTTGAAAACGCCATCGGGGGAGGAGCGAATCAATGAATATCAGTTGAAAATAAAAACTAAAGACGGAAAATTTCTTGGTGAAGTTAAGGGTGATTCCTGTCAGCTTTCCATTACCTTGAAGCGGTATTTAAAAATTACAAAACCAGGCATTCTAAAGATTGAACTCGAAAATCTGATCCCACGTATGACAACACAAGGGATATCAGGAGTTGTAATCAGTATAATGCATTCAGGCAAGTAGATATAACGCCTTTCGTTTATCCTCACGAATTTGAAATGCGAGTTCATCAAGATTCTTGAACTTTATTTCGGCACGTATTCTGTCAATAAATTTAACGACCAGGGTTTTTCCATATAGATCCTCGGAAAAATCGAATATATGAATTTCCACTCTCATTGTTTTTCCATCAACAGTTGGTCGAATTCCAGCGTTCGCAATTCCTTTCAAAACACGCATTTCGACTACAGTATTAACAGCATAAACTCCATAAGGTGGTAAAAATAGATTGTTATCATCTAGTTCAAGATTGGCAGTTGGAAAACCCAACTTCCTACCCAAATGATTTCCATGAACCACGATACCTGTAATCGAATAAATATCTCCAGTAAGTTGAATAAATAGCCGCATGTTTCCCTCTGCAAGAGCGACTTTTGCTATCTCTGAAAACTTCTCAGGATTCATCCACGTTAGAAAAGATTCTTATCTTTTTTACTAAGCCTTTTAATCATAATCAACTCATAAACCGCATAAATATAATGAGCCCACACACCTAAAAGCATGACTATAAGTGTAATTATCATCCACATGGGAGCAATAGGAGTCCATAATTCCCGCGAAGGAACTTCCGCCTTGTAATATTGTTTTGGTACGCCCCAGTTTATAGTGTTTTTACCCTCCACAGCTCCATAAACGTCATGCTCTTCAATTCTCGCAATCACAACAAGGTTTCCCAGAGTATCTCCAACAATCTCTTTTGGAAACTCAAGTGTTCCTGTTCCCGTTTCATCCAGCGAAATCTCGCCAATTTTAAGAAGGCTGAAAAGCCTTGGTACATATATAATAACAGTTTCTTTAGAAATCGGAATTACCTCTCTTTTCGCATTTTTCTGAGTTGCTGTAACTTTTAGTGTTTTAACAGAATCCTCGATGCTGAAAAAAAGCTTAAGACTAGCGGGTTTTGCGGTAAAAGAGGCCTCAGCGTCCTGATATCTATCGGTTCCGGTAAATTTTGCCAAGTATGAAATCATTCCGTCTTTGTTTGTCGGTAAACCAGAATGCGAGAAAGTAAATTTGGCAATTCCCTCTTGATTTGTTTTAACTTTCCCAATTACCATGTTAGATGTTTCCCCAATCACAATAAATTCAATCTGAGCATCTTCGAGGGCAAGTGTAATGTCTCCACGTTTGATAAGCAGCGTAGCTGTGAGGTTCACTGAATCCTGCGGACCACATAAATAGCCCAAAGTAAGCCGGGTTTCTATAGTCATATTTACAGAATCCGACTTTTCCTCTGCTTTCAGATAGTTTGGTTGCATCATTGTGATGCACAAAACCAAAATGGTCATAAAAGAGTTATAATTTTTCATAATGATCATTTAATTTCAGTTTAGTTTCAAACCAATATATCATCCTTTTTTGCTTCTTCCCGCAAACCAGTTACTGGTACAATGGGTACAAACTTTGAGGCAAGCGTAAATAGAAGGCAGAACACGGCAACTCCCGCAGCATTCAAGCTCCATTCCACCCAAGTAGCCGTATAATTTAACCACTCAGGCCTTGCATCCTGTATGGGGAGATACGGCGACTCAAGTGTAGGCACCACAATAATATAACGATTCAACCAAAGAGCTATAACGACAACAATTGAAGTAAGCGTGATATTAGTTATCGTTCTGAATTTTGGTATTCCTACCACGATCAGCGGTAACAGCACACCAATATAATTGGAGATAATAAAGGGCCAGTAGAATTCTTTAAAAAGCAACTGAATAAGTAATTCGTCATTTTTTTCCGACCCATACCATTTCGTCAGGTAATCGCTAAAAGTAAAATATCCAAAAAATGCGGCAAGCACAAGCATTATTACCCCAACAGCAACGAAGTGTTTTTTTGTAATGTATTCCTCAAGATGATAAACCTTTCTAAAAATCCACATTGTGATTATCAGTACTGCGCTTCCCGAATATACAGCCGCAATTACAAAGTAAGGGCCAAAAATAGTACTGTGCCAACCAGGTTGCAGTGTAACGCTAAAAATCCACGCCAATACAGAATAAACGATAATAGCTATGGAAATTACCATCGCAGCCATAATATCTGTTGCACTGTTGAGACGCTGCTGTTGTTCCGGGGTGCCGGTATAACCCAATGCAAGGGCTTTATAAAGGCGTTTTCTCCACATAGGAAGTCGTAGGAAGTCATCATCACGAAGTGTTGCCAGATCGCGTAATAAGGCAAGATAAAGAAAAATGAAACACCCAAAAATATCGGTTGAAATGGCAATTACGTCCCATGTAATTGGTGATTGAATACGTCCAAAAATTACAAGATAATAAAGTTTATCAAGTCTTCCAATGCAAAGAAGAATAAAGCAAGGGCCGATTAAAAGTGAAATTACAGTGATAAATTCTGCCATTCTGATAACCGGTTTGCGCCAGGGTGTTTTGAATAAGTGGAGTGTGCCAGAAATCAAAGCGCCAGCGTAACTGATTCCCATAAAAAAAATGAAGTTGACGATATAAACACCCCAAACAACATTATCGCGCATACCTGTTACTTCATGTCCTTTTATAACCTGTTGTAGAAAAGCATAAATTCCAAGACCGATCACGGCAAGCAGGAATACAATCCAGGCATATCCTACAAAACTAGTTTGCTCAAGTTGCGGCGCAAATTCTCTTAATGGACTTTTTTTTTCGTTTTCCATATTCACGGCTTATTTTTTTTACTGTATGGTGTATCCTTATATCTGCTTTTTACCTCATCAGTCAAATCCGGAAAACCACGATCAACGGGAAACTGACGATCAACGGGTGGTAGGTAATAAACACAAGGCCTTGTACCAAGAGTTTCAAGGTATCTGTATCCAGCCCGGTCACGGATTAACTGGCTGAACTGATATGTTTCAGTTCCATTGGTTACAGTATCTTCATCCACATCCCCAAAATATATTACGCCCATCGGGCAGGCGGAAACGCAATATGGCACTTTGCCAACCCGTATCAGGTCGGGACAAAAATCGCATTTAGAAACAGTGCCCTCCTTTCCAGGGCTGCTCGCTTCCGGTGAATAGGGCTCTTTATCTTCATCAAACTCGTGATAATGTTTCCATGCAAAAACACGGGTTGAATATGGGCAACCTGTCATGCAGAATTTGCATCCAATGCAACGTTCATTATCGATCAATACAATTCCATCGCTTCGTTTATATGTGGCGCCAACCGGGCAAACACTCACGCACAAAGGGTTGTCGCAGTGAAAGCAGGGTTTTGGAAACCAGTACGGAGAAGTTTTTTCAGAATCCTGTAACAAGTACACCTTCAAAAACTCCTGACTTTTTGGAAGATGATGCCCTTTCTGGCAGGCCTCTACGCATTTCCTGGCATTTTTGCATTTACCAAGATCAATAACCATGACAAATTTTCGTCCTGGAAGTCCTTTATGGGATTCTTCGCGTGATACCCTCGGCAGTTTAAGAAGGCCTCTATCCACTTCCATAATTTCTCCTTCAGTGGTGAGGACTTTTACCTTCTTTCCGGATTCGGTTGCATTCGCGTCAACGTATGCTGCAACCAATCCACTACCGGCTGCTATTCCGGCTCCAGCCAGTAGCCCTTTTTTCAAAAACTGTCTTCTGGTATTTTTTTTATTCTGATTAGTATGCTCTTCCACGTTTCTGGGTTTTAATGTGACTCATGATAACCATTGATCATGCTTTTAAAATTACTTGTCGGATTTTTTCCGATAGTGCAAAAATATATGTGAACACACATGATTAGACTAATGCCAAAGCCAGAAATAATATGCACAAAATCGGTCAGATCCAATCCGCTGAAACCGAAAATACTGTTAACGGTGATTTCCGGATACAACAGACCGAATCCGGAAATAATTACAAATGGCACCAGAACATACATCAGAACAACATAGGTAACTTGTTGTAACGGATTAAATTTTTCTTCCTCATTAACCGGAAAAGGGGCTTGTTCATTTTTGAAAATTCCTATTGTATAAAAATATAGTTGTTTTTTCAGCCTGTCAAATGTATTTTTCAGCGGAATTACATAATGACCGCCGTTTTTCGTGAAAAGATTCCCGAAAAAGAAAACAATGTAACTTAATGAAAGCAGCATCCCCGCAATATTATGCAAAGTAACAGCCATATTAAATTTAACAATTGTTGAAGGATTTGAAAACTGGATACTTAAACCTGTAATAATTAAAATCAAACAAAGTAGTGCATTTGTCAAGTGCCAAATCCTGATCCAAACAGGATACAAATAAAGGCGTTGGGAGCTATGATTCATGTGGATGATTATTTTTAATGCGCAAAACTGCGTGGATAATTATTACGAGAATGGTTAGTCCAAAAATAATCAGACTAATTATATTTAAGGTGTTACTTTGATCTGGTCCAATAGTGGTGGAATTTCCCATTAGCAAACCTTTAATAAAACCTTCTTTCTGAATTTGCGAACTCACCTGGTATTTATATAAGGAGGCGTAAAGAATAGAATTCTGTGAATGGCAGGATTCACACTTTCTGACCGCCAGGCTCTTAGGTACAACATGATGGGCAACAACCAAAGTATCCTCATTTTTGGCATGACATTCAATACATCTAACATTTGTAAAATGAGAGGCCTGATTTGGCAGCCATTCATGTTTTTGAAGGATATTTGGATTTACTTTGTCGGTAAGTAACTGATAATTTTTTATATCTGCATGACAGTTCAGGCATATAAGGTTATCATAAGTAATAGTTTCTTTAAGGATATTGGTATTACGCGCATTGATTTTGTAGGTATGTGCATCATGACACATCCAGCATGTAAAATCTTCGCTATGTTTCTCGGAATGGACACTGGCCATAAAGCCTGTATCAATTTGTTCAAATTGAAATTTTGCGTATTTCTCATCTCCACCATGACAGTCAATACAAGTGGCAATTGCTTCCATGCGAAGGTTGCCGTTATGGGGGAAAGTACCATAATCTTCGGAATGACAATCGGTACATTTAAACTCGCGGTGGTTGGACGAGTAAAAAAGTTCGCGGTTGATTATAACTTCTGAATACATCCGTTTGGAAACATTTCTATTTGCTTCTTTATTTTGATATGTATATTTTGACTGACCGTGACATTTGAAGCAGTTTTCGTTTTCGATATAATTTTTAAATTTCGTAAAATCAGTCTTTGCCTGTTGTTCTTTTTCGGTTTGAGTTGTAATAATAGGCTTTGAATCAGATGTTTTTAAAAGGATAAGGGCAATGGCGCACAAAAGCAACATCATAAGAACGAGCCAGGCCGGGCGTAAATTTGCTTTATAAATCATAGTATCTTAAAAGTAAGTATGAGGGATTGCATTGCAAAACAAATGGGTGTAAACAGGAAATTATCTGTTTTACACCCATTTGGTTAATCATATTAGAACCGGTATGCAGTTATTTCTTGAAAGTGCGCATGTAGGCAACCAACGACCAACGATCGTTTGCATCGGGAATTTTCTTTTCGTAGGCAGGCATTTCATCTCGGCCTTTATCAGTGCGGAAGAAAAGTTCGCCATCAGTGGATCCCTGGAAAGCTGCTGAAGAGAAATCTCCCGGAAAAGTTTTTAGGGAAGCGCCCTTTGGTCCATCACCCAACCCTTTGCTGCCATGGCACGATTTACAATGTTTTGCCCAAAGTTCCTTCCCGGTAGCTACATCAGCTTTTGCTGAGGCTTTCAGAGCCTTGTCTTTATCGGGAACAGGCCATGCCTTTGCTTTGGCTTGTTGTGCTGAAGCAGCCTGACCAAACAGAAAAACAACAGCAACGATAGCTGTTACGATGATTGTTGCAATTTTTTGAGATGTTTTCATAATTTTTAATTGTTAGTTATTTGACATTTTGTTTTGGTTTTGGATTAAAAGGTCCATAACCGGGTTATATTAAATCCAAGAAGAATAGCGCCATTATATGGATTATTGTTATTATACATAACTGTTTCCTGGGGAAGAAGTCCATTTGCTGCTGTTAAAAAAATCTGGAAAGCATGGGTACTTGTTGAAATTTCCACGCCAAGACCAAAATTGGGCCACGGGGCAGTATTGACATAAGTAAATACAGGTTGAGAGTAACTTAAAATGATTGAAGCCTGCGGACTTATCTTCACTTTTCCTATACCTGAGATATTGATATTATCGTTTTTCATTCCATTTACATGGTTATTGTCTGCTTCTGCTTGATCAACCAGATTATAATGTACCCATGAAATCCCCAATTGTGCTGAAAATTCTTTACAAAATCTACGTGCAAACATAAATTCAGCAAAATATGAAAACCTGTAAGAAGCTTTAAAGGTTTGGTCAAAAAGATTTCCCAGATCAGACTGATTAGCTCCATTTAATCCTGTTGCCTGGTTGTATGTAATATAGTTCAGTCCAGAGTTTGTATCATTTTCAATTATCTGATTTTGAATACTTCTCCGAAACGCTGTATCCTTAACTAAGGAATTGTAATCAAGATCAGATAGTAGTTTATTATTTCCAAGCGATGACTTGTTACTGGCATTGATCGCTACATTTCCGAAAAAACTAATGGTGACAGGAAAACCATCTTTTCTCTGGCGGGCAATTACATATTTAATGTTGAAATCCTGGAGCATTTTTAGCTTAGTGGTTCCAAACCCCACCTGTAGATTTTTTGTTATTGTAAAATTAAGCCCGAGACGGATGTTTGAAGCGCCCCAAATACCATACAGGTCAGACCAGTGTTGTTGTATCGTTCCAAAGTCATGCTGGATAACAGCTTCAAGGGTTCTTGCAGGGGGCAGAAAAACTGTTCGGTCTGCCATAAAATAACCGCTTTCAAATGGAGCTTTTGCCAATGGTTTCTGGGTTGGTTGTTCAGGGATCGAATCCTGCGCAAAACCCATTCCAAGACCGCTCATCATGAAGATGAAACCCAGCGCTAATCGTTTCATTTTATCCATAAGATTTATGTATGTATTTCGATTAATATTAGTGTGAAAAAATCAATTAATTATTTACCGCGCCCTCATTGATCCATTTTAAGACTGAATCGGCATTCGCTTTGTTACAATGCTGGCTCATCCCTCCCCCGGGAGCCATTTCGATATAAAGGTCGCTGTTTTCCGGAACGGCTATGTCTATCATACCAGCCATATTCTTCAATGCCAGATAGGATTTTCCATCAATCAGAACTGGTGGATTCTGCCCAATACCATGACAACTAACGCATTTTTCATTAAAAATGGGTTGTATTTCCCCGGCATAGCTAATTTTACCTGGTACCGGAGGAGGAGGAGGAGGTGAAGGAGGATCAGGTACGATTAAATCCTTCGTACATGCAGAAAAGATAAAAAGCACGAAAAAGATCGTAATCAGTTTTTTCAACTTTTTGCTTTGCATAATTATATTTTTAGGTTAAACTATTAATAATTCGATAACAATTGGTTTTCTGAGGTACTTGAAATGTGATTTTTCATGTTTGTAAAAAAGCCTCAGGTTCTCTGAAGCCTTTTTCGCAAATAATTATGACTTTATTACAGATTTGTCAATATCCAGAGAAAACACAAATTCCAAAAATAAAATGTGATTTATTTCTGGAATCTGTGTTGCAATAAAAAACAATTATGGATGTGCAGTTACCCAATCAATCGAATTTTGTAAAAGCTGTAATGCATAAGGAGGATTATGAACGCCTAATGATAATTCACTGTTGATATAGGCATAATTGTAAGCAGCTCCTAATTCTCCATATTTCCATACACGGCCTATTCTGTTAGCAAAATCGGTATCTTTTGCGTATTTCAGCATATTGCCGTAAATCACCAGACCAGTTGTAGGGCTAACCGTATTGTTACTTGCACTGGTTGCATAAAGTTCTGAACTTGTAACAGTTTGGTACAGTTTTCCATTAAAATCGTGGCTTGGCTGAGCGCTGTACGATACAACGCCGGAGGTACTTGTAGTTTTCTTGAAAACTTTTCTCGCAGTAAGGAGTTCGGCTAATTCAATGCGTTTTGCATCAATAAGGGCTTGAACAGGTGTTATTTTATCGCCACCGTGGCAAGCAGTACATTCAGCTTTGTTAGCCCATAATGTATGACCACCAGTTGAGTCGGCTGGATTATATGTATTCATGTGGCAATCAGTACATGCAAAAGCAGAGTGTTTCCAAGTTCTTGTATAGGTTTTGCCTTGATATTCATAACCATTAATACCTGAAAATAAATTTGACTGGTTTCCATCATGAACCGAGAAGCTTCTCCCTACACGGTATTGAACAGTATCAAGATCGTTTGTATTTACAAAAGGAAAGTATGGCAGTTGATCAAATGCCTTATTTATAACCTGAGGTCTGAGAGTAGTGTCGGAATAAACCAGAGAGGTATAGCCACGAATCTGGTGACAACTAACACACAGATTATTAATTGCGCCAAAATCCGTCGCAGTAAGATTTTTGTTATAATTTAAATACACAGGGTTAATATTCGTTAAAATTTGAGAAACTGTGTCGCCTGTAAAATCAAATGAACTATGTTTATGGCACGTTGTGCAGTTAATTCTGTTAGCAGTTGGCATGTCGTTGGCTACAATAAATTTCCCACTACCGAGATTCTGCATAAATCCTTCACTTGTATGACATCCTGCGCAAAACTTGGTATTTCTTGCGCTTGTTGTACCAAGATAATGTTTTGAGAAATGATACTCAGCAATTTTAGTATCAAAATTAGCAATTGTGTGGCAAACAAGACAGGAAGCAGTTCCGTCTTTTCCATTTAAGCCATCAACACCGTTCACGCCATTAATTCCGTTTACTCCGTTTACTCCGGCAGTACCCTGCGGACCTTCTTTGGTGCAGGCAGTAAACATCAACATTGCAGCCGAAACCATCATTCCGGCAACAATAATAAATTTGTGTAATTTTTTCATTTTTTTACAGATTTTGTTAATAAATACGTTTGAATTGCAGCAGACAACTTGTGCAAAAAGTTTCCGCGACAAAAGTATCTAAGAAAACAAGAGCCCCTCGTATGGTATTGGTGAGATTTGTTAATATAATAACTGACATTTCTCAACAGCCTGTTGATAAATATCAATCATTATATATAATCAGCCAGTTTCGCTGATCTGACGAAGTTGTTTTACATTAAGGATTTCCATTTTATTTCCTGCAACAGTTAATATACCCTCCTCCTTAAATTCTTTTAAAATTCTTATGGCGCTTTCCTTTGACATGCCCGAAAGATCGGCCAGATCCTGCCGCGAAATGCTTAGTTCAAAAGGATTCTTGCAATAGATTTTTTCGGAAAGGTAAAAAATGACGTCGGCAATCCTACCGGGCATTTGCTTTTGAGTCAGACTAACGATTTGTTCAAAGTTAAAGATGGATTGCAGAGATACTCGTTTTAAAAAATCCTCGGCAAAATCGGGGTTTTCACGAATCAGTTTTTTAAAAACGGATGCATCAACAAGGCAGGCGGTACAGTCTTCAACGGCTGATGCTGAATAATAGTGACGATTATCAACGTATATACCAGGTCCGAAGATGTAATCCACAGGTTTTACAAGCGCCAGAATAAGATTCTTGCCATAGCCCTCAATATAGATCTTTGCCAATCCGGATGTTATACAAACAAAGTATGGCGAAGGAGTGCCTTGTTTGAAAATGATTTCTCCACCTTTATAATCAACCTGAAATCGGCTGTTGTTGATCAGATCAAGCTCCGTCGAACCTAAATTTTTAAAAATCTGAGTTTTGCAGTTGCAATCATTACAATTGGATGCCTGATGATTTTTATTGATCATTATACTGCCTCTTAGACTTTGCTTTTTAGTATCGGACAAAATTAGTAATAAAATGATAAAAAGCAACAATTTTACTATTTTTCATCAACTAAGAGGTTGATAAAAATCAATTGACTGTTTTATTTTTAACAAGGTTTAGGATTTCAGGCTCCATGCTTTAAAATTCGACATTCGGTTTTTCAGTTTTTCAGTTTTCACATAAGTTCAGCATTTTCGAGATATTCGGCGATTTGAACAGCATTGGTGGCGGCGCCTTTGCGAAGGTTATCAGCAACGATAAATAAATTGAGGGAGGCAGGTTGGGATTCATCCCGTCGGATACGACCGACAAAAACCGCATCCGACCCTTTTGCAATCAGAGGCATCGGATATATATTCTTTGCCGGATCATCCTGAATAACTATTCCGGGAGTTCCTGATAATATCGCTTTTATATCAGGTAATGTGAAATCATGTTCAAATTCAACGTTTACCGCTTCTGAATGTCCGCCCAATACAGGAACCCTCACAATAGTTGAGGTGATCCTGATGGAATAATCGTTCAGAATTTTATGTGTTTCATTTCGAAGTTTCATCTCTTCCGTGGTATATCCGTTTTCGAGAAAATCGCCGCCATGAGGAAACAGGTTCAGGTCTATCTGGTGTGGATATGCCATCGCCCCTGAAACGCCATTGCGTTCATTTTCTAATTGTCGCACCGCTTTTGCTCCAGTTCCCGTTACCGATTGATAAGTAGAAACCACGATTCTTCTGATGCGGTATTTTTCATGCAGCGGCGCGAGCGCCATAACCAATTGAATTGTAGAACAGTTTGGATTAGCTATTATTTTATGCGCGCTAGTAAGGATTGAAGCGTTGATTTCAGGAACAATCAGCGGAACATCCGGATCCATACGCCATGCCGAAGAGTTATCAATTACCGTACATCCAGCCGATGCATATCGTTTAGCCCATTCCTTCGAAACTGTGGCGCCGGCAGAAAAGATGGCTAAATCCGGGTTATGCGTAATCGCAACAGTATTTGATTGAACAACGTGGGTTTGATTATTGAATATAACCGATGATCCTTCCGATTTTGCGGAAGCAACAGGAATCAACAAATCCGGGTGGAATTTGCGCTCTTCCAGAACCTTCAGTATTTCTCTGCCTACCAGTCCGGTAGCGCCTACAATTGCCAGTTTCATGCGGGGTCGAGTTTTGGCAAAGATACTGAAATGGCGAAATGACGAAATGGTAAAAAAAGTTATTAACAGTGGTTTTACTTTTGGGGTTTTTGGGGATTAAACAGAAAAATGAAATCATGAAAAAAATATTTTTCTTTCTTTGCCTTGCTCCTATGATGGGGCTGGGGCAGGTTATTGATAATTTTTCGGATGGAAATTTTTCGGTCAATCCCGCGTGGACAGGCGATACGGCGCAATTTGAGGTTAGTTTGGGCAATCAACTCCAGTTGCAATCATCCGGCGCCGACACTTCCGTTCTTCTTACTCCCAACAGTAGAACGCTAAATACCGAATGGAGTTTCTGGATGAAATTATCTTTCAATACCTCAGCAAATAATCACGCAAGGATTTATTTACTGTCCGATTCGGCAAATCTGAAATGCGCCAACGCTATCTTTTTGCAGGTTGGAGGCTCCGATGATTCCATCGCGATAATTAAGCAGAATGGCATTGAGCTAACATCATTATACAGATTCAAATCATATAAAACCGATAATTCTACAAATATCATGCGGTTCAGAATAATCAGAGACGACCGGGGCGACTGGGAAACAAATATTGATACAACCGGTGGTTTCAATTATATTCCTGATGGCGGTTTTTCGGAAAATTCATTGTTTCAATCCAGATGGTTTGGAGTTTACTGCCGTTATACATCAAGCAATGCTACAAAATTATGGTTTGATGATTTCTATGTAGGAGCGATCATACATGATACTACTCCGCCACAAGTAATCTCACAGGAAATTATCTCTGAAAATATAATCAAAATTGCAATGTCGGAACCCATTCAGAAGCAGGAGGCGGAAAACCCCGAAAACTTCAGGCTTTTTTCAGGTGGTTATCCCGATTCGGCAAAACTGGAAGTAAACGATCCAACAGTTATTATTCTTAGTTTTCCCGGAATATTCCCCGAAGGTGTGATTGATACATTATCCGTTCATGGCATAAGCGACCTCAACGGAAACATAATTCTGGATACCCTGGTTCCGGTTTTTTATTACAAGCCAAAGGCTTTTGACATTGTAATCGTCGAAATTCTTGCCGACCCTGAGCCGCCGGTTGAACTGCCTGTTGCAGAATTTGTAGAATTATACAACCGCACCGTTTATCCGCTGAATCTGAAAGATTGGACATTTCAGTATGGAAGCTATTCAAAAATATTCCCAGATGTGACGATACCTCCAAAAAACTATTTGATTATATCTAAAGATTCGGTTTTCCTCCATTTTGGTTTATGCACAACATTGTTCACGTCATCAAGTTCATTGTCAAATGAAGGTACAACATTGGCGCTAATGGATCAGAAAAAGCATGTAATTCATTCAGTTTCATATAGCCCTGAATGGTTTGGCGGTTCCTTCAAAGGGGATGGAGGATGGTCGCTCGAAATGTCCGACCCTGAAAATCCTTGCGGTTGTATGGAAAACTGGTGCGCCTCCACCGATTATTCCGGAGGAACTCCAGGAAGAATAAATTCGAATTTCAGGTCAAATCCAGATATTACCAAACCTCTCATTTCAAGGGCTTTTATCGCCGATTCATCTACGCTGAAAGTGAGTTTTTCGGAAGCCATGGATAGCCTTACTTTGCTTTCGCGTGAGAAATGGATTGTAAACCCTGAAGAGTTGGGACATCCCGAAAGTGTGGAACCTGAAGCGCCAAGGTTTGACGCGGTAAAATTGCATTTTAACAATCCGTTTTCGAGAGGCGTTTTATATAATTTGGCAATCGCCGGCAAAATGAAAGATTGTGTCGGAAACCAGATTGATTCATCGCGGAATGTGCGGTTTGCAATTCCCGATTCCGTAGCGCTTCACGATATTGTAATCAATGAGTTTTTACCTGATCCCGCCACCGGCGGATCGAGATTTGCGGAACTTTATAACCGTTCGGAAAAGATACTTGATCTGCAATCATTGGTCATCGCGGTTAGCGACAGCGCAAGCCTTCAGTCTGATGCAGAACCATTGACTGATAATGGCTATTTGTTGTTTCCTGGCGATTATGTGGCGTTTACTTCCATTCCTGCTGATATTATTTCACGCTACCGACCACAGTTTCCAGAAGCGATTATGGGGATGGAAAAATTCCCAACTTTGGGAAATGATTCGGGAACCGTTATCATTGCGCGAAAGGACAACTTTACCATTATTGACCGGGTTCGGTATGACGCAGCCATGCATTATCCGATATTGGCGACAACCGAAGGCGTTTCACTTGAACGGGCAAGCCCTGAGTTACCATCCGACGACAGGAACAATTGGCATTCGGCGGCAGAAACCGTAGGATTTGCGACGCCGGGATACCTAAATTCGCACCGGCTTGATTCGCCAAACGATGGGTTGGATATATCGGTAACGCCGGAAGTTTTTTCACCGGATAACGACGGGTTTGACGATCTGCTGAATATCGCAATTCGTGAACCAAATCCTGGATTTTCAGTTAATATTTACATTTACGATTCGCATGGAAGAGCGATAAAACAGTTGGCAAACCAGGTTTATGCAGGCAACGAGGGGGTTTTCTGCTGGGATGGAATGACTGGCGCAAACAGAAAAGCCGGAATCGGCATATATGTTTTGCTGATCGAATTAACAAGGCAGGATGGAACTGTAAAAAAAGTGAAGAAAACCACGGTACTTGGAGGAAAGTTATCACAATAAAGCGGTGGCAATACAAGCAATGCTGATCTTAACTTCTGGTATCAACTCTAATGCGTGAATGCAGGATTCGAGGGTGGCACCGGTTGTAACTACATCATCAACAAGCAATAGATGCTTTCCGCGCCATTGTTCAGGCTCTTTCACGAGGAATATCTCGCGAACATTCTGATACCTTCTGAAACGCGATTTGCGGGTTTGCGTTTCGGTGGCTTTTGTGCGTATAAGTAAATGCCGGTTCACCGGAATTTTCATTGCGGATGAGAGACCAATGCCAAACTGCTCGCTTTGGTTATAGCCTCGTTTCATGTATTTCTTTTTGTGCAAAGGAACCGGAATGATCAAATCGGCACAATTAAACAAGGGAGCATATTTCAGGGTTTGTCCGTAAAACGAGCCAAGAAAAATCCCGATATCCTTTCTTCCCTTGTATTTCAACTGATGTACCAATTGCTGAACTTTATTTCCTTTGTTGAAATAGAGAAAAGCCGCGCCAGAGAAGAGAGACGCCCTGCCCCAGAATATCCGCGCCACTGGATTATCCTCCGAAAAATGAAAATTGGTTTTCGGAAGATGAAATTCACAGGAATGGCAGATTACATCTTCGTGTTTCCACAAACTGTTGCCACAGGCGGCGCAAATCCTTGGAAAGATAAGTGAAGTGAAGTCGCTTAACCATTTCATCGGTTTTTAATGGTTAATCGGTATTGATGGCAAAAGGTGAAACCGGTTTTAAAGATTTTTTATTTTTCAATCGTATATCGGCTAAAAAAACCAGTTGATCGCTATCAAGTCTCATTGAAACTAAAGGAATTCAAATTTTTGCCGGGTATGGGGTCGCGCCACCATTTTGATGGCATCATTCCACCCTCAGCGGCATACCCTGAATCCAACGTAGCCATACCTATATGTAGGATTAGCGCTTTCGCGGTCGGCGGTGCGCAAACCGGCTTGGTCGTAAAACCAGCTTCCACCTCGAATGACCCGGAAAATGCCTTCGGAGGGTCCGGTTGGATTGTTTTTTGGCGATATTTTGTACCAATTGGCATCATACCAGTCGGAGCACCATTCAAAAACATTTCCGGTCATATCGTAAATACCAAGTTCATTCGGTTTTTTCAGTCCTGTTTGATGAGTCATCATATTCGAGTTTCCGACTTTCCAGGCTACACTAATTTCTGCATTGCTTCCACTGTATTTATAACCTTTCGACAGTGCGCCGCCTCGTGCCGCATACTCCCATTCCGCTTCGGTGGGGAGGCGGTAATTCATTTTAGTTTTTTCGTTAAGTTTCTCAATATACTCCTGAACATTGTTCCAACTTACCCGCTCAACAGGACAACTGTCGCAGCCCATAAAATAGCGCTTACTGGTGTCCTGGTCCATAATTAGCTCCCATTGTTTCTGTGTAACTTCATATTTGCCGATATAAAAATCGTCCAAAATAACCTCATGAACCGGTTGCTCATCGGCGCCGCCTAATAAAGAACCCATTTTAAATTTTCCGCCCTGAATAAAAACCATTTCATGATTTTTCTCCTGAGCCATAATAAAATTAATGGAGAACAAGAAAATCAATGTGATACCGGAAATTTTAAGAAGTAAGTACATCATTTGAAAACTATTTATCCCATTCATCCGGGGCAATAATTACCATATTTTCACTTTTAAACTATCCGGACGCCATAAGGCATCGCCTTGCTTAACTCCAAAAGCAGTATAAAATTCGGGCATATTAGCCAGCGGGCCTACAACGCGGAATCGGGCTGGCGAATGGACATCACTGCGAACCTGATTGGCGATTGCTTCCGGACGGGAATTGATCATCCAGGCGAGGGCATATCCAAGAAAAAACCGTTGGTCGGGCGTTAACCCGGCAATGACTTCGTTTTTTTTATATTGAGCTGTCTTTTTAAACGCTTCATAACCCATCACTATTCCGGCAAGATCGGCAATGTTTTCTCCCTGTGTCATATCGCCGTTTATGTGAAGACTGTCAACTGCCACGTAATCGTCAAATTGATCAACAATCAATTTGGTTTTTGAATAAAACCTTATGCTGTCCTCAACTGTCCACCAGTTGTGCAGATTGCCGTTTTCATCGTATTTGCTCCCTTGATCATCAAAACCATGCGTGATTTCATGACCGAAGGTTGATCCTCCGATGATGGAATAAAGCAGTGCGTCATCAGCCAGTTTACGCTCATAACCCGGAACCAGAATGTTGCATCCGGGCACAACAATTTCATTGTTTGAAGGACTGTAATAAGCGTTGTAATTCTGCGGTTGCATATTCCATTCAGTGCGATCAACGGGTTTGCCGTATTTGGAAGTTTGATAACCGAACCACCACTTATTGCTGTTCATGACATTGCGTAGGTAAGAAGACCTATCGATCGTAAGGTTACTCATATCCTTCCATTTATCGGGATAACCAACCTTGAAGATCACCGAATTGAGTTTAGCAAGAGCTTTTACCTTTGTTGTTTCGCTCATCCAGTCAAGTGATTTAATTCGTTCGGCATACACAACCTTTATAGCATTACCGATTTCCTGAAGTTTTTCTTTGGCGCCTTTCGGGAGGTATTCGTTCACGTAAATCTGTCCGATCAGTTCACCCAAAGAACCATCGGTAGCCCCAACAACTCTTTTCCACCGGGGTTTGGGTTCCTTTACACCGCGGAGTGTAGTTGAATAAAAACTGAATGATTCCTTGTACGTATTGTCATCAAGGGAACGGGCAAGTTCATTGATCAGATGATATTTCAGATAAAATTTCCAGTCTTCGGGCGGAAATGATTTAAGGAAACCGTTCACCGCGGAAATAAATTCCGGTTGCCCCACAATCACAGAATCCACCTTTTGCACTCCTACATTTTGAAAAAAGAGAGACCAATCAATGTTTGGCGAAATGGCAATCAAATGGTCCAGCGGAAATTTGTTATAATTCTTCAAAGGGTCGCGTGTTTCCTCAAGTTTGCGCGACTTTGAAGCAATGGCTGTTTCAAGTTTCATCACCCGGTCGGCTGCAAATTTGGCTACTTCATTGTTGTAACCCATAATCCTGAACATATTAAAAAGATGTTCAACAAATTTTCCGCGGATCATAACTGCGCGAGAATCCATATCAAAATAAAAGCTTCGGTCGGGAAGGCTTAACCCGTCCTGACTAATATATACAGCATTTTTGCTGCTGATTTTGTCATCCTGCCCAACATAAAACCCAAATATCGGCGAACCTGAAACCGTATGAATATAGGCTGCCTCGCTAATAACACCTTTCATATCCGAAATGCGGTCAATCCTGTCAAAGTCGGGTTTGAGACCAGTTATCCCGCTTTTATTCCGGGAAACACTGTCCATGCCGGAAAAAAAGAAATCTCCGATCTTTTGTCTGGCGGTTCCTGCCGGGGCATTATTTATTGTTGCTGAAGATTCACAGATATTCCGAATCTGACTGTTGATAGTATCTTGTATCAATTGCCAGAGCCCGTTGCTTTGCTCGGTTGCAGGGATCGGGTTTTCTTTGAACCATTTCCCATTTGCAAACAGGAAAAAGTCATCCCCGGCTTTTAGTGTGGAATCAATGTGTGATACCAAGGCGTCACGACCTTGTTCAGCGCTTTTTCCAACTCCGTTATTACAGGAAACAATAGCAGAAAGAATAATGATCCATAAAAGATGATGAAGTTTGTTGTTCATAAGAAGCATGATTATGTGTGAATAATTTCACTACAAAGATAAAGGTGATTTACAGACATATTATAACCGAGGCGTTGCATAATTTTTTTGATTACTTTCGTTTTTTCCTGGCGACAACGATAAAAACTGGAGTAAATTCGGGTGTACGCTAAACAAAACAGGCTATAAACAATTAGTTTACAGCCTGATATGATTTGAAGTGGTGGAGAATAGGGGAGTCGAACCCCTGACCTTTAGACTGCCAGTCTAACGCTCTAGCCAACTGAGCTAATCCCCCCAAAGCGGTTGCAAAAATAATACCTTTTTTCTTATGAAACGTCTTTTTGCTGCTTTAAAATTTAATCCTGACGCCGAATTTCTTTCGAGCTATCAGCGCTTGCAATCTGCCATGAAAGATCAGCAAATCAAATGGGTTGAAGAGCAAAACATTCATATTACCATCAAATTTTTTGGTGAAACAGAAGAACAGAAAATTCCTGCGATATCCTCAGCGATGCGAAAACGGGCTTCCATAACCAGTACTTTTGTTTTTGGACTTTCGCAACTTGGTATTTTTGGCAGCAGCTATGCGCCAAAAGTAATCTGGGTTGGAATAGAACCTTATTTCGATCTTTTAACCCTTATGAAAAATATTCAGGAAGATTTGAAACCGGCAGGATTTGAGCCTGATCGCCAGAATCTGATTCCTCATCTGACCCTCGGCAGAATCAGAGAGTTGAAAGATAAGGTTCTTTTTGATCGTACAATCGGGCAGTTTCGGAATATTGTTTCCGATTCGATGCAAATTGGAGAAATCATTCTTTATGAAAGCATTCTGCTCCGTGAAGGTCCGAAATATTTCATATTGGATAAATACCCTTTTCTGCTGCAAACAGTGTAAATTGCGACATTCTGATCGCAAATTCCAAGACCCAAATTCCAAGCCTCAAATTCCAAAGCTCAAATTCATAATTCATGCTTTCAAACCTTTTAAAACCATGCCTGACTCCCGGTGAACCCTTGGAATTTGGATCCTGGAATTTGTGGCTTGGAATTTTTTGATGCGCTGTTGTATCCAGGTTTTATTATAAAGCAAACTCCCCTGACGAATTGAACTTCATCAGGGGAGTTTATTATTTTCTCCACCCCACAAAAAGCGGGGAGAGGCATTTACGTTATCCTTCGAATTTTTTGGCAATCAGGTGATAAATAACCAAGCCAATCCCTCCGAAAAGCAACACCATGGAGAATATTGCAAGCTCTTCATCGAGGTATGTGTTCATTGAAAGAATCTTACCTAAAAGAATCCCGATTCCGAGTCCTACCAGCACAAGCCCCAATTTTAATGAAGATGGCTGTTTTGAGGAATCAAAGATTGTTGCATTGGCGCCTTTCTGAATCAGCGTAAGGCGTTCCTTTAATCGTACCAACAGATAAACGATGCCATAAAACATGGCAAAGAACGCGATCAGGATCAAAATTTCAATTTTCATTTCCGTTTATTATATATTGTTTCCGTTTCTGATCCTTTTGACGCTGATTCAAAGCATTGGTTACATTCTTTCATTAACGGCGTTTATTGAACAACAACCTTTTCGCTGTAAGACCGGTCGTTAGCAGATAACCGGATAAAATAAATACCTTTTGAGAATCCCGACATATCAAGTTTCTTCCTGAATTCACTTCCGGAAACATTCAGTTTTTCTGATAAAAGAACTTTCCCGTTCAGGTCGGTAATAGTTAAATCGAGTGATTTTTCCTTACCGGCGATATTGATAGTCAGCTCTTCTTTTACCGGGTTAGGATAGATTTTTACAACCGATTCCAGATCTTTCTGTCCAATCCCTCCACAGTTATGAACTGATAGCGCTTTGGCAGATTCTGTACCAGAGCCACAATCATTAGTTCCTTTTATAGCGATATTTCCTGATTGCGCAGTACCGCTTATTGATAAGGTAACCACATTCGTTCCTTGTCCGGCAGTTATGGTAACACCCTGAGGAAGCGTCCATTCGTATCCGGTAGCGCCTGTAATGACTGGAATGCTGAAAACATAGTTTCCTTCTCCCTGGCAAACAGTATCCTGACCCGCTATGACGCCAGCCGGTTCCGGGATTGTATTTACGGCAACCTGTTTTGAAACAGCCGGTCCGGTTCCGCAATCATTTGTAAGGAAAACTGCAACATCTCCAGCAATTATACCCCAGAGAACATTGATTGTTTCGGTTCCCTGACCACTTTGGATAGTAGCGTCGGCGGGAACCGACCAATTGAATGTAACGCTTCCACCAGTATAGGATGTTGAGTAAGTACCTTGTGTGTTTGTGCAAAGAATATCGGGACCACTTACCGCTGCCGGACTTACAGGAGGTATATTAACCAAAACCGGAAGAATGGAGGCGATTGGATTTGGGCCACAATCATTACTTACAGTAACCTGAAGATCGCCGGAGGCGTTTCCCCATTTAACTGTAATTGCCGGAGTATTCTGACCTTGCAGAATCGTAGCCTCGGCAGGAACAATCCATGAGTAACTGATTCCGCCAACCACTTCAACGACAGAATACTCAGCGGTATCTCCATTGCAAACGCTCTGCAATCCGGCAATTGGACCTGGCGCTTCCGGGGCGTGGTTTACAGTTATCAGAACACTATCTGTAGCGGTATTGGAAGCATTATCGGAAACTGTGATGTGGTACATTGTGGTTGCAGTAGGAGTTGCAAAGGTTGTTGCGTTGTTTGGGTTTACAATGCCTGTAGTTGGCGTCCATGAAAATGTAAACGGAGGAGTTCCACCAAGAATGTTTACGCTTAATTCTGTCATCAAACCCTGACAGATGGTTGTGGGGTTTGCGCTTGCTGTTGCTACGAATACGTTTCCCTGAAGCACCTTGATGGTCGCTGTGCGTTTATGCGCAGGTGTGCCATTGGGGCCGGTTGCAAAAAATGTAGCCATATAAGTTCCTATTGGAACATCGCCACTGAGCGATAATTTTACCGGTAAGGAAGCTGGATAACTGGTTATTGTGGTTCCGGAAGGAAATTCAAATGTAATAGAACCAGCGGTAGGCACAGGAGAAATTGATCCGGATAAAATAACAGAATCGGTATATAGTTTTACGGCAGGAATAGATACCTGGAATGTTGTATTATCAAATGGAGCATAAAGCGTATCCGATGCTTTATCAATAGCCATGGCATAGTCGGGAAAATATCCGGTCATACTCTGGAAGGTTCCTGCGCGAAAATCTGTCCAACCCAGCATGGAAACTTTTTTATTTGAAACCACCCCATTGTAGTCGCCTTCATAAGCCGGGGTTCCACCGCCGCCGCAGGTAGTACAGTTAATTTTCATCTTTTTATTGGAGATACGCTGATTTGCCACCCACGTCGCTCCACCGTCTGTTGAATAGGAAGCATAGATAAAAGCGCTGTCGTTTGTAGGCGTATCACGGGTATCCATCCACATGGCATACAATTTTCCGGTCTCCTTATCACACCAGATAGCGGGATGCCATTGCTGAAAGTTCTGGGTATTTGGATCGTCGTTAATGCGAACGGATGAGCTCCAGGTAGCGCCGCCGTCGGATGAACTGCGACACCAAACATCGGACTTGGCGTTGGCGCCTGGAGGATCGTTGGAGGCGTAAACACAATAAAGTTTTCCGCGGTTGGCGCCATAACTGTTATCGGCGGCAATCATAGGATAAGGACGGGTACGCATGTTTGACACCGAATTTCTGCCACCCACCTGCGATCCCACTGTATTTGACCATTGCTGAGAAGACTTTTGTACAAAAGTGGACCCGCCATTTGTTGAAAGATAAAATGTATAAACTGAACTGAATGAACTGCCACTATTGGTTACCACATAAACAGAGCCTCCCTGAATATTACTTTGAGGACCAACGCACACCATCATACCGGGAAGCGACTGTGTAGTTGGCGCAAAAGTTGAAGTAAATGTTGCTCCGTTATCAATGCTTCTGGCAAAATTTCCAACGCCGTTGTTGGTCATTGTTGTATAAACATAATTGGCATAAGGACCTGAGGTTTGGTCGCAGGCAAGCCAGTTTTTATCATTTCCGGCAATTGCAGTAACCGACGTACCCCATGTTGCGCCGTTTGTAGTAGATTTTATTACTTTACAACCGGATATGCTTCCATACATGTTTTCATAAAAAAGATTTCCTATACTATCATAACCTACAACCGGGTCTCCCGCCATTGTAGCTCCGAAATTCGGATTGTTCTTCGCCCAGTCAATGCCATTTTCGGTATGATGAGTTTCATTGGTGTTGTATGCGGTAAAAAACCATGTAGGATGATTGGGATCTGTTGCCATGTTGTTTTCTGCAAAATCAACCCCAAGACTGTAATTATCCCAGTTATCAATAGTAACCACAGCCGAATTTGCAGTTGTTCCATCGCTTGTTGCCGAGCCTCTCTCGCGAAGGTACTGAGGAATTTGATCAAGATTGGGATTATCCCGCTTGAACTGTGCAAAACTCTGGTTTGCAAACAATAGGACAAAGAGCAAACCCACCAAAGTAAAGATTTTCATAAAATTTTGATTTTTAGTTTATAGATAAATTTTCTACCTACAAACTTACAAAAAACTTATTTATCAGCAACTTAATAACAAATAAATAAATGATGTTATCTTTGTGCTTCACGGTGTAACCTTTGTGCAACCCTGCCGTCAAAAAGTTCCGGATGAAATACCTCGACGACAACTATTACATTGATCGCGTACTCAGCGGCGATGTTAGCGCTTATGCACAACTGGTTGCCAAACACAAAAACCTGGTTTTTTCTATTGCTTTAAAAATACTGAATAATCGGGAGGATGCCGAAGAGATTGCCCAGGATTGTTTTCTCAAAGTATTTCATTCGTTGAAAACATTTGAAAGAAAATCGAAATTTTCGACATGGTTATACAGGATAGTTTACAACGCTGCAATTTCAAAAACCCGGAAAAAGAAACCCGATCTTGTTCCAATGGATGATTATGTAATCCATAACTATAGTGAAGAGAATGTTTCAGAAGGAATCTATGACATTGATCCCGATATTCAGAAAGCATTGATCGAAAAGGCAATGACGAAACTAAGCGATGACGAAAACCTCTTAATAACACTATTTTACCACGGAGAAAACTCAATTGAAGATATCAGCGCTATCACAGGCCTTACCATGTCGAATGTGAAAGTGAGGCTACACAGAATACGAAAAAAACTGCATGACGACCTCTCTGTGACGATGAAACAGGCGTTGGCATGATTAAACTTTATAATATTGTACTACTATGGAAAAAGAAGAAATAGAAAACGATGATTATTTAAGCAGGTTGATATGGCAAATTCCGCTTGAAAGTCCTTCCGATGATTTTGTGGATCATGTAATTGCGGCAATTCAGGCGGAATCTGTGGTTGTTACCGGGAAAAAATCCTTCTTTCCGGCTTTCAACTCAGTACTGCCCTACTTAGCGGTAATATTGTTTAGCATTTTGATTTTTGCTACTTCCGATCTGCCTTTCCTTAGCAGAATTCCTGCAAAAGGATACTTTATGAATGATATTCTTCCCTCCTTTGGCGCTCTTATCGCCGGTATGAAGGCTGCTTTTACTTCGAAATATGTTACCTGGGGGTTGCTTGTTGGTTTAGCCGGTGGATTGCTTTTTTTTGTTGACCGTTTTCTCAGCAGGCGCAGCGCCATTTAAATATGGGTTTCTTTCCACTGTTCCTTAAAACTTTTTTGCGCTATTCTCGGTAAGGAACGACGATTTCCCCACATTTTTTTTCCAAACCTGCTAATCATTTTGTTTTTCAGACCCGACTTTGGTTTATCAATCATCCATCGGTGAAGCATAACCGTTTTCCATCCGCTGACGATGACGCGCCAGGTAAACGAAACGTATTTCTTAACAACGGCTTCATGCCTGTTGTGAAGCAGCAACTCATGAAGCGGTATTTTTACAGGGCATACTTCAGTGCATTTTCCGCAAAGCGAGGAGGCAAAACTCAGGTGATTATACTCCTTCATTCCGAGGTAATGAGGCGATATAACGGAACCAATAGGACCGGAATATGTTGCATTATAGGTATATCCTCCAACGCTTTTATAAATAGGACAACCGTTCAAACAGGCCCCGCAACGTATGCAGGAAAGGGCTCGGCGCTGTTCCCTGAATTTCAGCAGCTCGGTGCGACGATTATCCAGCAGTATTACATACATCTCCTCCGGTCCATCAGGTTCAAACTCAGTTCCTGGTCCAAATACAATATTATTATAAACCGTGATATGCTGACCGGTGCCATGCTGTGCAAGTAACGGAAGAAATAAATCGAGATCTTCAAGCGAAGGTATCAGCTTTTCAATACCTACAATGACGATATGAATTTTTGGAAAAGCTATTGTGAGTAAACCATTTCCTTCATTCTCTGTTAGTGAAACAGCTCCAACATCGGCAATGAGAAAATTCCCGCCAGTAATTCCAACATCGGCTCTCAAAAACTCACCACGAAGTTTTTCACGTACAAATTGTGTGATCTGTTCAGGTTTGCTATGAGGTGGCAGATTAAATTTTTCATGAAACAACTGCGCTACATCTTCTTTTGATTTATGCATTGCAGGCGTCAGAATGTGGTATGGCTTTTCACCGGCAATCTGAACTATGTATTCTCCGAGGTCAGTTTCAAATACTTCCCGCTTATTTTTTTCCAGCGCTTCGTTCAACTCCAATTCCTCAGAAACCATGGTCTTTTGCTTTACGATTACCTGTGACCTTGACTTTTTTATAATATGGAGAATTTCACGTACCGCATCCTTCTCATTCGAAGCCCACAGTACCTTACCACCTCTTTTACTGAAATTATTCTCAAATTCAACAAGATACTTATCGAGGTTGTTGCTTATTTTATGTTTGATATTGGCTGCGCGCCGTTTTGCCAGTTCCAGGTTTTTATATTGTCTTTCCCCCTTTTCAACCTGCTCATTGTACCTGCCAATATTATGATTAAGACGCTTACGATGCTCTTTATCGAATGATTTGAGTTCTGCGTCTTCCAGAAATTTATGATATATATGACTCATTCTGTTTACATTATAATATATTTGAAATTTTTTCAACTCGATTTTGATGCCTGCCACCCTCAAAATTTGTATCAAGGAAGATCAATGAAAATTTTACCGCCTCATCAAGGCTTATGAATCGGGCAGGTAATGCAATGATATTGGCGTTATTGTGCTTTCTCGCCAAACTGGTTATTTCATCATTCCAGCATAAGGCAGCTCTAATTCCTTTATATTTGTTGGCAGTTATGGCTACACCGTTGCCACTGCCACAAATCAGTATTCCAAACTTATAAATTCCTGATTGAACATCATTTGCCAGTGGATGAGCGGTATCGGGGTAATCCATTGATATTTCAGAATATGTTCCATAATCCTGAAAAACATAACCCTGAGCGCTCAGATTGCTTATTATATACTCTTTCATGGTAAAACCCGCATGATCACTTCCGATAGCAATTTTCATCACAAAACCAACCGTTGTTAATTAATTTTTTTACAAATGTACGCTAAACCCATCATTATGAATTAAAAAGAAATCTGCCTGTTTTATAGCATACTCAAAATCAAAATTTTATTTTTTTAACAGGCAATTGTTAACAACTCATTACTTTTGTGATTAAATGTTAATAAAAAATGAAAAATGTTAATAACTAATGCTGCCTGAAAATGTTTTTAGAAATTAGCAATATTTTATCAATAGTTTTCAACACAATCTTACCTGGCTGCAAAGCTGAGGTTATTAACAAGCCATCTTATTAACAATTGTTAATACCAAATATAATTATTTATTATACAATAATTTAAAAAATATAACCTGTTAATAAAATGTTCATCAATTCATAAAATTTTAAAATCAAAGGTTTTTATTGAAAATTAATTAACAATATTAACAGCTATTAATATAAATACATATAAATATATTCTTTTTATTATTAAAAAAAAATGACTGAAAAAACAACCGCTAACCTGATTGAACGTATTCAACGCCTGAAAATGGAAAAAAATGCTGTAATATTAGCACATTATTATCAGGTTTCTGAAATACAAGATGTTGCAGATTTTGTTGGCGATAGTCTCGGCTTATCTCAGAATGCTTTAAATACAAATGCTTCAATTATCGTTTTTGCCGGAGTTCATTTTATGGCTGAGACTGCAAAAATTCTAAACCCAAACAAAAAGGTTCTGATTCCAGATCTGATGGCAGGTTGTTCACTGGCTGATTCATGTCCTGCCGACAAATTTGCCAGCTTTAAGAAGATGAACCCGAATAACCTTGTAATATCTTACATCAATTGTTCTGCTGTGGTTAAAACCATGTCGGATGTGATTTGTACTTCAAGTAACGCAATAAAAATCGTTGAATCTTTTCCAAAAGAGCAAAAACTGATCTTTGCGCCTGATAAAAACCTTGGTGGATATATAAATGCAAAAACCGGAAGGAATATGCTACTTTGGGATGGTAGTTGCGAAGTGCATGACATGATCAAGGTTGAAGCGGTTATTAAAATGAAGGCAGATAACCCGGATGCATTGTTAATAGCTCATCCCGAATGCAAGGCAATTATTCTTGAACTTGCCGATTATATTGGTTCCACAACCGGATTGCTTAATTTTACCGAAAAAAACAGCGCGACGAAATTCATTGTCGCAACGGAAACAGGTATTCTTCATCAGATGAAAAAAGCGTCGCCCGATAAAGAATTTTTAATTGTTCCTTCCGATTCTACCTGCTCATGCAACGATTGTCCTTATATGAAAATGAATACACTTGAAAAACTTTACAACTGTCTGAAAACAGAAATACCAGAAATAACATTGCCGGAAGACGTTATTGAAAAGGCAAAAAAACCGATTTTGCGAATGTTGGAATTATCTGTTTAATCTGCTTCCACAAACTCCACACGGTTTTAAATGAAACGGTGGTGGTATATGATATTGTCTATGAAATCAATGCAAATAATTTTTCATATTAAATTAATCCTTATCATCACAGGAATTCTGGTTTATTCAATTGGATTTTGTCAGGATACAATTCAAAAGGATGGTTATCAAAAATTTTATTTTTCCGATGGCAAGGTTTCAAGCGAAGGTATCATTAAAAATAGAAAACCTGATGGTTACTGGAAATCTTACAATCAAAACGGAAAATTGAAATCAGAAGGAAACCGGAAAAATTTTGAACTCGACAGTCTATGGAAGTTTTATAATCAGGATGGGAAACTGCTACTTGAAATTAATTATCTTGCCGGCAAAAAGAATGGAATAAAATCTACTTATACTGAAAATGAGGTGGTAAGGGAAACTTTTAAAAATGATGTTAAAGATGGATATACCCGGATTTATTTCAATGATGGCAAAATCAAACAGGAAATTCCGTTTATTAAAGGTCAGGAACAGGGGTTTGGAAAGGAGTATAATTCAAAGGGAGTCATTATAACTCTAACTGAGTACAAAAAAGGATTTATTGTTGACCGGCTTAGAATAAACAGAATAGATGCTTCGGGTCGCAAGCAGGGCAGATGGTTTACATTTTATGAAACAGGTAATCTTCAGTCGGAAGCGGGTTACAAGGATAATCTCAAACATGGCTATTATAAGGAATATGCTGAGAATGGCGATCTGATTAGAATTCTGAAATATTCCGATGGCATTCTACAGCAGGAAGCTGCGGAAATTCAGAAACTCGACATTCAAAACGAATATTATTCCAACGGAAAAATTAAAATAAGCGCGATGTTTAGGAATGGGGTACCTGAAGGTATTCTACGTCAATATGATTCGGCAGGTGTGGTTGAGAAAGCCTTTTTATATAAAAACGGGCAGGTTGTTGGTGAAGGAATTGTAAAAGATGACGGAAACAGAGACGGAGCATGGAAAGATTTTTATCCCGACGGATCTTTGAAATCTCAGGGTAATTATAATAGCGGCAAACAAACAGGCGAATGGAAATTCTATTATCCTGATGGAAAAGTTGAGCAAACCGGAAAATTCAACAAATCGGGAAAATTAGATGGCGTGTGGAAATGGTATTTCGATACCGGGCAACTCCAACTTGAGGAAAATTACAAGGCAGGGGTGAAGGATGGACTTTCAACTACATATAATGAGAGCGGAAAAGTTATTGAGGAAGGCGAATTCATTGACGGAAATGAGGATGGCGCCTGGTTCGAACAAACCGGCGATACATATATGAAAGGTTCATATCGCGACGGAATGCGAAATGGAATCTGGTCTTATTATTATCTGAATAACAATGAATCCGGCGCCGATAGCCTTTGCTATTTCCGGGGTAATTTTATTGAAGACAATCCCAATGGAAAACATATTTATTACTATGAAAACGGCAAAGTTAAAACCGAGGGTAGTTATGTGATGGGAAAAAAAGAAAAGGATTGGTATCTGTACAATGAGGATGGTACTTTATTTCTGATTATTACATACAGATCAGGAATAGAAATAAGATATGATGGAGTAAAAATTAAACCAGCGTATGAAAAGGAGGACGAGTAAATGAAACCGGAAAAACCCAAAATAATCCGTCGTAAACCGTTAGGTAATTCAAACGAAGAGCCAAAAATAGTTCGTCGTAAACCATTAAGTAATTCAAACGAAGAGCCAAAGATAGTTCGTCGTAAACCGGCAGGAAATGAAAGCGAAGATCGTAAAATAGTTCGTCGTAAACCTATAAGTAATTCAAAAGAAGATCCTAAGATAATCCGTCGTAAATCGGCAGAAAATGAAAAAGAAGATCCGAAGATAGTCCGCCGTAAACCGATGGGGTATGAAAAAAAAGAGACAAAGGTAGTTCACCGTAAACCGATGGATTATGAAAAAGAAGAGACAAAAACAGTCCGCCGGAAAAAAATAAGCAATGATAATGACGACCTTCTCCGTTTGAATAAATATATTGCCAATTCGGGAATTTGTTCGCGACGGGAGGCTGATAGAATGATCGAAGCAGGCATGGTTTCGGTCAATGGTAAAATCGTGACCGAACTCGGCACAAAGGTGAGTTTAACCGATAAGGTGAAATATGCTGATGAAATCATCAATCGCGAAAAACCAAGATATTTGCTTTTGAATAAACCAAAGGGTTTCATTACTACAGTTGACGATCCTGAAAATCGAAAAACTGTAATGACTTTGGTTGCCGGCGCCTGTAAGGAGCGAATTTATCCTGTGGGCAGACTTGACCGGAATACAACAGGTTTATTGCTCTTCACAAACGATGGCAATATTGCCAAGAAACTAAGTCATCCGCGTTACGGAATTAAAAAGATTTATCATATTGAACTGGAAAAATCGTTAACGAAGTTTGATTATGACAAGATTTCGGAAGGATTTAAACTCGAAGATGATTTTGTAAAAGTTGACGCGATAGAATACATTGGCGACGGTAAGGATAAGAAACAGATTGGCATTGAGTTACATTCAGGAAAAAATCGCATTGTCAGACGTATTTTTGAATTTTTGGCTTATGAAGTAGTTCGACTTGACCGGGTTTATTATGCCGGGCTCACAAAAAAGAACTTACCTCGCGGTACCTGGCGTTTTCTTGAAGAACAGGAGATAAACATGTTAAAAATGATCAGTTCAAAACCGTGAAACAAGATGAATCCTATTTCAATTTACATTGTTGAAGATGAATTATTGATAGCTGCAAGTTTAAAATCGCAGTTACAACAGTTTGGTTATGTTATCAGCGGCTCTTCAATCCGTGGTGAAACCTGTCTTGAAGAGATAGAAAAACTTTCAAAGCTGGGCAAAGAACCGGAGATTATTCTAATGGATATTCATTTGCGCGGCGAAATGGATGGAATAGAAACAGCGCAGAGAATCAATGAAAAATTCAATTGTGCAATCATTTTTCTTACCGGGCAAAGTTCCAAGGAGATTTACAAACTTTCATTTAGAACTAAGCCCTTTGGGTATCTGCTTAAGCCAATTGAAATGGAACAGATGAAAATGACCATTGAAATTGCGGCATATCAGCGTAATCTTGAAATCGAGAATAAGTTGAATCAGAAGGGACTCGAAACATTGCTGGAAAAACGCTCTCAGGAAAACTCCGACCTGATGACCTTATATCAGACCATCATTGACAATTCACTGATGGGTTTAACCATAATGCAGGATGAAAGATTTGTTTTTTCCAACAATCGCACTGCTGAAATTTTCGGCTATCCGCTTGATGAATTTCAAACCTTTACTATCCGCGAAATTGTAGGAATGGTACATAATGACGACAGGGAAAAGGTGTTCGCTTTATTCCGTGAAGGATTGGATGGTACAGAGCCCCCATGTCATCATCAGATCAGAATAATAACCCGAACAGGACAGTTGAAATACCTCGATACTTATATCAGTCCGGTGCAGTTTAAAGGTAAACCTGCGTTACATCAAACCTTTCTCGATATTTCAGCCTATCTGAGATGAAAACCGGCAGTTAAAAAAAAGGAGATTTAAATATGACTCAAATCAAAAGCATGATGTTTATCTTGCTGGCGCTGATTTTTTCTTTAACGGGTTCAGCGCAAACAATCAATAATCTGATAACAAAAGCCGGAGATGAATCAACATATCCGGGATACGATCAGTTGGTTGTTTTCGACAGTACTGTTGTTGATGTTCAGGAAACAGGTCTGACTTTCGTGATCAACCATACACTTACGAAAGTTTTAACAAGTCATGGCGCAATTGATCTCAGTGTTATCAAATATGGTTACGACCCACTTTCGGCTTGGGTTGAAATCAGGAGGGCTGTGATTTATAAAAAATCAGGAAAGGTTATTGAACTGGATTTGAAAAAAGTTATGGATTATCCCGCGCCGGCAAGAGCCATTTATTGGGGAGCCAGGGAAAAGGCGCTCGAAATTGGACGGCTGGAGCCCGGCGACGCTATTGAAATGACGATGTTCCGCAAAGGATTCACTTATGCATTGCTGATGGCTGATGACGATGAAAAATATATTCCTCCAATGCGGGGACAGTTTTATGACATTGTGGAATTCTTTTATACACAACCGGTAAAAAATAAGGTTTATCAGGTCTCGGTTCCAAAAGATAAACCTCTTCAGTTTCAATTTTACAATGGCGAAGCTCAATCCTCCTGCTGGTTTACAAATGATAAGATCATTTATACATTCAGTAAAAAAGAGATGACGCCGCTGAAAAGCGAGTCGAAGATGGTAGCAATGGTTGATGTGGCTCCCAAACTTCTTGTCTCCACCACCCCCGGCTGGAATGAAAAATCAACCTGGTTTTACAAGGTGAATGAAGATTTTGGAAGTTTTACCTCAACCCCGGAGATTCAACTTAAGGTTGATGAAATTCTTAAAGGAGCGATAAATGAGATGGATTCGATATCGCGACTAACTCATTGGGTTGCCGATGAAATCCGTTATTCAGGAATTTCAATGGGATGTGGCGAAGGTTTTACGCTACATAAGGGCGGAATGACATTCACCGATCGATGTGGCGTATGCAAAGATAAAGCAGGTATGTTGATAACTATGCTGAGGGCGGCAGGTTTCAAATCCTATCCTGCAATGACAATGGCAGGGCCGCGCATTGACTATATTGCCGCCGATCAATTCAACCATTGCGTTACGGTTGTAAAATTACGCGACGGTAAATACCACCTGCTCGATCCCACCTGGGTTCCGTTTGTCCGCGAATTGTGGTCGAGCGCCGAACAACAGCAGCAATACCTCATGGGAATTCCCGAAGGCGCCGACCTTGCAACAACTCCAATTTCTGATCCTGAGAACCACTTTATAAAAATTGACGGCGCATCGCAACTCCTTGCCGATGGAACTCTCAAAGGGCGAATTACCATAACCGCCGAAGGGCAATCTGACGCCTCTGTTCGTGGATTGTTCAAATATTCAAACAGAACGATGTGGTATCAAAATGTGGAAAGAGAACTTCTGAAGGTTTGGCCCCAGGCGAAGGTCAACCAGGTTAAATATACCGATCCGGGCGATTACCAGAATTACAATATCTGGGTAGCCATTGACTTCACCATACCTGAGTTTGCTATGGTTTCTGAGGGTACAATGATGTTTGTTCCATTATCGGCGAGCGGAATTTTCAAATCATTTCAGCCACATCTTGCCTTTGAAACTACTTTGAAAGAGCGCAAATATCCGTTTCGCGACCGTTGTTCACGAACTGTGGAAATCAATGAATCGGTTGTTTTGCCGGCTTATAAAAAAGTTCTCCGGCTTCCTGAAAGCGCCAATAACGATGGGGAAACGGTATCATTCAAAGCAAATTACCGGGCGTCATCTGAAGCCGTTATCTTTTCAGCAAAAGCTGTTTTTCCAAAACGCATGTACGAGGCTGGAGAATGGCCCGAATTTAAGTCTGCCATTGAATTGCAGAATAGTTTTGCCGGGCAGTATGTTACCGTTGAATTGTAAAGATGATTTTCATTTTTTAATCGAATAACCCTGTTTTTCAACATAATTAATCTCAATATGATAAATTATAACCCTGTTTGTTTTTTCATTGGGATGGTATTCATTATCTCCGGCTCCATTTCCGCTCAGAATGAAAAGTACGATGCAGTTTACGATAAACTGATCAAAGAATATACCCTGAATACCGACGGAAGCATGGACTACCGTTATATCAAACAATTGAAACTACAGTCTTATCGAGCATTCCATAACCTTTACGGGGAAACTTTCATTGTTTATGACACCGTTAATCAGAAACTGAAAATCAATGAGGTCTTTACCGTCATGGCAGATGGCAAAAAAGTTATAACGCCTAAAAATGCCTTTAATGAAGTTCTTCCGGGTTTTGCCTCCAATGCGCCGGCTTACAATTTTCTGCGCGAGATGGTCATTACCCACACTGGTCTGGAACGGAATGCAACTATCAATCTCGATTATCAGGTTCACAGCAAAAAAGGTTCTTTTCCTTTCCTGATGGGAAATGAGGTTCTCGCGGAAACGGAGCCGGTTAAATACCTTGAAGTCAGAGTTCGGATACCTGTCGGGTCTGAATTTTATTACAAGATATTCAACAGTAATGAAAAACCGGTAGAAACCCAGGAAGGCAATTTTCGGATATTTACCTGGAAACGCTCGGATGTTCCCGCCATTTCGGCTGATGAGGGACAACCTGTCGGACTTTCATCTTACCCTCGATTGATTTTCAGCGTCTCTGATAAACCCGAAGAGGCTTACGCGTTTTTACTTAGTCAGCCTGCTTTTAGTTTCACCCTGAATGAAGAGATGAAAAACGAAATTTCCAAACTCAGGAATAAATACATTGACAAATTTGAACTTGCTTTGAATATCCAGGAAATGATAGTGGACGATATACGGTTATATCCAATTCCATTCCGCGCGGCAATGTTTAAATGCCGCACCGCTGAGGAATCCTGGAACAGCTCTGGCGCCACAACGGTCGAAAAAGCCGTTTTGCTCGCCGCTATGCTTAAATCTGCCGGCTTTGACGCACAGGTAGCCGCCGTTGTAAGAACTGCTTTTTCCGACGATAAAATAGCCACTCTGAACGATATTGAGGATTTTACAGTCAGGGTTGATTTCAAAGAGGAGGGAGCCTGGTATTTTTCGGTGACAGGTTTGAATTCCGTCAATCTGAAATACACGCTTCCTGGACGTTCATTTATCATCTTCGGCGCCGACGGAAAGATTACAAAGGAAAAGTCGGAGATACCCCGCTACATCATCAAGGTAATCGGAAATTTTATTGTTTCCTCCGACCCCAAACTGACCGGAGAAGTTTCGCTTTATTTCGGGGGAAGCGTATATCCGCAGGCAGGTTTATCGAGGGATAAGAAAAAAATGAGAAACGCGCTTACCGGTAATCTGATCAAAAACGATAGCGCTAATTTGAAAAAGAACATCCTGAACAATGAAAACGGTTTTCAGACCTACATAGTTCAAAGCGACAAACCATTTAAAAAAGATTCCGATTTCTATTTTTTCCAGTTACCGGTTGTGAATACGGGGATTGAAGGCTGGTACATCCGGACATTGTCGGAAAAACGTGAAACAGCTTATGAAATTCCGGCGTTGGCTGATGAATCCTATTCCTATACCTTCATTATTCCCGCCACAATGACGTTGTTTACTCCGGTGAAGAAGCAAGCCATCAGCAACAAAGCCGGAACTTATTCCTGGGAAGTAACGAATGAAAAGGGTAAGGTTACCGTTAAGCGAAGCCTGAAATTCAATGATCTTGTGATTCCGGTTTCGATTTATCCCGAATTCAAAATCCTAATGGATTACTGGAACAATCCCTGGTACAAGGAGCTTGTTTTTAAACAACTTACCGTTGAATAATCCTGCCGAGGCCATCGCGGTTGATATGTACGCTCTGGTTTTTCAATTTCACATAAGATTGCTGTAAGGCAAACTGCTCCTCTGAGGTTGTTGCGGTTTCAAGTTTTTTTCGGATTTCGGTCATCATTTTATCAAGTTTCCTTGCTTTGAAGGCATGTAGCGACAGGGTTACATGCATCAGCAGCCGCGTTTCCTCGGTAGTGATCATGATGTTGTTTTTAAGCCAGTTCGGGCTAAGTTCATAAGGAGTAAACACCAGGTTTATAGCTACGCCGGAAATCCCCGGATCGCTATTGGAAAGAAAGAAATCGCGGTCGGGCATTTCATCATTTTCAGCGCCTTTTACATATTCCCCGAAAATGGTTTTGTAAACCTCATTTTCAAAATCCATTTTATCGTTTATCAGGTCGTTAACCACATAATCGGCTACCTGAACCGGCGTTTCTTCATCTTCGGTTTTGGTGAGCTTCAGGTTAATGATCTCTTTACCGTAAAGAAGCAGTAGCCGGATGATCTCTTTTTCCTGATATTCGGGCGAATCGGGGTCAATCTCAAGCTGGGGTTCGGCGGGAATCAGTTCCGGCGGAATCTCCTCCATCGCTTTATCCGGTTCCGGCGAGCTTTTACGGAGTTTATTCCGCAGGATTTTGTTCAGTTCATTCTGAAGAACCTGTTCGGAAATGGTCATGATCGCCGAACACTCCCGCACATACAACGACCGTGAAATCGGATCCGGGATAAGACCGATAGTATTCACAATCTCCTTAATCAGCGCTGCCTTTTTGATTGGATCGCCTTGTGTTTCACCGAGCAGCAGGCGGGTTTTGAACAGGATAAAATTGACGGCGTTATCTGAAATGAAGGAGGTAACTTCCGTTGGATGATGTTTCCGGGCGAATGAATCGGGATCCTCCCCGTCGGGAAACAGCACGATCTTCACATTCATGCCGTGTTCCACAATCATATCAATTCCTCTGAAGGAAGCCTTGATTCCGGCAGGATCGCCGTCGTACAGAATTGAAATATTCGGGGTAAAACGCTGGATCATACGAATCTGATCCTGCGTGAGAGAGGTTCCCGACGACGCCACTACATTTTCGATTCCCGCCTGGTGCATTGAGATTACATCGGTGTAACCTTCAACCAACAGACAATTATCCTTTGAAATGATAGCATTTTTGGCAAAATAGATTCCGTAGAGGGTTTTGCTTTTGCTATAAATCTCCGATTCAGGCGAGTTGACATATTTAGCAAATGATTTATCGTTTCCGAGAATTCGTCCGCCGAAGCCGATTACCCTGCCAGACGCGGTGTGAATCGGAAACATTACTCTGCCATGAAACCGGTCGTACAGGCGGTTTTCTTTTTCGATGGAAAGCCCGGTTTTGAGAAGGTATTCCTTTTTATAGCCATGTTGGGTGGCATGGTCGGAAAAGGCGTCCCATTTACCTGGGCTGAAACCGAGTTGAAATTTTTTTACGAGGTCGTCGCGCATGCCGCGTTCCCGGAAGTAGGAGAGACCTATTGATTTTCCTTCCGAGGTTTCATTCAGGATTGTGGTAAAGTACTGGCGGGCAAAATCGGAAAGATTATAGAGGCTCTCTTTTTCATTGAGTTCCTGAATCTGCTCCGGGGTTTGTTCTTTTTCCTCAATTTCGATGTTGTATTTCCGGGCGAGGTATTTGAGCGCTTCGGGATAGGAGAAATGCTCATGCTCCATGATGAAATTCACCGAATTTCCGGCTTTGCCGCAGCCGAAACATTTGTAAATCCCTTTGGCGGGCGAAACAGTAAAGGAGGGCGTTTTTTCGTTATGAAAAGGACACAATCCCAGAAGGTTAACACCGCGCCGGCGTAGGTTCACGAAATCGCCGATCACCTCCTCCACGCGGGCGGTCTGGATGATAGTGTCAATAGTGTCGCGGCTAATCATAGTTTCAGAATGGTTCGGTCAATCAGTTATTCTCAAAACGGGGTAATAAGTTTTTTGTGGAGTATTGGAGTGCAAAGATACCGGTTTGAAATGCAGTTGAGGCGCTTTCGGGGGTTTACCGGTAATTTTATCCTGATTGCTTTATATATTAACTATTTATTTGTTACTTTTGCTTATCACATTAAGCAAAAAGCATGGAATCGTTATATAATTATCAAAATCAACTTGTTGCTTCAACGGAATTTTCATTTCGCCGATCGCTGGTTGATAAAATTGAGTGGGGTGAACGTTTGGTGGGTTTGTTGGGCCCTCGCGGTGTAGGAAAGACAACTTGTCTTCTTCAGCATTTTACCGACCAGCCATTTCCTGATAAGTCGAGGTTATATGTTTCCATTGATAATCTGGTAAATCCGTATCCAACAATAATTTCATTAGCCGAAGCATTTTACCGGCAAGGAGGGAAAGAGCTCATTATTGATGAAATTCACAAATATCGCGGATGGGCGGCTGAAATTAAAAATATTTATGATCTTTTTACCGATTTGAGAGTAGTCTTTTCTGGTTCTTCCCTCCTTAAAATTATGGCTGAGGGGGTTGACCTTAGCCGTCGGGCGGTCATTTATCACCTTAACGGATTATCTTTCCGGGAGTTTTTGCAAATCCGCACCCAAAAAGAGTTTTCTCGCTTTGATCTGGTTGATATTCTTTCAAACCATGAAACCATTGCGTATTCAATTCTTCGGGAATTAAAGCCACTTCAATATTTTTCAGATTATCTCAAATGGGGATACTTCCCTTTTTTCCTGCAATCAACATCAACATATCATATAAAGTTACAGGCAGTCATCAACTTTATCCTTGAAAACGAAATACCTGCCATATTCAACATCGAATTCCGCAATATTCAGAAAATGAAGCGGGCGTTACAGATCATTGCGGCAAATGTGCCTTACCAGCCTAATATCACAAAACTCGCAGAAGCGCTTGAACTGAACCGGAATACCTTGCTTCAATATCTGGGCATTCTGGAAAAAACCGGAATTATCAACACGCTGTTCAATTCGGGCGGTTTTTACGGCAAATTAACGAAGCCGGAGAAAATCCTGTTGAACCATCCGAATATTGCATACACCCTGGCAACCGGAGAAGTTGATCCCGGCAGCATCCGTGAAGGTTTTTTTGTGAACCAGCTCATGGCCGGCCATAAAGTTGAACTGGCAGAAAAAGGAGATTTTCTGGTGGACGAAAAATACACTTTTGAAATAGGCGGCAAAGGAAAAACCCGCAAACAAATTTCAGGAATCCCATCCGGTTATGTTGTGTTGGACGATACGGAAACCGGATATGAAAATAAAATCCCGTTGTGGTTGTTTGGGTTTTTGGATTAAGCCAATTGTATTAATTGGCCCCTGCCCCTACTGCTTTATTACCTTAAACATCTCCATTCTCCCTTCATGCATCACGCTTACCATGTACATGCCTGATGTCATGTCTTCAAGGGAAACTGTTGTTTTTCCGGTCATCAAAATGCGCTTGTTCATAACTTCAGCGCCCATCAGGTTATAAATCCGGACAAGGGCCGGTGATGATGTGAACCCGGTAGAAAACGCCAAATTAATGATCCCGGTTGTAGGATTTGGATATATTTTTACAAATGATGTTTCTGAGACCATTGACGTTGGTGTAACCTCAATTTCTTTTACAACTGCCGGCATCGATGGCGTTTGGCAAAATGGGCCGGAAGGGGAAATAAAACCATGCATATAGCCCCCTGGTTGAACAATGGTATTCGGCAAACAGGTGATCCTCTGCCCTGCTATCAGTGTGGCACTGCCCCCTTCCTGGATCACAAAAGAGGTCGCGCCTCCTGCTACCGTTATGGAATTGGTTGCATTGTAGCATTGGTTTTGAGGGTTGATAATGATACCGGCGACATTAGTATTGGCCGGGAGCACATTCACAACCATCACTATCGTATTTGAAGTTGCCGGATTGCCGGTGACACAGGCAGCATTGGAGGTCATGACGCATTTGACCTGGTCGCCATTGCCCGGAGAATATGTGTAGGTCATATTGGTCGCTGCGGCTACATTTGATCCATTTACGTTCCATTGGAAGAGGGGTCCCGGTCCTCCATTGGTTGGCGATGCTGAAAAAGTTACGGGAGTGGTCGTGTAAACCGGGTTTGAAGAGGCGGTGATAGATACTGCCGGATTTAATATAGGATTCACTACCATGGCAATTTCGTTGGATGTAACCGTCGTACCGGCAGTACAGCTATAACTGGACGTTAACATGCATTTTACCACATCATTGTTTGAAGGGGTGTAAGAGAAGGTCCCGCCGCCATCATTGCTATACAAACCAAGTATTTCCGTGGCTGAAAGCGACCGGTTATAAACGCGGACCTCATCAATGGAGCCATTGAACGGATGGCTTGAATTAATGGTCCGGTATCCGATATCAATAAATGAAGAATGTTGAATATACTGGCTGCCCGCAGTCGTTCCCCATTCCTGCCCATTGATAAAAAACTTTAGGATCCCGTTGGCCCGTGCAACTGCAATGTGGTACCAGGTATGGGTAACAAATGGGCAATAGTTTGACATGCCGGCTAATCCTCCCCCCAGGTACATCTGAATATATCCTCCCCCGTTTTGAAAATTCAACTGGAAATTATCTAATGAAACGTTATCTACCAGGATCATTGGATAGTTAGACAATGACAAGGGGTGCACCCAGGCAGTTATGGTGAAATCACCGGTTCCGAGAGTTGGCCAGTTGACCTGGGGAACCCGGATGTAGTTTCCGTTGCCGTTGAAATAATATGCTTTGTCCGGGCTCCCGTTATGATCCTCGGTCAATACCGGGCCATTGACGATGCCATTGTTGTTGTTCCCGCTAAAGTCATTGGCGTTGCCGGTGAACGGATAATAGGACAAGAGGTTGGAAGTATTCCCGGAACCAGTTGACACCAATTGGTTATTTACATACCACTGGTACAGTGGATTGTTTCCGCCATTCAAAGGGGTTGCATTGTATTGAACCTGTTCTCCCTGGCAAACAGTGTTTGAGGAAGCTGATATTGAAACGCCTAAAGGAAGGATCGGCTCAACAGTCATGGCCAGTGCGTTTGAAATAACAGGATTGGCAGAAACACACGGGCCGCCAGGGGTTAATACACAAGTAACAACGTCATTGGATTGCAGGACATTGGTTGTATAAACGGCATTTGTTGCACCAGTTACAACCAAATTATTCTTTCTCCATTGATATGCAGGAAATCCTCCATTTACCGGGGTCGCCGAAAAATTAACAGTTGCCCCAACGCATACAACAACCGAAGGCTGGGCAACAATTGTTACACTGGATGTTGCCGGGTTGATTCCGGTGATGCTGCCATTGATGTCTAACAGAGGATTCGGAAATCCTTCGTTCAACAGAAGTGAAGGCAATTGAAGACTTGGGCTTGAACCCAAAACAAATGCCGGTTTAAGCGTAAACCTCAACTTAACCAGCACACCGGCTGCGCTGAACGAATTGACTCCGGAGCCCGCGAAGATCACCTGTCCAGCAGTAGGATTGGCCACATACGACCATCCCTGGGTCAAGGTCCCATTGCTGACCAATTCGGTGAATGTCAGGTAGGTTGAATTGTAGGTAACGGTAGCCTGAATCGAATTTACGTTCTCACCGGAAGGCAATGCTTCAATTGTGATCGGATAATAGAATTCTCCTGCTGCCGGGCACGTTGCCGTATCAGGCATCCAGACCCGGGTATCATATACCAGCCAGTTTCCGGTTGTTGCCGATGCTCCTTGTGCATCCGTGGCCGAAACGGTTACATTCCCCCCTTTGATCGTTGACATCAATCCGGTTTGATTGATTGAAGCAACCAAAGAATCACTGACATTCCAGGTGATGGGAGGTGTTCCTCCTCCTTCCAGGGTAAACTGTTTGGTTTGTCCGGCCACCAGGGTTCCGGAAGCGGGCGTAATGGACAATGATGGCAGGCTGACCGTTGTAAACTGTCCATTGGTGAAATTGGGCATCAGATCCTCGTTGAACAATCCATTGATGAAAGTGAGCGTGGAGGTTCCCGTGGTGGTCGTCGAAACATGGAATTTTACATAGATCAGAACACCACTGCCCGACAAGGTAGTTGTCCCGGCAAAATTGAGCGTGAAGGTTCCCGGAACCGTGGCATTGTAAACCGGCACGGGATAAGATGCCAATAACGTCCCGGCCTGAACAATTCCCACCGGAGTGAGCAAATTCGGACTGTAGCTGAAACTGAATCCGCCGGAAAAGATTTCCAGTCCGCTCAGATCGGTGGTGTTGACCGGGATGTTGATATCCTGTCCCTGGAGCTGGCTCAGGTTGGCCGGGATGGAGAGCCGCATCGGCCGGATCTCGATAAAACTGTTGGTCGTATCGCGCAATCCCTGGTTATCCTTTACGATTACTTTGGTGAAACCGGACTGTGTTGCAGTCATGAGTCCGCTTGAGTTGACCGAAGAAACCGCTGTGTTGGTCACAAACCACTGATAGGGCGCCACGCCCCCTGAAACCGTGAATTGCATCGTCTCCCCTTTGGTAATCGACCCGGAATTCGGACTGATCGTGATATAAGGTGGCGTGCCGATGATGAGATATCCATTGTCAAAAGTCATTGCAGGTGTCCCTTCGTTGAAGAAGTTGTATTGAGCATTTGAAAAATTGACCGCAATCCCCGCTGGCTGCAAAGCCTTGAAACGAATAAAAATGAATTTCCCGATCCCGGTCAGCGGTGTTGTTCCGGCGCCTGCAATGGTCACCTGTCCAGGAACTGCGGTATTTAGCGTTGGGGCGCCAAATGCATTGCTGATGGCTCCTGTTGTGATAACCGAGATCAACTGCAGGTAATTCTGGTTGAAGGTGATTTGCAGGGTGTAGGAAAAAATATTCTGACCGGTGAGGGTGTTGTCGGCGTAAACAGGCAAGTCGATGAAATTCCCTGAAAGTGTTGTAGTGTCAGGAATCCGCATTTGAATAGTTTGGGACTTTGCTGTTTGGGTTCCGGCAACCATCCACAAAAAACCTATGATGAACAATAATTTTTTCATACTATTTCGTTTACCTCGTTAATTGCAGAATCTGTGTCTGAACAAAGCCATCCGCCATCATCCTGATCAGGTAGGTTCCGGGTTTAAGGTTCAAGGTTGTGGTGGAGATGGATACCGTATACTTGCCTGTGGACATCAATCCATCGGCAAGCGTGGCCATTTTTTGTCCCATCATGTTAAATATTTCTATTGTAACATGCTTATTGTCTCCGTTTAAAAACCAGGTAAGCATCGCGTTTCCGGTGGTTGGGTTCGGGAAAACCGGGAACATTTTGTCAGGCGCATCATCGTTCTTTCCCTGGATGCCGGTCAACAGGCCATGAATGGCAACGCTTCCGCTCAAAGCGTTGGCGGTCAGATCGGTTTCATTGGCCAGGAAAGTATTGACGGTTATTGGTGTTGTTACCGACTGGTATGGCTGACAACGAGCAACGAAAGCGACCATAGCCAGCGTTGTATCCATGCTTAACGGAATTGTGCCTGCCAGGGCCATGGTGACAATGCCGTTGATGCTGTCGTTGCTGAAACTGAAATTCATCCCCTCGATAAGGTTGGCCACATTTTTAACTTCCAGGTAAGCCGGATCATATTTCAGGCAAATATCGTCGGATACCATCCCGGAATCATTGATCACCCTGACAGGGACATTCACCTCCTCCCCGCTGGTTGCCGTGGCATTGCCCACCATGAGCTGAGGATCGGATAAAATAGCGTTTGCCGCTTTAAGCAACTCCGCCGGGAAAAAGTTGATCAGCCCGACCGAGTATTGCAGGATGAGCGAAGCATCGTATGCGGTAATCCCGGCAGTTCCGCTCGTATTGGCCACCAACTGCTGGGTACTGTTCAATGGGATCAGGCCAACCGCGTATTTCAACACCAATGAAGCATCATAAGCTGAAACAGTGCCGTTGAGGCTCACATCGCCCATCAGCGGCGCCCCAGCGCCATTGGCTTTCCAGGGAGAGTAATCAACCATGTCGCTGACCACATCCCCGGTACCTCCCGGATTTCCCGAATGGGTTGGCCCTGTGTTGCTTCCCCACCAGCAGTTTTCGGCGTTGATGTTGAAGGCGAGGCCGGCGTTTTGGATGCCATATAATTCATTTCCATAGATATCGCAGTTGTTTACCAATGGATCGGATGCTCCATTGGCCAGGATTCCTATCTTGTTTTTATAAATGGACGTGTTCAGTATAGAAGGACTGGCGCTGTTCAGGGTAATCCCCGGATAGGGTCCTCCCCAATTTGAAGGATAATTGAAACCAGCATACCGGACAATACAGTGATGGAGTTTGCAAAGAGCGTCATTCGACTCGTTCTCAAACACCAATCCGGTCCAGGGATAGCGATATCCATAAACAGAGGAATAGTAAAACCCCGGCTGACTTAAGGTACTGTCAGAATTGGTATCACCACCATAGAAATCGTCGCGGATGTCGGTGAAAACAATGGTGCTGTCGGCAGTCGATCCGCCGATGGCCATCATGCCTTTCTTAATGTTGAGTCCCTTTTGATCATTAAATTTAAGAACTACACCAGGTTCGATCGTCATTACTGAACTTGTGCCGATTATAAAATTATCATGGAAATAGTAAGGAATGTTCACCTGGCTGCCAAATGCCCGTTTTGGCAAAGTGATATTCTGCGCCATTGTTTCCGCCTTAACGCCAAGCGCTTTATAGGTTGTACCCGAGATGATATTTCCGGCAGTTGACGCCGGATATGATACGAGAGAAAACTCAAGAGGAGTGTAGGTCAGGTTGTGAAATGTGCAGGAATCAACCACCGGCTGGGAATTCCCGGCCATGTTTATCCCCCGGTTGTCCTTTTCAAACCGGCTGTTCCTGATGGTTGGCGAGGACTGCTGAATCATGATCGCATCATTCTGGTATTTAAAAATTGCATGGTTGATGATGCAATGCTGGTCATCGCTGACATCGTTGAATTTTAAAATGTATTGTTGATTGATGGCAGGCACGGTCAACGATCCGTCGCCATTGGAGTCCATCGGGTTTCCAGAGGAATCATCACGGTAATCGGTAAACACGACAGGTTCGTTTTGTGTTCCGGAAATTTTCAAAGCGCCGTTGATATCAAGACAACGGGAATTTAATTGCCCCAGGGATCCGTTATTGTAATACGCCTGATATTTGAACACGATTCCCTCCGGCACACTGATGGTTGTTCCACTATTGATGGAGGAATTATAATAGTTGCCATCGTAAGCGCCAAACATTATATAGGTAATATTCTGTATTCCCGCAAAATTCCTTTTGATCACCGTATCATCAATTGAGTAATTTTCAACAGCTACGCCCAAACCAAACAATCCAACATTTGAAACGATGTTGTTGTTCCCGAAAACAGGATTTGAAAATAAGCTCATTGTTACCGGAGTGGAGGCTATATTGCTGAATTCAGTGTTTGAGATTACCGGGGAGGAATTTCCATATATGCCGATGCCAGAACTTCCTGAATGTTCAAATACACAGCTATCGATGATGACCGACGTACTGTTAATGCATATTTCACCAAATCGTTTAAAATAATACTGCGGATTGTCAGAATAAGGAAAAAATGCACCTCCATAACTGAAAAGACAGTTTTCCATTTCATTTGGCTGGGAATTGCCCGAGCTGTTAAATTCGATGTAACGCCAGTCTCCTTTCTGCGGGATGGTACTATTGCCGTCATTGTTGGTATCTCCTCCTTTCGAGTCGTCACGGTTGGAGGTAAAAACAATGGGCTCCGAAGCGGTCCCGACTGCCGATAATTTCCCGTTGATGGTAATGTAACCTTTACTGGAATAACTATTCCAGAAATCATAATATGGAAATTTGATGACAACCCCTGGCTCAATGGTTAGGATGGCATTTGCGTCAATGGTTAATTGCTGAACCAGGTATGCGATGTTTGTATAACCCGCAACATTTCTCTTTTTTAATGTTGCGTTTGAAGATAATGTCCCTTCAATGATCCGGAGGCCGTTGCTCGCATTGTTTACAAACGAAATATTGTCCAGTTGCGGATCTGAAGTCAACGACATGGCAATTGGATCCTTGACACAATTCTGGATGGTGGCCCCGTTGATTACGGTAACCGATGAACCATCAATCCAGAAACCATAGTTCAAAGAACTTGAAAGAGATGCATTTGAAACTGACGTATTGGCAGAAACGAAAGCGAGCATGCCGCCTTTTGTGTCCGACCAATAAGCAGTAAAACCGCCATATTTTACTTTGGCGTTTTTCACCTTGCAGAAAAGGTCGTCGCTGGTTTCGTTGTACTGGATCCTGCCCCAGTCCCCACCCGCAGGCGATGTCTGGCTCCCGTCGTTGTTGGAGTCGCCAGGGTTGCCTGCATTGTCATCTTTGGCAGAGGTGAAAACCACTTCGTTTCCGGGCAAAGATCCGCCGTTGATCTTCAGGCCGCCGTTCACCTCTATCCGCCTTCTGTCGGCAGTTGTATTCACCTTGATCACAACGCCCGAATCAATCGTTACATTAGTTCCGGCGTTAATGAACAGTTCATCCAAAAGCAGGTAGGTGATATTGGCGTACCCTGCAAAATTTTGTTTGACCAGGGTTCCGCCTGAACCCAACTGCTCACCGATGATGCCCAACGCCGTGAATCCGCAATTCACCATGGTATTCCCGGCAAAATAGGGGTTTGCCGAAATAGATTTGGCCACCGCCACCACCGTGGAATGGTCAAAGGAGTTGTTGAAAATCCTTGGGTGGCTGTTCCCGGCACAATAGACCCCAAATTCATTGTGTTTGATCACGCAATTTGTAATAGCCGGACTGGCATTCTCCAGGGTGATCTGGCCACCCCTGCATTGACGCCAGTTATTGTGATCAATAAAAATGAAATGATCATTGTTGTCACCGTAATAGATCCGGCAGTAATCAAGCCTGCTGGCGGTATCCGAGGTAGTCGTGAACAGAAAACCTCCCCAATCGCCGATCGTGGGGCTTGTTTGCGAGCCATCCTTGTTGGTGTCGAACGGGTTTCCGAAATTGTCATCCCTGGCAGAAGTAAGTACGATCATGCTGTCAGAAGTGCCAACGGCAATCAATTTCCCCTCTACGATAAACTTCCTGTAAACATAATAGGAGCTTGTAGGATAATAGGTTTTGATGACTACTCCTTTGTTGATCGTCAGCGTCTTTCCCTGAGGTACGGTTATGTTGTCGAGCATCAGGTAGGTGATGTTGGGAACAGAAGTAAAGTTCCTGACCGGAAGCACGGCATCAGCGGTCATGGTGCCTCCCAGCAAACCGATTGCATCGTAGGCGTTGTCGGAAAAAGAAAGGGTATTGTTCGATAGTACCGGATTTGCCTCGTACGACAGGGCGATTGGCGTCATTTGGCTGGAACCGACCGTATTGTTTGAAAATGCCGGGTTGGAAACATATTGCATATAAGCTCCGAAGTAATTGATCGAGAGGTCGCATTGGTCGATGGTTGGGCTTGCATTGTACATGGAGATGCCCCCGATGTTGCCGCATCCTGCATAACGGAGCTTGCAACGGCGCATCAGGCAGGTTGCATCATTGCTCGCATCGTTAAACCGAACGCCATACCAGTTGCCCGATGCAGGTGTTGTGTTTGTGCCATCATTGTTGGTGTCGCCGCCCCAGTTGTCATCCTTGTAACTTGTAAAAAAAATGTTCTCCCCGGGAGCGGCTTCTGCCACAAGTGTACCGTTCACGTCGAGCGCAATATAATCCTGGAATTTCAGGATACTGGCCGAGGCGATCACCATCCGGCCGCCGGCATTGATCGTCATGGTATTCGGGAAATAATAGGGAACCGGCAGTTCGGGGAGGACCAGTGTATCAGAAAAATTGTAAAAACCCATGTAGGCAGCTTTGTTTACATTGCCACTCATGGTATTTGTGCCTGTTGTTACAAGATCAGCCGAAGCGGCATAAAACACCGGCCATTTGCAGTTTGAGATCGTTATGCCGGCAATGTTGATTTTTGCATGGGCATTCAGATAAATGCCATATTGCATGTTCTGCATGGCAACACCGGAAAATGTAGCACGCGCATTGTTGTCCGTATAAATCACATATCCGGAGGATGCGGCAGATGCGCTTGTTGTAGTAATGGTCCCACCGGTCATGACCAGGTTTCCATAAGACTGAACCTGAGCGCCGGAGGAACTGAAATTCTGCAGGTCGGTATTCAGCAGCGAGGCTTTTCCGTTATACACGTAAAACTGAGAAGCATACTGAATCTGGCAGGAGGTTAGCGTCACCCTTCCTGAATCAGCCAGCGTTGGTGAACCAACCTGGATATAACCCCAATCGCCGGGCGCCGGCGTAGCATTTCCTGAAGTAAAGATGGTGTTTGTAGCATTGAGCTGGCCATACACACCGAGCCACTGACCCGGCGCCATCTTAATAATGTTTCCGGGTTGAATCGTCATGCTTGCACCGTGCTGGATCGTAATTTGAGCCGAAAAATAATATGGGATGTTTATTGTCGGAAGTATCATTGCACCAGTTACGCTGCTGAATGAAAAATTCACCATCGAATTGGTATTCCCGGTGAACGAATTGATCCCATGCAAGCCCAGGTCGGCGGCTCCCTGGTAGCACAACGGCCAGTTGCAGGCCGTGATGATGGTATTGGTAAGATCAAAAGCCGAACCTTGCTGAAGGTTGATGCCATACTGAAAATGCTGGATCGTCACGCCCGACAGGGTATCTATGGAGCTTGTATTCCCAAGGATACCGGCATAAGAGGATGCCGCAGTGGCGCTGTTGGTGTTGATGCTTCCGCCGGTCATCTTAAACCGGCCATTCGCCTGGACACTCACGCCGTTGGTATTGAAATTGAGCAAATCCGTATTGGTCAATGTTGCCTTTCCCCTGTAAACCGAAAAGGTAGTTGCATACAGCACCTGGCAGCCGTTCAGGTTGACCGAACCGATATCCGTGGCCGTGGTTCCCCCGGTTTGAATATACGACCAGATTCCCGGGGTGGGGCTTGCGTTGTTCGAAGTGAAGGTAACGCCGGTGGCATTCATGGCGCCATATACCAGCATGTACTGGCCATCGTCGAATTTGACGGTCACCCCGGATTCTACCGTCAGGGTTGCTCCGTTGTTTACTGTTATGTAGGAAGTCACGATGTATGGGCTCCCGGCCATATTCCATGTGGTATTTGAAGAAATAACACCGGAAACGTTGGTGGCAAGCAGCGGTTGCAGGCTACAGAAAAAAATGAAACCTGTGAGGATAAGAAGTTTTTTCATGGGGCAAAAAATTTGAGAATAAAGGGTTATGATATGAACAGTTGATCTCAATAACAGAATTCATCATTTACAGGAAAAGACGCTGGAACCAATGGGCAGTTAACGTATTTGGCTGGAGTTTTCGAGAAATACTTTTATCTTTCCGTATGAAAAGCTAAAATT
>JBAXRP010000002.1:0-63957 GCA_037131145.1 Bacteroidota bacterium
CCGAAGGGATGACATGATTGTAGATTGAAAAGATTGAGTTTGAAACAGAATCCCGTAGGGATGACATGATTATCGAAAGAGATTTAATTAGCCTTAATAACGATCGGCTTGATTAAAGCAAATTAGCAGTTTAAAAAAATCAGCAGCCAACCAATTATTCAATATATTTGCACCAACAAACCTAAAACACTATGAAAACAAAACTGATCCTTCTTTTGCTTGGCGCAGGACTTTTCCTGGCATCATGTACGAAATACCCGCCATCATCAGACCGGTTGCTCGAAGATTTGGTAATCTACACCAAATATGATACATCGGTTGATTTAACAAAATTCACTTATTTTTACATGAGCGACTCCATCGCAATCATTTCTGACAAAGACAGTGGAATGAAAACCAGCGCCGACATACAGGCGCTTACTGCGCGGATTTCACAAAACATGACGAGCAGGGGGTACCAAAGAACTGCCGATGCGAAAACCGCTGATCTTTATATCGGAGTTTCATATATTAAAAATGTCAATATCAATGTTTACTATCCCGGTTGGTACTGGGGTTATCCGGGTTATTACCCTCCCAATTACTGGGGCGGCGGCGGATATTATTATCCCTATTATCCTGCCTACATTACCACCTATTCCACAGGGACAATCCTTATAGATATGATGGATGTTAAACATCCAACTACGGATAAAAAAATTCCTGTTCGCTGGAATGCTTATATCCGCGGGCTGCTTACAGGAGATCACACTACTGCTCAGATAGAGCAATGCATTGATCAGGCATTTAAGCAAACAACTGGTTTTCCGGTTCAACATTAATAATATTAAACAAGATTCAATATGAAAAAGATATTTATTGCTATTCTTGCGATGGTCATAACTGTAAGCGTCGCTCAGGCACAGGATACACCTTCCTCACTGGGATTCACACCTGGATCCTATTATACATTTTCCTGGAATACCACTTTCACCATGGGTGATTTCAACAAATGGGTTGGCAATGCCAGTCCTGCGGGTTTTGACCTTGGCGGACGATATTTTATTAAAGGAGGTCTGGTTGCAGGTTTCAACATTTTATGGCAGCGCGTAAGCCAGAGTTATGGTTATGAGACATATTATGGCGAAGATGGCGGGGCAATAACGGCAACCAACTACCGGTTTACCTGGATGGTGCCATTTCAGGGAGTCATTGCTTATCATATTATGCCGGGGAAAATGGTCTCTCCATATATCGGTCTTGGCATCGGCGGCGACTATATGGAACATCACCTGATGATTCAGGAATATGACATCTATAAAACCCGCTGGGACTTCTCTCTTACGCCAGAAGTTGGAGCCCTCATTAAATTTGGAAACTATTCAAGCTGGGGCGCCTTGGTTGCATTTAATTACAAATGGACCACAAATAAAATTGAATTTGCCAACAACTGGGCTTCCAAAAATCTTCAGATGCTCAATTTGAAAGTCGGACTGGTTCTAATTGTTCGTTAATTTAAACCACAATTGCCTCATTTGAATACCTAAGAAAAGCTATGTTCAAAACAAATGAATATTTCGACGGAAAGGTAAAATCCATTGCCTTCACCACGCCTGACGGACCTGCAACAATGGGAGTTATGGCGCCGGGTGATTATGAATTTGGGACTTCAACGGTTGAATACATGACTGTAATTTCGGGAGTTATGGAAGTTCAACTTCCCGACCAAACGGAATGGAAATATTATAACCCGTTTGATACTTTCATAGTGCCTAAGGATAAAAAATTCAAGCTGAGGATAGCTGCTGATGCGGCTTATCTTTGTCTGTATCGCTAGCCTCCGCCTATGAGCCGCAGGCTTTGGCTTTTAAAAGTGAAATCCGAACTGAATTGAGTATCTGAATCCGGGGCTTAATTGCAGTTTATAGCCTGTGTATCGGAGTACTTCCCCGCTGAAAAGGGTCCCTATAATTGGAAATCTTTCAATTAGTTTATTGATTATCTCTTTATCAATATCGCTGATCTTGCTTTCGTCCAAATCGCCATCAAGTCGAAAGTCGGCAGAAATCATGCTCAGCGATGGACCAAACAAAAGAAGGTCGAGAGAAATCCGTTTCCAGAAAATAAATTGGTAGCCAAGACTCAGCCCAAGGTTGGCGATATTGAAATCTCCTCTCAGACTTGCATGAGCGTCAGTATTGGTATTCAACACATCAAGCCCGTTTTTGAAGTGAAACCCATAATAGGAAAGGTAGGGTCCCAGATAAAGTCCGTCGGGAGCGGGTCGCCTGTTTCGTTTTCCAGGATAAAAACGGTATTCAACAAGGAAATTCATTCCCCATTTCTGATGGCTTGAGATTGAAACAAGGTGAAGAATAGTATCTTTAAAAAGCGCGGGAAATTCAAGATACCCCAGTTGAATAACGAGAGATTGGTTGTGATTTAATACCCTTTCATAACTAAAAGTAATATTCCTTAAACTTGTCCAGATAAGCATCGGAGTTGGATTGAATTTGATCACATTCCGATGGTATGGCTTCAGTGAAATCTGCTTTCTATTTTCATTTCCGGCAAACGTGACCGAGTCCTGAGCGTAAACCGACAACGAAATCAGCCAGAGTATTATCAACGAAATACAACAATGTTTCATAGTCCTCAATATTTGTTTATTAACGCGATAATGGCTGGTTATCTTCTTCCTCCCCTCATTCCGCCGCCGCCGCCGCCGCCGCCAAAATTACCGCGATTTCCTCCGCTGCTGCGCTGAAAATTGGCGTTGTTAATCTGGTTTTGAGCTCCTCTGTCGCGCTGCTGACTTTGGCGATCCATCTGCTGGCGGTCAAACCCTGAAGATTCGCGAGTTGAAGGCGATTGTCTTGTATCGGCTGGTCTTGTTGAAGGAGAAGTGGGATTGCCCGGTTTCACCGACGATGACGACCGGTCAGCCTGCTGCCAGTTTTTTCCTGTATTCTGTTCCCATTTGTTCCCGTCGTTACGGTAAACATTTCCGGTGCGGTCGGTATAAACATTGTTTTTTGTACCCTGCGACCTCGTTGCGCGATTAACCTGACCTGCCTGCACATCACGCGAAGGACTCTGTCCGGCGCCTGCTCGCGACCCAGGTTGTTTGGTAGGCTTTGTTGACGGAAATGTTCCCGCTGTTCCGGGTTGTCTGTTCGCCGGGTTGGCTACCGGCTGTACGCCGCGGTTATGGTTGTTGTAAATGCTGTTCTGGTTAAAATTATTCCGGTTGTAATTATTTACGGTGATATTCGTATTCCGCACATAAACCGGACCTCTGCCGTAGTAATGGTTGTATGTCATTGCATAAGGTGGGCGATACATGGGTGGTCCCCACCAGCCGCCATGGTACATCGGACTTCCAAAGCCAACATGGAAGCATTGGTATGAAACCCCAAAGCCCATGCTCCAGCCAGTCCATGGATTGTAGTTCATGCTGAAACCCCAGGTAACAGGTCGTGGATAATAGTAGGAGCCATACCAGCCGGGATAAGGATAACCGGAGCCGTAAACAACAGTTGGTCCGTAAACATAGCATCCCATATAACCGGGCACATATCCCATGTAAACCACTGTTGGCTGAACATCATAAATGTAAACATACTTCACATTATAGGCAGGATCTTCGGGCGGTATTTTCTGAATTTCAGCCGGCAGCTCTGTCGCAACAGCCCAGGGTCCATCCGGTGCGGCTCCCGTAAACCATACAGCGTTCTCGCATACGTAGTAAGTTTTGTTCGACAAAATCACAGTTGAACTGGTGTTGGCGCCGCGATAGAGCAGAGTTCCTTTGATTTGTTCAAACTTTGGATCGCCGTCATATTTTACTGTGCAGGTGGCAGTTTTTCTGTCAACTGCCGCTGTTTGCGGAATCTGAGCGTCCATCACAGCCTCCTTTGCCGCATCCGTTCCTGCAACAGAAGCGAGTACAACGTCTTTATCCGACCCTTCCGGGATCTTTGTGAAATCGGCTGGCAATTTATCTGAAGCATTGAACGTCCAGGGACCAGTCATTGCAAGAGAAGAATACCACCTCCCGGATATCAGGATGTAGTACAACTGCTTGTCAATGGACATGAATATATTGTTGTCTGTATTGGTCATGTACAGCAGTTGCGTTCCTTGAATGGGCGCGAAATCGGGCTTGCCATCCGACTGTAAAAGTTCAGATGGTTTAGTCCTTACTATGATTTGTGGAATCACTATTTGCTCTTTTGCCTGATCCTTTGATTGCGCCGCAGGTTTAGGTTCAGCGATTGTATCATTGCCCTGCATATCTTTTTGAAGTTTTCTGATTTCTGCCGGAGGATCCTTAACAGCAGTCCAGTCGCCCTTTAATACATCCCTTGTTTTGAACCAGTAGGTATTGCCGTAAAGGTAATATTGCTGGTCTCTGGGGTATTGCACGACGAAAAAAGGGGTGTTGACAGCGCGCATAACGCCGGATTTGTCATGGGTTTTGAAGGAAGGTTCCCCGTCAAACATTACGAGAATCGTCGGTTTTGTCATAAAGATGATCTCCGGCGGGGTATTGTCGTAATTGGAGGTTTGTTTGATTACCGAGGCATTCTCCTTTAATGTTACCGTTAATTCATCAATGGTTGAATTGATTTCCCATTTCGGAATTTCCGTTTCAAGCAGATTCCTGAAAGCTTCTATCTTTTCTTTAGGGATAGAATCCTGACCGGGAAACCTGACATTAAGAATAGTTGCATTCACCAGAATAATCTGACGCGTTTCGCGATCGGCGCTAATCGTAGTCATTACCCAGATGGCGCCAAAAACGGGGGATTCGCCTGTTTTTATTATCTGGACGGCTGCCCTTGCATAGAGTTTATTCCCAATTAGTGAATCAGGCTGCGGTTGATAGATGATTATCCTTCGATTGGCAGTATTGATCTCTTTGGGCCAGGAACTACTCACATTGGAAGCATTATCAGATGTGGATTTTTTTGCCGCATTCTGGCAAGCGCCCGACAATGTCAAATATGTAATAAGAAAGCAAGTACATGCAAGCCCCATGACGGGTAAAACCATCTTTCTCATGTTACCGAACTATTGAAATTAATATTGAATTACATTGCCCAGCCGGAAAATCAATCCCCCTGTAAATCCAAACTGAAACAGAGACGAGTAAACGGAAACGCCGCCGCCTGAACCTCCTGAACCTGCGAAAAAAGAAAAACCTGACCCCTGAATTGGCATGAAAGCCTGGGCTTGAAGACGAAAACCAACTCTTTTACTGAGATAGAACTTGGCTCCGCCATTCAGCCCCATCGAGAAAAACCACTCTTCCTGATAATTCTCCTTTGGATAAAACAGGCTGGCGCCAAGATTTAATCCAACGAAAGGTGAAACCATCTGATTTATTCTGAAATTTTTTGTAAATCCAACATGCATATAATTGATACTCAGTGGAACCTGCCAGATGTTACCTCCTATAATATTGTATGAATTGACGTCGGCTTTGGTGTCACTACGGTTGTATATCAGGTCCACGTCCATTACGCGGCTAACGGCGATACTAATCATCCCGCCATACTGGGCATTTCCGTTGAAACGGATTTCACCGCCATTGGCATTCATTGTGCCTGGAAAAACATACCCGCCAAATGGGGTAACCTCAACGGCTTGTGCAATTATAACCGTTGAGATGAAAAACATTACGGTAATTAATAAAGAGTTTCTTTTCATAAGGATTTTTTTATTTGAATTGGTACAAAGAAAGGAAATTTTACCCGAAAAACTATAACCCGGTTGTATGAATTTTAAGAAAATTGGTTCCGCCAGGTTTATGAGCCGGGATACCACCAAGAAAAACGATAGTATCTCCGGGACGAATAAGTTTGTGAGATAGGAGGTTGTTCTCAGCCATCAGGAGCATCGCCTCAAAGTTATCGGGATGTTCATGGATAAGAATCGGTTTGATACCCCATAATAAATTCAAAGCATGATAAACGGCTGTATGTGTTGTGAAGGCATAGATTGGAACGGTGGGTCTTTCGGTGGCGACAAACTGCGCGCTGCGCCCGCTCGCGGTGAGTACCACAATGCATGCCGGGTTTATAACTTTGGATAAATGATTAGCGGCGGCGCCCAGCGCAGTCAATGGGGAATGGTCAATATGAGGATAGGTTTTGAAATCAATCTTTGCCTCCACATCAAGAGAAATCCGCGCCATCATTTCCACAGCTTTAACAGGAAAACTGCCCATCGCTGTTTCACCCGAAAGCATGATAGCATCTGTTCCATCAATAATGGCGTTGGCAACATCGCTGGCTTCAGCCCTCGTGGGACGAGGTTCATGGATCATGCTTTCGAGCATCTGTGTGGCTGTTATCACAGTTTTTCCGGATCGGTTGCAAAGTTCAATAATTCTCTTTTGTAGCATTGGAACCTTTTCAGGACTCATTTCAACGCCGAGGTCGCCCCGCGCAACCATAATGCCGTTCACTGCGGCAACGATCTCCTCAAGGCGCTCAATTGCCTGCGGTTTCTCTATTTTTGCAATGATGGGCTTTTGAAATCCCTGGTCGTTGATGAGTTTTCTCAGCAAAACAACATCATCAGCCGATCTGACAAAACTGAGCGAAATCCAGTCCACATTCTGGGAAAGACCAAATTCCAGGTCTTGAATATCCTTTTCAGTCAAGGAGGGAAGCCGAAGATTCAGGTTTGGGAAATTGACCCCTTTGCGGTCGGTCAGGCAACCGCCTTCAATAACGCGGCACTTCACATCTTTTCCGGTTATTTCTGTCACCTCCAGCTCAAATAGTCCGTCGGCAAGCAATACCTGCATACCTGGCTTTGCCTCCTCCGAAACGTAAGAGTAGTCAATGGGAATAGTTGCCGGAGCGCCTGTAAACTCCGATTCCGGCAGCAGAGTCACAATCTGTCCTTGAACAATATCAATCTTGCCACCCGGAAGTTTGCCAACCCTGATCTTGGGACCCTGAAGGTCCTGGAGAATAGTTATCGGCATGGAAAGTTCATCCGAAATATTTCGGAGCGATTGGATTACTGCGGCATGATCCTCATAATTTCCATGAGAGAAATTCAGTCGGGCTACATCCATTCCCGCTGAAATCAGTTGCCGGATCATTTCCGGACTGCTGCTGGCAGGTCCGATTGTAGCTACGATTTTAGTGCGACGAAATTGTTTGTTCATTAGTTTATTTATTAAATCTTAGTTTCCATATCCCCGACCTAAAGGTCGGGGCAATTCAAGTGTCTAAATTGATATAGTTTCTCCATATTCAGGAAGAGCCGGCTGAATTCCGTAGCGGTGCGTGAGAATACCCGACAGCGTTTCACGAGCTACATCTTCACCATGTGTAAGTACAATTCGCGGACGAGCCGGAGCAAGCGAATTAAACCATTTAAGCAATTCGGACTGACCTGCATGCGCGCTGAATCCGCCGAGTTTATGAATGGCAGCCCTTACGGCAATCCTCTCTCCGAAAATCTTTACAGTTTTTTCATCATTAACCAGTTTTCGACCAAGCGTTCCGGCAGCCTGGTAACCTACAATCAACACAGAAGTTTCGGGTTTCCACAGGTTGTGCCGCAGGTGATGTTGAATACGACCGGCGTTACACATTCCCGAGCCTGCAATGATCATACAGGGACCTTTAATATCGTTCAATGCTTTTGATTCTTCAGCGCTTTGGGTGGGGCGAATATATCCTTTATCGCGTTCCATTTCCCCGCTTTTTAGAAACTCCAGCATCTCATCATCAAACAACTCGGGATGATCCATATATATTCTCGAAGCTTCAATTGCCATCGGGCTATCAATATAAATCGGAAACCTCGGCAGCCCGCCTTGCCTGAAAGCCTGCTCTATGTAATAAAGAACATCCTGGGTACGCCCAATTGCAAAGGAAGGCACGAGTATCTTTCCTTTTTTATGCAGCGCCTCCCGGATAATGTCAATTGCCTCATTTATGGTATCCTGCAACGGTTTGTGATCGCGGTCGCCATAAGTTGATTCCATGATAACCATATCGGCTTCATGAAATGTTTCGGGATCGCGAACAATTGGCATTCCTTTGGCGCCAACATCGCCCGAAAAAATCACCGATTTCTTTTTCTTTTCTTCAAAAATAGTGAGTTTTAACGTTCCCGATCCAAGGATATGACCGGCTTCTCTGACAATAATTTCCATGCCTGGAGCAACAATCAGCGGTTGATGATAAACCATCGGCTTTAACAAGCTGATAGCCTCTTCCACATCCTGTTCATCATAAAGCGGTTCAAACTTAGGTTTTCCCAGCCTTACCAGCATCCGGTTCAGTTTTTCAAGGTCAGAATTCTGAACTTTAAGCGAATCGCGTAAAACAAGAGCAACGAGGTCCATGGTGGCTGGCGTGGCAAAAACCGGTCCCGAATAACCTGCCTTTATAGCGAGAGGCAATCTTCCGCAATGGTCAAGATGGGCGTGGGTGAGCACAATGGCGTCGAGGTTTCTATAATCAACTGGCGGCGGTTTTTTGTTCATCGTTTCTGATTGCTTGTTTCCCTGGAACATTCCGCAATCAATCAGAATCCGGGCGGTTTCGGATTCGCAGAAATAAGAGGCGCCGGTAACGCCGCCCGCAGCGCCGTAAAAAGTTATCTTCATAATAGCAGTGTGAAAGAAGTTAGTAATTGAGTAGTAAAGATAATATTATTAATGCAAAGGGCGTCATTATTCGATTGCGCTATTATTCATTCAATCACCGAAGCAACATAAGCGTGCCCTTGTTACTCGTTCTTGTTTTTTTGTTGTCCTCATAATAGATAACCCAAACATAGTAGCCTTCCGGGCAATACTCCCCGTTGAATTTACCATCCCATGAATCGCGGATATCATTTGTGTAGAAAACCGACTGCCCCCAGCGATTGAAAATCTGAAGGTTGAACTGGGTAATGTTTTCAAAAGGCAGTCCGATAATTTTAAAATTATCATTGACGCCATCGCCATTGGGCGTAAAAGAATTTGGGATGTATGGTACAACAAATACAATGACCTCGGCTTTGAATTCCATACCGCTGCAAAGAGTACAATAGACGGTATATGTTGTGGTTTCCTCTGGCGCCACAGTAATACTCTGCTGATCTGAAAGATATTCGCTGCCGGAGTACCACCGGAAACTGATTTTATCGCCAGGCGTTATGGGTTGGAATTTATATGGAATCCGGGCAATCTGAAAACTGTCAACCGATGTTGGTATATATTTCCATGCCATGGTATCGGAACTCCATGAGCTGGCGTTATAACCCGGAACCGCAAAACCAACGTACCCTGTTCCGTCCTGTAATCCGAGCGTCGCCTTGTTGCTATAATTATCAGGGCAGGCAGGTTTCCTGAAAATATGGTTCTCAATAGTGTAATCTGCTTCATTAAGCACAATCTGAAATGTTACCGTTAGATCTGTGCAGATATACATCGGACATTCACACCACATCACAACCAACTTACGGTTTGGCGCAGTTCCGATAGTCTGGTAGAAGATGTACGGGCTTCCATCCATGGCGGGGTAAAGATCCTGGAAAGGCCCGCAGATACAGTTTTTTGGATTATTGGTTGCCGCGCTCGGAATGAAAAATGCCTCCCGGATCCCATTGGAATTAGGATTAGGACTGAAACTGATCCAACCGTTTGCACCTACCCAAAACTCATGATATGGATCGCCGAAAAAAGAAAATCCAAATCCAATCGGAAATGGACCCTGCACCCAGTCCTCATTATTCTGTTTTGAGGAAATGCCGATTCCGATCAGACCATAAGTTGCAGTAAGCGTAACAGGAACACCGGGATTAATTGTGTCATTTTCCCCGCCGGTTAATTGTGCATATCCGGGAAAAATAGAAATGATAAAAAACAGAGAAATCAAATATTTCACGCCGGGTAACTTCAAACAACGTACTTTTAAATAGCAAATATCCATATATTCTCTGAAATAACTTTACTTTTGTTCCTTCGAAAGAACTTATTCCATCAAACGTGTTATAAACGCCAAAATTTTAATCTGTTATGAAAAAAGATAGCGCTATTTTCAATATCATTAAGGATGAATTGCATCGTCAGACTGCGGGTTTGGAACTGATTGCTTCGGAAAACTTTGTCAGCGACCAGGTATTGAAAGCCATGGGTTCCTGCCTCACAAACAAATACGCGGAAGGATATCCTGGAAAGAGATATTATGGCGGATGTCAGAATGTTGACATTTCGGAACAGCTCGCCATTGACCGAGCTAAAGAACTGTTCAATGCCGAATGGGCAAATGTTCAGCCACATTCAGGCGCACAGGCAAACATGGCTGTGCTGATGACCTGCCTTAAACCGGGCGACACTTTCATGGGGCTTGATCTCGCTCATGGCGGACATCTTTCGCACGGATCGCTGGTCAACTCATCCGGAATACTTTATAACGCCATCGCTTATCAGGTTGAGCAGGAAACCGGGGTGATCAATTATGATAAAATGGAAGAGAAGGCGTTGGCGCTCAAACCCAAACTGATTATTGCCGGAGCTTCCGCTTACTCCCGCGACTGGGACTACAAACGTATGCGTAGTATCGCCGACCAGATTGGCGCCATTCTGATGGCAGACATTGCCCACCCGGCAGGTTTGATTGCCCGCGGACTTTTGAACGACCCAATGCCCCATTGCCACATTGTCACCACAACCACTCACAAAACCCTGCGCGGTCCCCGCGGAGGAATGATCCTGATTGGTAAGGATTTTGAAAATCCATGGGGCTTGAAAACTCCCAAAGGTGAAATCAAAATGATGTCGCAGTTACTTGATTCTGCCGTATTTCCCGGCATACAGGGAGGTCCGCTGGAACACGTTATTGCGGCTAAAGCAGTTTCATTCTTCGAAGCGCTTTCCGATGAATATATGGACTATGTTCTCCAGGTGCAGAAGAATGCAGCCGCCATGGCAAAAGCCTTTATGGATAAGGGTTATCACGTAATTTCAGGAGGAACTGACAATCACCTGATGCTAATTGACCTTCGTTCTAAATTTCCCAACATTACAGGAAAACAGGTTGAAAATATTTTGGTAAAAGCCGACATCACCGTTAATAAGAATATGGTTCCATTCGACAGCCGCTCTCCTTTTCAAACATCTGGTTTACGCGTTGGAACCCCGGCTTTGACCACAAGAGGACTCAGCGAAAAAGAGATGCCGAAAATAGTTGACCTCATGGACGAAGTAATCAGCGATATTGAAAACGAAGCAAAAATCCTTATGGTTCGCTCAAAGGTCAATCAGATGATGGCTGAGTTTCCATTGTTTGCTTATTGATCTGCCCCCGGTCACCTTTCACAACCAATTACAGACCACACCCCAAAGTCCCCGGCCCCCGGCTCAAAGACCCCAACCCCCGGCCCCTTCCCCAAAGAAGGGAGGGGGAGTTTAAAACTAAACCTCATGAAAACATTATACTTAATCCGACACGCTAAAGCCTCCTGGGAGATGCCGGGGGTTTCGGATGCAGACAGACCGCTTATTCCCAAAGGGGTGAAAAAAACCATGTTGGTACTGGATTTCCTGCAAAAGCGTGGTACAAACATTGATTTGATTATCTCAAGTCCGGCGGTGAGAGCTTATGAAACCGCCAAAATTATTGCTGCCGGATTAGATTATCCGATATCCAAAATCAAAACAGACCGGAAAATTTACGATGGTTATTACGACCGTATTCTCGATATTGTTTATGGCGCTGCAAATAATCTGAATTCGTTGATGATCTTCGGACACAACCCAACAATTACCAACCTGGCAAACTTGTTTTTGCATCCGGGAATTGACAATATGCCAACCTCATGTGTTGTTTGTCTTTCCTTCGACACGGAAAAATGGGAGCATATTCCATCGGTGGAAGCAAAACAGGAGTTTGTTGTTTTCCCAAAAATGCTGAAATCAGATGACAACTAAAGGAAGAGCTCCTATTCTAAACCGCGACCTGAACTGGCTCTATTTCAATGGGCGTGTATTACAGGAAGCAGCCGATCCACGAAATCCACTGCTGGAGCGGTTAAAATTTCTTGGAATTTTTTCAAATAACCGCGATGAATTTTTCCGGGTACGCGTGGCAACCCTTAACAGAATGTTGAAAGTTGAACGTATCCAGTATGATACCCCGGTAAATCCACGCAAAGCCCTTAAAGAGATTGGCGAATTGGTTCAGCGCCAGGAACGCGAATTCATGGAAGTTTATGAAAATATACTCACCGACCTGAAAAAACAGGATATTTTTATCATTGATGAAACGCACCTCACCAAATCACAGGGCGCTTTTGTAAGAAAATATTTCAACGAAAAAGTCCGGGTTGCCCTTTTCCCTATCATGATCAGCAGTTTGCGCGATATTTCTTCATTGCGCGATAAATCCATTTACCTTGCCGTTACAGTTGGACGAATTGATAAGGCTCTTAAGGATGATTATGCCCTGATTGAGATTCCGACAAAAACCATTTCGCGATTTCTCATTCTTCCGCAGGAAGGCGAAAAAAGGTTTATCATCCTGCTTGACGATGTTGTGAGGTACTGCCTGTCCGATATTTTTTCAATCTTTGGTTACGATTCATTTTCAGCATATACCGTTAAAATTACACGCGATGCGGAGATTGATATTGACACCGACGTTTCCAAGAGCTTTCTCGAAATCATGTCGGAAAGCCTGAAACAACGTAAACGCGGAATACCGGTGAGGTTTGTTTACGACAAATCCATTCCCGCCGATCTGCTGAAAATAATCTCTAAAAGACTTGATATTACTAAGGATGATCCCATCAGAGGCGGAGGAAGATATCATAATTTCAAGGATTTTATGAGCTTTCCAAATCTTGATCACAGGGAACTTGAATATCCGCCGCTCATTCCTTTAACCCATAAAGACCTCCCCCCGAACAGGAGCATTCTTACCTCCATCAGAGAAAAAGATATCCTGCTTCAATACCCTTACCAGTCATTCCAGTACATAATTGACTTGCTTCGCGAAGCGTCTATTGATCCAAAGGTCAGGTCAATTAAGATGACCATTTACCGCGCCGCCAAAAACTCTAGTATAATCAATGCGCTGATTAACGCAGCGAGAAACGGAAAGTATGTCACCGCGTTCATGGAACTTCAGGCGCGTTTTGATGAAGAAGCCAATATTTTGTGGACAGAACGGTTGCGTGAAGAGGGCGTAAAAGTTATTCACAGTATTCCGGGATTTAAGGTTCACAGCAAACTGCTTCTAATCCGGCGAAAAGAGAATGCGGCAAATTTTTTCTATGCTTTTATCGGCACCGGAAACTTCAATGAAGACACAGCCCGTATCTATTCCGACGTTAGTTTGCTAACGGCAAATCAGACTATTTGCACCGATGTTGTAAACGCCTTTCACCTAATCGAAGAGAGTTACCGTCCATTTAAATTCAAAGCGCTGATTGTCGCCCCGGTGAACATGCGAAATTTCTATATTAAAATGCTGAATAATGAAATGCGAAACGCGGCGCTGGGAAAAGAGGCATGGGTAATTTTGAAACTAAACAGCCTCGTGGATGCAACGATGGTTAAAAAACTTTATAAAGCAAGTCAGGCAGGGGTAAAGATCAAACTTATCGTCAGAGGTATCTGCACCCTGATTCCCGGCATTCCCGGTATCAGCGATAACATCGAAGCGATCAGCATAGTTGACCGGTTCCTTGAACATGCGCGAATTCTGGTTTACTGCAACGGAGGCGACAATTTGTATTACATTACTTCAGCCGACTGGATGGTTCGTAATTTCGACAACCGCATTGAAGTGGCTACACCAATTCTCGACCTGGAAATTCAATGGCAGTTAAAGAAAATGCTTGATATCCAACTTTCTGACAATGTTAAAGCCAGAATCATTGGCGCTGACGAACCCAATCAATATAAAAAAACCGACGGACCGCCTGTCAGATCACAAATCGAAATCTACAATTACCTTAAAAAAATGGTTGAATAGTCCTATCCAAAAACTGTATGGTAATCTTGAAAAAAATCTTCTATGTATTGATTAACAAATACTTCCTGACAACGGTGGCATTTGTGGCATGGATGGTGTTTTTCGACAGCAACAACCTTCTGACAAGAAACAAGTTGCAGGCAAAACTCGATTCGTTGTATCAGGCTAAACAGTATTATTTGCAGGAGATTCGGAAGGATTCGGCTTTATCTTATGGGCTGATGAACGACAGTTCCCAACTCGAAAAATTTGCTCGGGAAAGGTACCTGATGAAAAAAGATAATGAAGATTTATTTTTAATTGTTGATACTACTGAGGATCCACATCAATAATTATTCTCACCGAACGGCAGGTGAGATCCTGCTGAAATTTCGCGATTATCTCCATCATTGCAGATTTTGCGGCAGCAAGTTTAGCCGGTTTCTCTACCTTGAACATGATATGTTTGATATAATAATTCATGATTCTTGAAACCATAGGATATTCGGGTCCGAGGATACTGTTTCCAAATTCCTGTCTCAGAGATTTTGCCAGGATACCGGCAGCATTATTCAGCAAATCCGAATCTTTGTGTTTTAGTTTCAGAAGAATAAGCCTGGTAAAAGGTGGATAACCGAATTTTTTTCTCTCTGCCAGTTGATGGTTAAACATGCCTGCGTAATCGTTAGCAACCACCTGCCTTATCACGAGGTGAGCGGGTTGCCGTGTTTGAATAATCACTTTGCCTTGCTTGTTCTTTCGTCCGCTCCTGCCGCTAACCTGCGCCATCAGTTGAAAACTTCGTTCCGCTGATCTGAAATCGGGATAACTGAGCATGTTATCGGCATTCAGTATGGAAACCAGACTGACATTATCAAAATCGAGGCCTTTTGTAACCATTTGCGTACCGACGAGAATGTCAACCTTTCCGGCTTCAAAATCGGAGATGATCTGTTGAAGTGCATGTTTACTTCTCGTGGTATCGAGATCCATGCGCGTAATCCTGGTTCCGGGAAGTATTAATCCAAGATCTTCTTCTACCTTTTCAGTCCCAAACCCTTTCATTTTAATCTGGAGACCCTGACATTCAGGACATTTTTCGGGAACGCGCGAAACGAATCCGCAGTAATGACAACGAAGCTGGTTGATTTTCTTATGATAAACCAGAGTGACGTCACAATTCAGACAAGTTGGCATCCAATGGCAGTTATCACATTCGAGACGAAGGGAAAAACCGCGGCGGTTTTGAAAAAGGATTGCCTGTTCACCCTGATTTAAGGCAGTTTTGAGACGCTCAATCAATACGGTTGAAAAATGGCTTTTCATCATTCCATGTTGAGTTGCTTCCCTGATATTTACCACCTCAATCTTCGGCATAAGCATATTAGCATACCTTTCCGACAATTCCACTAATCCGTATTTACCCCGGAAAACATTATAATAACTTTCTACTGAAGGCGTGGCTGATCCGAGCAAAGTTTTAGCTCCATGCAGATGTGCGAGATAAATGGCAGCATCCCTTCCGTTGTAACGTGGAGCCGGATCCATTTGCTTGAAGGATGAGTCATGCTCTTCATCAACAACCACAAGTCCAAGGTTGGAAAACGGAAGAAAAACAGCCGAGCGGGCGCCGAGGATGATATGATATGGCTGAAAATCGGTCCCCGGATTGTCGTTTTGCAAAACGGCTTTGTAAATGTCAACCCTTTCATGCACATTAAACCGTGAATGGTAAACGCCTACACGATTTCCGAAATATTTACGCAACCGGGTTATAATTTGTGTTGTGAGCGCGATTTCAGGAAGCAGGAACAACACTTGTTTCCCCTGACTGATTACCTCCTGCATAAGTTTGATATACAATTCCGTTTTCCCGCTCGACGTTACTCCGTGAAGCAAAACAACATCCTTTGTTTCAAACGTGCGCCGGATTTGTTGAAAAGCCTCTTCCTGTAACGGAGTAAGTTCAGACCGGGATAAAACCGGTTCAATATTCCCGGTATCGAGCCGGTTGACAATCCGGCTATAAATCTCAAAAACGCCTCTCTCCACGAGCAGCGATAACTGTGCCGCGCTCCCTTTAGACTGTATGAGTAATTCCCGGCGTTTAACTTCATTGGGAATTCCGAAACCATATTGACTTAGCCGGATGAAGGTCATAAAGATTTCCAACTGTTTTTTTGCCCTTTTCTCAAGAAGTTCAAATATGCCGCGGATTGCATCCTCATCACCGGAAATAGTTGATGACAATCTTACAAATTCTTCACGTTTCGGTTTATATGGATCGTTAATTTCTTCCTCAGATATAATTAAACCTTTCTCTATCAGGTTTTTTATAACGGGAATTGTTTTTTGCTGATCAAGGATTTTTGCCACCTCTGAAACTGCAATAACTTTCCGGTTGCGCAGAGCTTCAAGCAGTAACAACTCTTTTTCATTCAATCCGGGAGGATTGTCGGGAACATCAGGATTTAGAGCAATTTTAGATTCACTTGCAAGTTTAAGCGCCGCTGGAAATGCAGCGTTCATTACTTCGCCAGGATGACAAAGATAGTATGCGGCGAGCCAATCCCAGAAACGGAGCTGCAGCGGGGTTACAATCGGCTCTTCGTCGAGCGCCGATAGAATATTCTTGGGAAGCCGGTTCTGCGGGGGATTTTCATGGATACGAAGAACAAGCGCTGTATATATTTTTCGTGACCCAAACTGAACCACGACCCTTATGCCGGTCTTCACCTCATCATTCAGAAGGGACGGTACACCATAAGTAAATGTACCGCTTATCGGAAGCGGTAAAAGAACATCGGCAAACAGAGTGATTCTTTCCAAAAGGAATTCATTATCGCGCTATAAAGCGAGGATTCGCGACATCTCAAGCATCTCCTTATTGATATCCTTATGATGCTTTATGGCATTATCAAATGGCGTATAGACAATTTCTTTATTCACGATACCTGCCATTACACCCCTCTGATCTTGAATTAAGCCTCTTACAGCAATAAAGCCAAGTGTGCTTGCAAGAACGCGATCAAATGCGCTTGGTGAACCACCTCGCTGGATATGCCCCAAAATAGTAACGCGGGTATCAAGTTCAGGTACTTTTTCCTTGACCTTTGCTGCAACCTCATAAGCCCCACCCGATTCATCACCCTCGGCAACAATTACGATTCCTGATGTTTTACTCCGGCGCCAGTCATGCTTTAACAGGCGGGCAAGGTTATCAATGTAAGTTGTTGTTTCTGGCACAAGGATAAACTCGGCGCCGCAGGCAACCCCGCTTCGAAGGGCAATAAAACCGGCGTCGCGCCCCATCACCTCGATGAAAAAAAGGCGATCATGCGAGGAGGCTGTATCACGGATTTTGTCGGCAGCCTCAACCACGGTGTTTATTGCAGTATCATACCCAATAGTGGCGTCAGTCCCATAAAGATCGTTGTCAATGGTGCCAGGCAGACCAATTATTGGGAAATCGAATTCAGTGTCAAAAAGCGACGCCCCGGTAAAAGTTCCGTTACCGCCAATTACCACCATGGCGTCAATGTTATGAGCTTTCAGGTTGTTATAGGCTTGCAAACGCCCGGTGTATTCCATAAAACGTTTGCTTCGCGCTGTTTTCAGGATTGTGCCACCTCGTTGGATAATATTGGAAACCGAACTGCTTGATAGTTGTTCGATCTGATCGTCAATCAGTCCTTCATATCCGCGGTATATGCCGAAAACATCGAGACCGCAAAAGATTGAAGTACGCACAACCGCCCTGATGGCAGCATTCATCCCCGGCGAATCGCCGCCAGAGGTCATTACACCGATTCTTGTTATTTGAGACATGTTTTGCCATTTTTTGTTTTTATAAGCGCCTATTGGTTAACTGAAAAAAATCTAATTTATTTCCGAATCCATTTTTTGTACATAACGAGACCTCAAATTCCAAACCTTTTCTTTCAAGGCTTATTAAGCCACGACCGTCTCTCGTTTCTCCCTTATAATTTGGATTTTGGAAATTGGAAATTGGAAATTTTAAAATAAGCGGTATTATCCCGTTTTGAGAATATATCGTTGTTTATTGCAGGATAAAACCATTAAAGATCAACCAGTTTATTTTTAATAGCAAACAAAACAAGGTTGAGGGTATTTTTGGTATCTGTCTTTTCGAGCAGATTTGAACGATGAACTTCTATCGTCTTTATGCTTCTGCAAAGTTTATCGGCAATTTCACAAGCGTTTAAACCCTGACAAAAATATTTCAGAACTTCAATCTCCTTTTCAGTTAATTTTATGCCAATGCCTGCCGAAACATTTGGAACTAACTGTTTTTTTGCCGTATTAATGATAATCTGGCGCAATAACTCATTAGAAAAGTAGCTTTCGCCTTTAATCACTGCTTTAATTGCTTTTTCAAGCTCCTGTTTTCCCGAAGTCTTTAGAACAAAACCCAAAGCCCCGGCAGTAATCATGTCTGTGTAATTATCTTTCTCGCTACGCATTGTAAGCGCCAGAATTTTCAGGTTGGGCTTTTTTGCTAATGCTCTTATGGTAGCCTCTACTCCATTCATAACCGGCATTTCAATATCCATTAATACCAAATCCGGGTTAAGCGTTTCCAATAAATTGAGAAACGCCTGACCGTTTTCAGCTTCTGCAATTACCTCGCCCATTTCTTCCTTTTCAATGAGAAGTTTCATGCCTTCCCGAAACAGTGAATGATCATCAACTATTATTATTTTAGTATTACAACCCATAAAAGATGTTTCCTTAAATTTTATTTCATATCAATTTCCGGTTTCGTTAACCGGTAAATCAATATTAACGTGAATTCCTTTTCCAATGGAGGTTTCAAATTTTAATGTCCCATTGAGAGTCTTAATCCTTTGTTTAATATTAAGTAACCCCAACCCTTTGCTCGTTTGTTTTGTTTGAATCAAATCAAACCCAATGCCGTTATCAATATATGTTAAGTTGATCCTTCTGTTTTCTTTGTCATAGTTAAATTCTATCTCAACGCAAGTTGCTTTGGCGTATTTAAGCGTATTGTTGATAAGTTCAGTTGTAATTCTGAAAAGGTTAATTTCCAAAAAATCATTAAACCTGTCGTTGGAACTGAAGGTAAAGTTGACGATTGTTTTTTGGGTTTCATTTAAACTTTGAGTAAAACTTAAAAATGCATCAACAAATCCGAAATTATTTAAAATATGAGGACTTAAGCTATATGCCAACTCACGTATTGTTTGAATCGCTCTGTCGATATTATAGTTTCCTTTTTCGATAATAATTTTTGCCTTTTCAGTATTATTGGACTCGGCAAGCCACTGAAAGTATAATTTTATTGTAGACAATAAGGGTCCCAATCCATCATGTAATTCACAGGAAAAGCGGTTACGCTCGCGCTCTTCAACTTCAATGGCAATGTTTAGCACTTCGTTTTCAGCTTTTACTTTCTCGGTAATATCGCGATTCGAAGCTCTTATTCCAAGATATTTCCCATCAACGTAAATTTTCATACAGGTATGACCAATCCAGCGTATTTCACCATTTTTTGAAATTATCCTGAAATCCGGTTCTCTATTGTCTTTTTTTGGAAAACGCGGAGCCACATGACCTAAAAAGACGCTTAAATCATCCGGATGAATTATTTTATTAATCAATTTATTATCATCCATAAATTCCTGAACTGTATATCCGGTTATTCTTTCACAGGAAGGTGATACATAGTTGTAGAAGCCTTCAGCATTAATCCAATATTCCCAATCATAAGTATAGTTTGCTACAGTACGATATTTTTCTTCAACTTGTTCAAGTTCCTGATACGATTGAAATAATTCTGATGTTCGCTCTTTCACTCGTTCTTCAAGCTTTTCATTAAGTTGATAAAGTTCATTCTCCGCTCGCTTGCGTTTAGTTATATCGCTAAATGAGCATACAACCTGAAGAACCGTTCCATCTTTGTTTAACTGAGGTATGGCATGTACAAGCAACCAAACGCGATCGCCTTTATCAGGACGATAAACGCCCATTACCACATCCCTGATTGGTTGCCGTGTTGCAATTGCAACAGGTACGGGATGAGTTGATCCAGGAAATGGAGAACCATCTTCATGAATGACATTCCAATCGGGGTCGTACGAAGTCTTGCCCAAAAGCTGGGCTTCCTCGATACCCAGTAATTCCAGCGCTTTGGGATTACTTAGCAATATTTCCGCTTTCGGACCTTGTATTATAACTCCAGCCTGAATTCCATATACCAAACGATTAAGATTATCCATGCTGTCTTTAAGAGCTTTTTCTTCCTGCCTGCGCTGGGTTATATCCGATGCAGTAACAAAACATTGCTCACCATTTTCGTTAACAATGCCGGTAAGGTGAACATAAATTGGCTTATTAAATTTGTCTTTCAGGGTCAGTTCACATGTTTCTGTAACCTGGTTATTAAATACATTCCCAAGAAAGCTATTAAAGATTTGCTCTGTTTCCTCAGAAACAAAACTGCCAAACAGATTGTTTTTTAAAAGTGATCGTTCTTTGCCAACCATTTGCGATCCACTTAAGTTTAAATCAATGATTTTACCCTCTTTGGTAAGTGTAAAATAGCTGATTGGGGCAAAATCGAATAGTTCATTGAATTTGTCAGCAGCGCCTTCTGCCTCTCGCTTTGCAAGCAAAAGTTCCTCATTCTGCAATTCCAGTTCTATCTGATGCACCTCCAACTCATTAATGAGTTTTAGCGCTTCAGTTTCCGAAAGCTGTGAAACCATTCTTGCAGGTCTGTTTTTAAAAATATTTAAGGCTTTTTGACGAAGGAATCCGGTTTTTGATTTGTAAACTTTTTTCATTTAAAATAAATTATTTATACCAGAGTCCACTTAAATTTGAAATACCTGAAGAATTGAAAATTTTCCAGAAACTATGCGGTTTTTCAAAACCTCTCAGCTATTCAAGTCTTTCACCTGAATAATTGAGGCTAAATTACCGGAATAAACTCAAAACAAATTTTCCAACAATTAAATAATCAAAAATCGTGCTATGTCAGAAATGATTTATCAACTGTACCTATACAGTATATAGATGAAAAGAGATAAATATTGATAATAACAAAACAGTCTCAAAATGGGAAATATTTTCCTAAAATGGTCATTCTTGTCCTGGAAAAGCATTTCGTTTTTTATACTGCCACGAATATAATATTATACTCAAAACGGGATTATACTTCGCGATTAAAAATTTGCGATAAGACTGTCACAAATTACTCCGTTTGCAGTATTTAAACTGACAAACATTAGCAAATAGCCGTTGCAGGTATAAATTGCAGTCAGCTTTTAATCACTTAAAAGGAAAGGATGGAAATTATCAATTGCAGTCTGTTTCAACTGGCTTATAAAGAATTATTTTGCGAAAGTCAATCTTACGCTCTCAGCAAGGTCGGAGATTTCAGCAACTTTTTGCTGATCAATTTTCTTTCCTGATTCGATACCATAATTTCCCCAGATGGGTTTCAATTTTTGAATTTCAGCATAAACAGGCTTCATTTTCTCGTCGGCGCTATAGGCTTCAAGAATGGTAAGCAGTTTCATGTGATTATCCTTCTGGTTTGCAACGATGGCCATTATTTTGGTGTTATCTTTGGCAACTTCACCAAGGGTGGAGGCAAGATAAATCCCTTCTGAAAAACCTCCGCAGGCAATTAGTACAGCAATACGAGTGCGGTTATTTTTGGCAAGAAAATCGTTGGTCTGCCCAAATACCTTGTTGATCAGACCAATCAGGGAATCTTTATTATTATTGAACTTCTTTACCTTTTCGATCAACGACTGATCGTAAACGCCGGCAATGCCCAGTTCGTCGGCCAGTTTGTTGGTGCATCCGAGAAACTTATTGGTTTCATCGGTGCGGTTATAGGTGGCTGAGTAACATAAATCGGCGCTGTAAATTCCGAGGTTGAGGGCTTTGCTTATTTCAGCGTTGTATTTGTCAACATTGGCGGGTGGATTCGTAATATCGAAAATAAAACCGGCTTTTGCTTTTTCAAGTAACGAGGTTACCTCGAACGGAGTTGGAAATGAGTAAAGCATGTTTTGGGATTCGGGACTTAAAGTCACCTCTTTGGCGATGGTGTCGGCAACTGTGGCATTAGCCTGCTGATCCTGGTTTGATGCATTGTTGCAACCCGAAAGGGCGATTAAGAGAAAGAAGGCTGCATAGGCAGCGCCCGACTGAATTTTTTTGAATGCTTTCATAAATGTGATTGAGAATTTGTTCGTAAATTGTGGTAACACTCTAATTTCAGGTTTCTGTTAATGAACTATGCGAAATTAAATGTTTTTTTTTTAATCCCGGCAATTTTTTTTATAAACAAATCTGGTTTGACAATTTTCTCTATCATTAATGACGGATTAACACTTTAAGGGTTCCTGGTTTAGCGGCAAATTCAAAAGCATCGCAAATTTGATCAAAATTAAAAGTTTTGGCAATCATCTGTTGCGGATTTACAAGTTTTTGCGTTAGCAGTTTCAGAGCTGGTTCGAATAACCCGCATCGCGACCCGATAATCTCAAATTCGTTAATAACAATCTGGTTCAGGTCAATTTTTTCGCAATTCGCAACAGTCGTTTTCAATATGAGCTTTCCACGTGGGTTTAAATGCGCCAACGCCAGGTTAATCCCTGATGGATCGCCGGTAGCCTCTATACAAACTTCTGCCTTTTCAGAATTACCAAGTGTTGCAGTTAATCTGGCATGAATTCCCATGTCTGTAGCTTTTTTAACCGTTGATTCACTGCGGGCAAAGACAGTAAAATCGCAGCCATTCAACCTGAATACCTGGGCAATAAGTAACCCAAGTTTTCCGGCTCCGAAAATGAATACATTTTGGGAAGGTTTGATATGTATCTGCTCAAATATTTCGACGGCGGCGGCAAGCGGTTCAGTAAATACAGCAATCTCATCAGAAAGGTTGGCATGTACAACATGGAGATTGCTTTCGGGCAGGACGATAAATTCAGCGAAAACTCCGTTTCGTTTAAAAATACCAAGCGTTGAGCGAAATTCACAATGTGTGCGGCGACCTGTCAGACACAGGTAACAATTTCCGCAAGGACAATTAATTTCACCAACCACTTTTTTGCCAAAATAGATACTCGAAGGTGTAACAACCTCCCCAACAAATTCATGCCCCGGTATTCCCTTGAAACCCATATAACCTTTTATTATCTCAAGGTCGGTATTGCAGATGGAAGAGTAAAGTACCCTGATTAAAACTTCATCATTTAATGGCTGAGGTATTGGAACCTCCAAAATTTGCAGTGATTCATTGAATACTAATGCTTTCATAGTTTATACTTTGATAATCTTAGAAAATCACAACGTTGCACCAAGAATAACCTGTATTTATGAAGGAAAATTGGTTCCAAAATCCAGGATCCAAATCCCACGGGAGAAAAGAGAGAGGCATGATTTAGCAAGCCTTGAAAGCAAGGATTTGGAATTTGAGACTTGGAATTTGAGATCAGAATGATATAATTAAACCCGTTTGCAGAATTTACAGGGGACAAGCAAAATCGGTAAAAATGTTAATACTCATCTTCATGAAAGAAGAAGTCCTCTTTAGTGGGATAATCAGGCCAGATGTCTTCGATACGCTCGTAAGATTCTCCTTCATCTTCAATTTCTCTCAGGTTTTCAATAACTTCCTGAGGTGCGCCTGATCGGATCGCCCAATCGACCAGCTCTTCCTTGGTAGCAGGCCAGGGAGCATCTTCCAGTTTTGAGGCCAATTCGAGTGTCCAGTACATATTTGTCTAATTAAAGAGTTTTTTGCAAAAGTAAAAAAAAACAAATCAAAAAAGCAAGTCTTATTCAGGAGTCCTTGTAATCCATGGCGTTTCCTTTGCTCCAAAATCCTTGCCCACTTTCCTCGCCAGCACAAATAAATAATCTGACAAACGATTGATCAGGCGAATTATTATATCTTCAACCGGGCTAATTTGGTTAAGTCGTATCAATGAACGTTCTGCTCTGCGGCAAACTGTACGGGCAATATGACATTGAGAAACAACAGCATGACCGCCGGGAAGAATGAAATTTGTAAGTTCAGGAAGTTCTTCATTCATAGCATCAATCTCGTTTTCAAGAAGCTTAATTTCCTCATCAGAAAGACATGGTAGCGCCTGGGTTTGTTTTTCAGGATCCCTTGCTATCAGAGCTTCCGCAACAAAAAGGTTCTCCTGCATTCTTAATAGAACCGACTTATAGTGCGAATTTATATCCTGATCCCTGATAAGTCCAAGAAACGAGTTCAATTCATCAAGATTCCCATAAGCCTCAACACGATCATGGCTTTTGGCGACACGGGTGCCTCCGAGAAGGGAAGTCTCACCCTTGTCGCCGCCTTTTGTATAAATTTTAAACTCGCTCACTATTTTGCTATTTACTAATCCTTTCTTTTAACGCCTCAAACTGTGCTTTCATCTCTTTTGGAAGACGTTCGCCAAATATTTTCTGGTGGTCAGAAATGAGTTCACATTCATCGAGCCATTCAGTTTTATCAACCTTCAGAATTTCATCCATTTTTTCCTCGACTCCCTGCAATCCCTCTGTATCAATTGAACCTTTTTCGGGAACGAAGCCTATTGCGGTTTCCTGAGCGTCTGAGTTACCTTCAATACGTTCGAATATCCATTTCAGAACGCGGATGTTGTCGCCATAACCGGGCCAAAGGAATTTGCCATCGGGTCCTTTACGGAACCAGTTTACATTGAAAATTTTGGGGAGTTTGTCACGATCAGGGGCGTTTTCGCCGATGTTAACCCAATGTCCGAAATAATCGCCCATGTGATAACCACAGAAAGGGAGCATTGCGAATGGATCGCGGCGCACTCCGGCTTTAAGTCCGATGGCGGCGGCAGTAACTTCAGATCCAACAATTGATCCCATGAAAACGCCATGATTCCAATCAAAAGCCTCATAAACCAGAGGAACGGTTCCGGGACGCCTTCCGCCAAAAAGAAATGCTGAAATAGGCACGCCTTTGGGGTTTTCCCAATCTTTGTCAATTACCGGGCATTGGTAGGCTGGCGCTGTAAATCTTGCATTTGGATGCGCTGCGGGTTTACCATTTTCTTTATAATAGACTTCATTTGTCCAGGTAATGGTTCCTTCGGGAATATCCGATCCGATACCTTCCCACCAGATATCGCCATCAGGAGTAAGTCCTGTATTTGTAAAAATTGAATTTGCTTTACATGACAGCATTGCATTTGGATTGGTTTCCATAGAGGTAAAAGGAGCCACGCCAAAGAAACCTGCTTCCGGGTTTATGGCATAAAGTCTCCCATCTTCGCCAAATTTCATCCAGGCAATATCGTCGCCAACGGTTTCAACTTTCCATCCGGGGATAGTAGGGATGAGCATAGCGAGATTGGTTTTGCCGCAGGCGCTGGGGAAAGCGGCAGCAATGTACCTTTTCACTCCATGAGGATTGGTGATGCCCATGATAAGCATGTGCTCGGCAAGCCAGCCTTCGCGGCGCGCCATGTTGGAAGCAATACGCAGAGCAAAGCATTTTTTCCCAAGAAGCGCGTTGCCGCCGTATCCGCTTCCGAATGACCATGTTTCATTGGTGTCGGGGAAATGGGAGATGTACTTCTTTTCAATTGGCGCACAGGGCCATTTCACATCTTTCTCACCGGCAGCCAACGGGGCTCCCACTGAGTGGATGCAGGGAACAAAATCACTATCGCCAAGAACTTTCAAAACCGATTCGCCCATCCTGGTCATGATTCTCATATTTACTACTACATAAGGCGAGTCGGTAATCTGAATCCCAATATGTGCAATTTTTGATCCCAGCGGACCCATGCTGAATGGAATCACAAACATGGTTCTACCCTTCATACAGCCGCGATACATCTCTGTAAGAATCTTTTTCATCTCTAACGGCGCCATCCAGTTGTTTGTTGGACCCGCATCAATTTGTTGTGCCGAGCATATATAGGTGCGGTTTTCAACCCTTGCCACATCACTCGGATCGCTTTGGAAATAATAACTTCCAGGTCGGGTTTCTTCATTCAGTTTTACTGCCATGCCAGTCTGAACCATAGAACTCATCAACCGCTGATTTTCAGCTTCAGAACCATCGCAATAATGAATGGCTTCAGGCTGACAAAGTTCAGCCCACTCTTTTACCCACTGTTCAACTTTTCTGCTAATTGTCATACTTCTGATTTTTTAATTTAATTTTTTTAAAATTTCAATATTTCGCTAACTCGCTACCTTAACTCTCCCAAAGCCTCTTTAATTCTCCTCGCCGCCTCTGTAAGTTTATCGAGGCTTGTTGCGTAAGAAAACCTGATGCAATTTGGATCGCCGAAAGCATCGCCTGGCACAAGGGCTACAAAAACCCTGTTGAGCAGGTACATGCATATGTCGTTGGCATTGTTGATAGTAATCTGTCCGTTAGTTTTCCCGAAATAGTAAGCAATATCCGGGAAAATATAGAATGCGCCATCAGGATGGTTCAGTTTCACGCCCGGTATTTCGGATAGAAGTTTCAACATGAGGTCACGACGCTCGAGGAAAGCCTGTTGCATAATTTTCAAATCCGGGGTGGAGGATGGTTCAGTGATAAATGCCTTCAAGGCGGCGCGCTGGGCAATCGAAGAGGCGCCCGAAGTGAACTGCCCCTGGAGTTTGTCGCAGGCTTTGGCAATAGCGAGTGGCGCTGCAATAAAACCGATCCGCCAGCCGGTCATGGCATAGCCTTTCGAAACGCCATTGACCAGTACCACACGGTCTTTGATAAAGTCAAACTGGCAAATACTCTGATGTTTTCCCACGAAATTGATGTGTTCGTAAATTTCATCGGCAACGATAGTGATTTCGGGGTATTTAACCAACATTTCAGCAATGCCTTTCAATTCATCACGGGTGTAAACCGAGCCTGTCGGATTACAGGGCGAACTGTAAATCAACAACTTTGTTTTCGGCGTAATGGCGGCTTCCAGACGCTGTGGCGTTATCTTGAAATTATTTTGAATGGAGGCGTTGATAAAGACTGCTTTACCTTCAGCAACCTTGATGATCTCCTTGTACGAAACCCAGTAAGGGGCTGGAACCAGTACTTCATCGCCCGGATTAATAAGACTTAGCATCACATTAGCAATGGATTGTTTTGCTCCGGTCGATACCACAATCTGATTGCAATCGTAATCAAGATTATTATCCCGTTTAAGTTTCGCACAGATTGCTTTCCGGAGATCTTCATATCCGGCTACGGGTGAGTAGAATGAATAGTTCTGATCAATACCCTCCTTTGCTGCATCTTTGATATAGTCGGGTGTGTTGAAATCTGGTTCGCCGAGGCTGAGGTTGATCACATCGTGTCCTTCTGCTTTCAGTTCGCGGCTCTTGCGCGACATTGCCAGGGTTTCACTTTCAGCCAGATACTGGATTCTGTTAGCAAGTGTTGTCATAATGTAGTGAAAATGAAGTTTTTGAAAAAAAGAACAAATTTAGAAAAATAACCGTTGGAAATTACTCTGAATGTAAAAAAGATAAAGATAAAATGATTATCAGCGTCCCAAATTTCAAATCCTTAAGATAATTTTGGGGAAGCGGTTCAGAAAGGAAGGGGTCTTTTGGTAAAGACGGTCGGCGCTTATAGGATCTTTTTGAACAGAATTGTTTGCTCAAACCAAAAAACCCCGTGAAGAATATTCACAGGGTTTACTGGTTAATAACGTTGGGAAGCCTAACTCCGATTTATCCGATGAGTTTAAATGAAATTGTGATTTTATAATGTTCATTAAAGGGAGTTTTGACGCCTTTACAACAGATTGTTGAAAGTTGCTCCTTTACAATCTTTTCAATATCGGGACTATCGGAAAGAGTATTCTCGATGTTGATTTTACCATCGTCATCAACCGTAAAAATCACATCAACCGTACCGGTATATGATTCTCTGACTGCTTGATCCGGATACTTAATTGATTCTTTAATAATTTTATAAACATTGTCGGCAGGGGTTAAAACCGGACTTGCTGCGCTTGCAGAAATTCCTGCGAATAATACAAACATCGTTACGATGCTGAAAAGACGGATAATTGCTGTTGCTTTCATGGTTGTTGAATTTAGGGTTAGTTTATTTATTTTATACTTGACATTTGACGGTTTCCTGATAAAGATGTTACAACAAACAGGAAAATTTAACTTATGTTTAACATCTGAATTATGATGTAAAGATAGTACGGATAAAGCGCTGAAACCAAATAAATTCGGTCATCTGTTTTAAATGCGGGTTGAAGTGTTTCAAGTATCGGTTGACCCGGAAAACAGGCAGGTGAAAGGGGTAAAAAATACGGTGAAATGAAGGAAATGTCAGGTGAAAAAATAGTCGCTATTTATTTAGGTGCGGCTGACATGTTCATCTGCTGAACTTTGATCTTATCAGTGGCGGTTAAACCTGAAATAACTTCGATGTTGAGTCCATCTGAAAGTCCGGTTTTTATCAGCCTTTTTACAAATTTGCTCGGGGCTGTTTCCACTTCCACATAAGTTGAATCGCCTTCAAACAAAAGCAACGCCTCTTTAACGGCAAGAACCTTGTTCCTGTGATCGAGAACAATGTCTGCATTGGCGCTGTAACCGGCGCGGATGAACTGCTTTTCTTTCAGTCTTACATCGGCTTTAATTTCAAACTGAACTGCGCCATTTTCGAGAATGCCTTTGGGTGAAATATATTTGAGCGTTGCGTGGAAAGTGTCATTATCAATAGCGCCGATTATAAGGAGAAGATCCATACCGGGCACAATTTTTCCGACTTCAGTTTCATCAACTTTTCCCTGAAAAATCATATCGCCCACGTCGGCAACAGAAGCAATAGTTGTTCCTGCGTTGAAATTATTGGTTTCAATTACTGAACTGCCCACCTTTATTGGAACATCGAGCAACATGCCGTTTATAGTGGAACGAATCAGAGTATTTGTAGTCTTTCCCGATTTTTTATTCACGCCTTCCCTGATCAGTTCGAGGTTGGCTTCGGCAGCGTCAATCTCCTGCCGCGCATTTTTTAAAGCCATCTGTACCTGCTGATATTCAGAGGCTGCAATTACACCCTGATTAAACAATTTCTCCTGGCGGTCGAAATTCATCTTTGCATCTTCCTGACTTATTTTAGCTTTTTCCAAACGCGCTTCGGCATTGTTCAGATTGACCAGGTCGGGGATGATTCTGACGCGGGCAATGATATCGCCCTGACGAACATTCTTCCCGGCTTCAACAAATACCTCTTCAACAATTCCCGAAACCTGTGGTTTAATCTCAATCTCTTTCCTTGGAATTACCGAGCCGGTTGCCACCGTTTTTCTGATAATATTGGTGATTATTGGTTTTTCTGTTTGAAACACTACGGGTTTTTCCTGCGATTTCCGGTATAGATAAACTATAGTAAGCACGAATACCGCAAGAATAATGATGAGAACAGTGATCTTGATGAATTTTTTCATGGAAGTATTATATTATTACTGAGTGTTTACTATTCATATCGCAGCGCATCAATAGGTTTCACTGAAACTGCCCTACGGGCGGGAATCATCCCTGCGAGCGCCCCGCAAACAACAAGAATCGAAAGAGCTGTAACGGCAACCGAAAAATCAATTCCCGGATGTAGAAACATTTCAGTATTGGGACCAGAAGCCCCGAGCGCGTAACTGATCAATTCGAGCAATCCAACTCCCACCACCAAACCGAAATAGCCTGCAAAGGTTGTAAGAAAAACCGCTTCAGTTATGATTTGCGAAATAATATTATATGGAGTAGCTCCCAATGCACGTTGAATTCCAATCTCCTTTGTCCGTTCCTTAACTACCACGAGCATGATATTGCTTACCCCGATAACGCCTGCCAGCAACGTTCCTGTTCCAACAATCCACACAAGCAGTCGGATACCGAAAAACAGACCCTGCATCTTGTCATACTCTTTTTTCAGGTTAAAATGACCCACTGCCGATTCATCTTCAGGGGAAATCGAATGGCGTTGCTTTAACAGTCTGATAGCTTTATCTTCGACAACCGAAACTGGAATTCCATCCCTCGCAGTTACCGAAAAAAAACCAACGGCATTTCCGTAATTGTAGGTTTGCTGCAGAGTAGTAAACGGAAGATAAATATTCTGGTTTTCCTGGCTTGCCTGTTCGCCGGTTCTTTTGGATGTAAAAACTCCGATCACCTTAAAATGAACACCCTGAATCTGGATGTACTGCCCCATTGGATTTTCATCCTTTTTGAATAGAATTTCAACAACCCGCGCCCCAACAACAGCTACTTTTCGTTTTTCTTTGATATCCATTTCATTTATAAATCTTCCATGTATGAAATTCAGCGGATCAATCATATTAAAAGCCGGGTAATCACCCATGATATTGAAAATGCCCGATTTTAATCCCCTGATTACATTGTTGGTTTGCATAAACCCGCCTGCCTGGATACGAGGAGCGAGGTACTTGATTTCCGGGATTGAATTTTGCATCGCAGTGGCGTCTCCATTTTCGAAATTGTAATTTCGTCCGCGCGGAAATCCTTTGTAGGGAACCGTTGTTTGCTGAGTCCAGATGAAAACGCTATTAGTTGCCATATCTCCAAAATTCTGCGTTACCCCGTTCTGTAGTCCGTTGCCTGAACCAAGCATTACAACCAGCATGAAAATACCCCAGAAAACTCCGAATGCGGTTAAAAACGTTCTAAGTTTATTCTTCCTCAGAACGTGATAAATTTCCTGCCAGCGATCAAGGTCAAACATCAAAAAAGTGTTAAGGGTTAAGGGTTAAGGGTTAAGGGGGTTATTCGTCTCTTAAAGCTTCTACTGGTTTTACGCGGGCTGCATGCATTGCAGGGAAAAAACCTGCAATAGCTCCTGCAACAATAAGCAAAATTGTTGCTGAAATGGCGATTGAAAAATCAGCTTCAGGGTTTCGGAAAAATTCCGAAGCCGGCATATTCCTTGAAATCAGTTCAAGGAGTCCGACTCCCAGAACCAATCCTATATATCCTGCAAATGAAGTAATGACAATAGCTTCCTGCATTATAAGAGCTATAATCGAGCCGGGGGTGGCGCCAAGCGATTTTCTGATGCCGATCTCCTTGGTACGCTCCCTTACCACAATCATCATAATATTGCTGACACCCACAATTCCTGCAATTATGGTTCCGATTCCGATAATCCAGATAAACAGCCTTATCCCGGCAAAAAGAGCTTTAAACTTTTTAACATCCTCGCTTTTATTCCAAACTTCAATTGCCTGCTTATCTTCAATATCAACAGTATGAAGCTTTGAAAGAATTTGTTTAGACTTCTGGATCATCATTTTAGATTCGTCATCTGTAGCTTCGCCTGTTGTAAATGAGATTTGGTTGATAACATTTTCTCCCTGGAAAACCCTTTGTGCCGTGGAAATTGGAATATAAACCCGCTTCTGTTCATTATCGTTGCGACTGTAATCCCTGAAAATTCCTACAACCTGAAAAAGTACTCCGCTAACCTTTATGTATTTCCCCAACGGAACGGTATCGCTTCCCTTGAATAAAGTTGATTTCACCTTTTCACCGATTACGGCAACCTTACGAAATTCAGTGATGTCGAGTTTGTTTAAAAACCTTCCCTGTATTATATCAATCTCTTTGATGAATCCGTAATCGGGGTGACATGGGGATAAAAAGAATGATCCATATTCATTTTTATAGGAAACAAGCCGGTTGCCAAGGAACAATCTCGCTGATATGCGATCATACCCGTCAACCGAAGTTTTTAGGGAGTTATAATCTTCGTTGGTAAACTTGATCTGTCGCCCGATTTTTAATCCTTTATACTTAATGCTTGTTTGTCCGCTGCTAATCCACACCCCGTTTATGGCTCCGCCTTTGAACTGTTCCTTTACTCCATTCTCAAGCCCGGCGCCCGAACCAAGTAAGATAATGAGCATAAAAATTCCCCAGGCTACACTAAAGCCTGTAAGAAACGTCCGGAGCTTATTCTTCCTTATCGTGCTGTATATTTCCTGCCATTTATCTATTTCGAACATGATAATATGGATAATTCAAAATTGAGTCTTCTCCGGGCTTTCAAGGCTTGTTAAACCATCGCTCTCTCTCGTTTTTTCTTTGGGATTTGGAACCTGGAATTTGAGATTTGGAATTTTTGAAATGCGCTTTTTTACTCCGTTTTTAGTTTTAACGTCAATTATCAATAATTTCCGTGATGAGCCCATCCGAGATGCGTATGGTTCGCTGTGTCCGTAAGGCGATGTCGTGTTCGTGCGTAACAATGATTACCGTGATGCCAGACTGGTTGACTTCATGCAACAGGTCCATTACTTCGGAAGATGTAGTGGAGTCAAGCGCCCCGGTTGGCTCATCAGCCAATATTACTTTGGGTTTCCCAATCAGGGCGCGTGCAATGGCGACACGTTGTTTTTGTCCACCGGATAATTCATTAGGCAGGTGGTGAGCCCAATCCTTCAACCCCATTTTTTCGAGGTATTCCATAGCAATCAGGTTACGTTTCTTTCGCGGAATACCCTGATAATACAGAGGTAAGGCAACATTTTCCATAGCATTCTTGAAGGAGACGAGGTTGAACGACTGAAAGACAAATCCAAGCATCCGGTTACGCAATTGCGCCGCCTTTCTTTCAGTGAGCCGGTGTATCTTCAAACCGTCAAGTTTGTATTCGCCAGAATCATGCGTATCAAGAATCCCAAGGATATTCAGCAAAGTTGATTTCCCTGATCCTGACGCGCCCATGATGGATATCATTTCGCCGGATTTGATATTAAGATCAATCCCTTTGAGCACATGGAGACTGTTGTTTCCAGTGATATATGATTTATGCAGTTCTTTAAGGCTGATCATTGCAAATTTTTAACAAAAATGAGGATTGATTTTGAAACCGTATAAATTATTCGGCAAACACCCCTTGAAGTTCGCCAGAAGAACAAATTGCCGGGATATTACGTTAGTTTGTGGAAACAAAAACAACAGCCCCGGATGGGGCTTAATTTGATAACGATGAATATCGCCAAAAGCAAAGAAACAATGATTTAGTAAAAGCCATGAAGGGGCATATTCCATATAAACTATACTGCAAATTATTTGCAGTAATAAATAGCTCTCTACCTGACCAAAAGGGATAAGAGTTAACTAAAATGTGGGGCATTCCATGGCTGCGCCGCCACGCCTACCGCCGGGCACATATCCACCACTGTTTCCTCCGAAAATTGACAATTTGTCAAGTTCAAGTATCAGGCTGATTTCGTGCGCTCCCCCGGTTCCCTGCAAAGCGCCAGAAACCTGTAAGTCGTAGCTGTACATGAATTTGATATTCATATCATCGTAAAAATTGTAACGATAGCCTGCCACAAGCGCAATAGCTGTGTTCACGGTGCCGGTCATGGTGGTTTTATACCAGGCGCCGAGATAAACATTATACTTCAGCAGGTTTAAACCTAACTGTAAAGAATTCAGGCTTGCCTGGTTTTGATAGATACCACCGATATTTAATTTCAATGGCTCATCGCTGGCGCGCATCATTGATGAAGAAGAGCTGCCGGCGCCTGTTGAAATTACAAGGTCAAACTGTCCTACATATTTTCTTGGATACTGCGATGAACCTGTTGAAAGAAAACTTACGTCTGGTTGAAAAATATGATCGACCGCAAAACCAACGTTTCCGTTGATGTTTCCTGCTGGATTCATGAATTGTAACACGCCGCCCACGCCAAAATCGGGAACAGTTCTCTTGCTCTGATCTGGTGGAATAAATTGTGTTTGAAAAATATTGCCGTATTTGCTACTTAACTGATCAGTGAAAACAAGATCGCCCCAGTTAACCGTACGCTGCATAATTCCGGCTTTTATACCAACCTGGCTAACCATGAATTCGTTAATGGCTATGCGTACCCCGATAGTCAATGACGCTCCGAAATTCTTGATTAATCCTGCGCCAGGAGTATCCTGATTGATCATCAACCCAATCCCACCTGATCCGGGAAGGTTGCGATCGCCAAGATCAGCCGAAAAGTAGTAGGATTTGAATGGGCTCGGTAAGCTTGGCCACTGATCCCTAAAAAGGAACCTGGCTCTCACGCCGCTGTTGATACCTGTAAATGCAGGGTTGTAATAGATCGGCGTACTGAAATACTGAGAGTAGTTCATGTCCTGACAATATGAACCAGACACAAACATGAACATACTCAGAACCAGAATTATCTGATAGATATAGCGATTTTTCATCGGGAAATTTATTTATAATTAACGGATTAATGAAACATTACCCTTAGTTGTTCCTGAAGCTCCCACACCTAAATCAGAACCGTTCCACGGTGAGCCATCAATAAATAAAGCGCTGATCTTCCAAACATAATTTCCCTGGGGCATGAGTTGACCATTAAAGGTTCCATCCCATCCTTCGCTTGGAATACCATCTGTCAGTTTTGTTGATTCCCACATCAAATGCCCCCAAATATCAAATACCATCACATGATATTGGGTCAGATTCCGTCCAACGGGTTGGAATAACCGGACACCCAGACTGGTGCTTGTCGGGGCAAAAGCATTGGGAACGTACAAGCCTTTGAACAGGAGTTTATATTCATAAATAGTAGTATCGGAACACTCATATTGATTTTGCGAAATAAGTTTGATCCTATATGTGTCGTCTTCAGTGAATGTTGCCACAGGATTCACCTCGCTGGAATTTTTGCCATTACCGAAATCCCAGAAATATGTCTCAGCCCCAGTCGAAAGGTTATTAAGTTTAATCTGCCCTTGCTTTCCGTTATAATCATTAATCATTGTAAATGCCGAGACTGGAGTAATGTTCACAACGATTGTGGAGTCAACTGTGTCAATACATCCGAAATTGTCTTTCACTATAAGGCGAACGATGTCACTTCCTATTGCAGTATAGGTATGATATGGATTCTGCTTGGTTGAAAGGTTATTGCTCCCGGATGTAGGATCGCCAAAGAACCAATGCCAGAAACCGAGCGTAGTATCAGAAGGGTTTGATTTATCGGTAAAAAAGGTTGGATCGCCGGTACAGGCTGCCGTTGTATTATAATGAGCTACGGGCAAACCATTTACCCTTGTTGGCTTAGTTAAAGAGTCTTTACATCCAAACCTGTTGTTAACTACTAGTTTGACATTATAAATACCTGCGGTGTCATATTTGTGTGGCGGATTTTTCAGACTTGAGACATCAGTGGGAGATGCGCTGAAATTCCAATTCCAATTAGTATTGTTTTCGCCAAAGGTTGTGGAAGTATCTCTGAAAAGGGTAATCTCGTTGAGACAAACCGGGACATTTGCAAAATGGGTTTCTGGCGTCGGATTTATAGTAACAGAACCAGCCATGTTGTCAATAATGGTAGAACCGTTAACCACCGCCTGTATCTCTAAAATTACAGGATATGTTCCGCTGTTGGCAAAAGTGTGATAAATGGGCGAACTATGCGTTGAATAGGTTGTATCAGGCGTACCATCTCCCCAGCTCCATTTCCACTGATTGATCCTTGTAACCGGCAGCGAACTGTCGGAAAATGCGATCCGGTAGCGGGCGCAGAGAGTATCGGCATAAGTAAATCCTGCTTTAATGCACGGGAATCGCTGAACGTTCTGTGTGATGCTGTCAATGCATCCATATTGGGAGGTCATTATCAGGGTTACAGAGCGAATGCCGGCATAATTGTATAGATGCGAAGTATCGCCCGGACCCGGGGCATTGATGATTGTAGAAGCTGTTGAATCGCCCCATTTCCACTCCCAGGTGGCAATTGTTCCGCTACCAATAATTTGTGTTGAATCGGTAAAATGAATTGAACTATCACAAGGCGTTGAAATGTAGGTAAACAAAGGTTGCGGCGGCGCATAAACCGTTACTTCACGGAATACGCTATCAACACAGTTATCCGAATTATATGCCCGCATTTTAACCACAAATGTGCCTGGTCGTGAGAAAGTATGCGTAGGACTGTACAATGTTGAACTGTTATTGACTCCAGGATCGCCAAAATTCCATGCCACTGAATATAAAGTATCTCCGGGGGTATTATTAACAGGAGTGAATTTCGTCGGATACCCAAAACATTTTGTATCGTTGGTAAAGGAAAAAGCGAAAGCCGGTTTAATAAATACTGTAGTATCTCTAATCGTATCCTTACAGCCATAAGTATCGGTGACAATCAGCGTAACTGTATCATAAACATTATAAACTGGAAATGTATGCGATGGGTTGCTTACGTTAGAGGTGTATCCCGGTTCAAATGTCCAGAGTCGTTCAGCAATTGTTCCTCCGGTAGCTGTTGACACATCCTGAAAATCCACTTTTCCTTTCGGGCAAAAATAACTTGTATAGGTGAAATTTGCAACAGGCGTTGGACGGGAAATAACCGGAATAATCACCGAATCAAGACAATTAGCAAGGTTCCTTACAACAAGTTTCACCATAAAGGTTCCAGCGGTTAAGTAAATGTGAGTAGGATTCTGGATTGTAACATCCGGCGTTCCGTCGCCAAAGTTCCACGTCCAGTTTTTTATACTGCTTCCCGGAGCTGTTGACACATCGGTAAACTGGGTTGGGCTATTCACACAAACAGCAGAATACTCGAACATCGCATTTGGTTTGGGATTCACAGTTATCTGCTTTGAAGTATCCTTTACGCACTGGTTTGAATTTGTAACCTCAAGATGGACTGTAAAGACGCCTTGTGTATTATAGATATGCGTAGGATCTTCTAAAGTTGACGTATTATTTGTACCGCTTCCGGGATCGCCAAAGTTCCAGTTCCAGGTCATAATTGTGCCGGAAGCAGTTGTTGAAGAGTCTGTAAACTGGGTGGGACTCGACATACAAGCAGTGTCGAAGATAAAGTCTGCAGTAGGAGCAGCATTGATTAATACGGTGTATTTAATTGTGTCAACACAACCGTTGGCATTTGTAGCGATCAGTCTAACGGTATCTGTTCCCTCGACGGTAAACAAGTGATTAGGGTTCTGAGCTGTTGCAGTATTATTTGTTCCTGATCCAGGATCCCCAAAGTTCCAGCTCCAGGCTGTAATTGCGGCTCCACCGTTGACCTGCGTAAGATCAGTAAACTGAACAAGTGACAAAGCGCATGGAATATTCGGTGTAAAGCTAAAGTTGGCAAGCGGCTTGAATCCAATCTGCACAAGGTTTGTTTTAAACGCTTCACAACTATCCGACGTTTTAATGGTAAGTGTTACATTAAAACTACCGCCATTGGCAAATTTATGTTTGATGTTCTGATTTTCCGGGAAAAGCCTTGTTACAGGTGGCGTTCCGTCGCCGAAATCCCAAATCCATTTCTGAATAGATCCATGAGGCGTTGATGAAAGATCGTTGAACTGTACCGAGTCGTTTGAGCAATTTGGAGAAGAATAACTGAAAGAAACAACCGGTTTCCCAAGCACAAGTACCGATTTAGTAGTATCTTTCTGACATCCGAAGCTGTTGGTTACAGTAAGTTTTACATTAAAGGTACCGGAAGTGGCATAAAGATGCACCGGATTGGGAGAGGTAGAATTTTGTCCATCTCCGAATTCCCAGTAACGACTGGTTATAGTTCCAGGTAAGGACTTTGAACTATCAGCAAAAGAAGTTATGGTACCCTGACAAACAGTATCTGCGGAAAAATTGGCTAAAGGCTTTACATTAACTGTAACCGGTTTGCCACCCGGAAGGCTGTCGATGCAGCCATTGGCATTGGTAACCATCAGTCGCACGATAAAGGTTCCTCCTGCCGTGAAGGAATGAACTGGGTTTTGCGAGGTTGAAGTGTTATTTGTCCCTGAGGCAAAATTCCCAAAGTTCCAGCTCCAGGCTGTTATTGCAGGTCCTCCGTTAATCTGTGATAGATCAGTAAATTGAACCGGTGTTAAGGCGCAGGAAGATGGGGTAAAACTAAAGTTTGCCAATGGTCTGGCGCCTATCTGCACAGTATTTATTTTCTGGGCGAAACAACTATCAGTAGTTAAAATTGTGAGTATTACGTTATAATTACCGCCGTTGGAAAATTTATGCTTTACATTCTGATTGCCAGGGAAATTAACTGTTACCGGGGGAGTTCCGTCGCCGAAATCCCAAACCCATTGTTTAAGTGAACCGTGGGGTGTAGATGAAAGATCATTGAACTGAACCGAATCATTGGCGCAATTTGGTGAAGAGTAGCTAAATGAAACGATAGGTTTTCCAAGCACAAGAATTGGTTTAATAGTATCTTTCTGACAACCCGTAGAGTCGGTAACCGTAAGTTTTACATTGAAATTGCCCGAAGTGGCGTAAAGGTGATCCGGATTCTGGGATGTTGAAGTTGTTCCGTCGCCAAATTCCCAAAAACGACTGGTAATAAGACTTGACGGGGAGCTTGAAATATCGGTAAATGGTGTTACCGTTCCCTGACAAACCGTGTCCGCTTTGAAATTGGATATTGGTCTTGCATTAACAGCTATAGATTGCTGCAAAGTATCCTTGCAACCATTGCCGTTGGTAACAACCAGAACAACATTAAATGGAGAAAGTGTTGCGGTAGTAAACTGATGGATCGGGTTTTGGATTGTTGCAGTATTATTCGCCCCTGAAGGTGGATCTGCAAAATTCCATGACCACGATTGTATGCTGCTGCCCCCGTTGGTTTGAGACAGATCATTGAACTGAACAGGTTGATTGGCACAAAGATTAGAGGAAAATGCGAAATTCGCAAGCGGAGCAGGTACGCTGGTAACAGTTTTCTCAATGTAACTAACACAGTTTTTAGTTGTTGTAACAGTTAAACGCACTACGTGCGATGTTGCATCTCCCAGGAAAGTATGAATAACATCCGGAATTCCAGGAAAAGTTATAGTCTTGGTTGATCCGTCGCCAAAGTCCCACTCCCATGTTTTGATTGAAGAAGAAAAACCGCCAGGCACAAATGATTGGTTAAAGAAACTCACCGGATTGTGGACACAACTTGCAGGCGAATAGGAAAACTCTGCAACCGGCTTTGGATTTACAAAAATCAGTTTAGAAACTGAATGCATGCACCCTTTTGAATTAACAATTGTCAAAGTTGCTATATAATTGCCATAAGCGCTATAGGTATGCTGAGGATTTTTTGATGTAGAAGCGCCGCCATCGCCAAAAGTCCAACTGTAGGAAATTATGGTATCCTGAGACACTGACTGGTCGGTAAATTGGGTAATTCCGCCTTCACATGCTGTATCAGCGGAAAAATTTGCAACAGGAAGCGCGTGTATAATAATCGTAGTATCATGGGTATTTATACACCCGTTAGTACTCGTGATCGCCAGTCTCACGGTAAATGTGTCAACAACCGAAAATGAATGGATTGGATTCTGTAAAGTAGAAATATTGTTTGACCCGGAAAGCGGATCCCCAAAAGTCCAATTCCAGTTCTGTATGCTGCCTCCTCCATTGGTTTGGGATAAATCGGTAAACTGCACCGCCTGCCCAATGCAGTTAGTACTTGAAAACCCGAAGTTAGACTTCGGAGAAGGAATACTATTTACCGTTTTCTCAAGAGAGTCTGTACAATTACTTGTGGTTATTATTGTAAGCCGCACAACATGAGAAGTGGCGATACCTGCAAATGTATAAGTGATATTGGGTGACTCCGGATAATTTTTTATTTGCGGGGCTGTCCCATCGCCGAAATTCCATATCCATGTTTTAATATAGCCCGAAAATCCTGATGGGATGAAGGAAAGGTCGGTGAATGTAACCGGATTGCCAACACAACTTGCCGCAGAGAAAGTAAAGGCAGGAACCGGTTTCGGTGCAACCATAACTTGTTTGGTAACTGAATTAATGCATCCGTTGGTATTGATGATAGTAAGTGTGACATTATAAACGCCAAAAGTGGAATAGGTATGCAAGGGGGATTGAAGTGTGGAAGCTCCGCCGTCGCCAAAAACCCAACTATATGATACAATCGCGCTGGCATTAAAGATGGATGTATCTTTAAAATGTGTAGTACCGCCTGCACAGGCTGTATCGAAAGTAAAATTGGCAACCGGCAGCAGATGTATCAGAATCGGCAGTGTAATCGTATGGCTACAGCCATTGGCATTTGTTACTGTAAGGGTCACGAGGTAAGTTCCTGCTGTTCCAAAAATATGCGACGGGTTTGGCGAAGTAGAGGTATTGTTTGATCCTGATCCAGGGTCATTAAAATTCCAAAGCCAGCTAACGATGTTCCCTCCGCCATTTGTTTGCGACAGGTCATTGAACTGAACTACCTGCGTGGCGCAGGAAGGCGTGCCCGGAACTACTTCAAAGGAGGCTTTCGGCGCTGGAATCAGATGAACCTGGCGGGTAATTGAATCCTTACATCCGAAACTCGATTTAACCACTAGGGTTACATTAAAACTGTAAATTCCACCTGGGAAAACATGGGTTTTATTGGCGCTGGCAGGTTGGTTGATTGTATCGGAGGAATTATCGCCCCAATGCCATACCCATTGCTCGATATAACCCGGGAAACCGGCTGGTACATAAGATTGATCGGTAAACTGAACTGCTATTGAATCGCAGGTTGGCGATGCAAAAGTAAATCCTGGAACAGGTTTCGGCATCACAGTTACGATTTTTGATATCGAGTTTGTACAACCAATGATATCGGTTACAGTTAACACGGCTGTATAGGTTCCGGCAGTGGTATAAAGGTGAGCCGCATTGCCTGGGTTGGCTGAATGGGCAGTGCCATCGCCAAAATTCCAATCCCACACTGCTATGTTTCCGGGCGTCATTACAGATAGGTTGGCATTGAAACTTACAACCTGGTTAAGACAAGTATTGTTGGTAAAGGTAAAATCAACAGGAACCGGCGGTTTTACAATAACGTGCTTAACTACCGTATTTTTGCAGTTATTAATATTGTCGGTTACTGTAAGTGAAACGTCGTAGATTTGGTTGACTCCACTGAATGTATGCTGTGGATTCTGTAACACAGAAGTGTTATTTATCCCTGATCCCGCATCCCCGAAATCCCAGAACCAATCAATGATATTCCCTGATGTTGAATACGACAGATCCGTGAAAAAGACAGCCTGGTTGGCACAGGCAATGGTATCGGGAAAAGTAGGGTTATTGGAATAAGTAAAGTTGGAAGTGGGTTTTGGGAACACAACTACCTGAATGCTGAAAGATTCAAAGAAATTGGTGATGTATGTAACCGTGCGGGTTACGGTAAATGTTCCTGAAGCGGTATAGATATGTGTGGCAAAAACAGGGAATGGAGGTGCAGTATATGGCACAATATTCCCGTCGCCATAGTTCCAGACCTCTTTAACGATATTGCCTCCCGGGATTTGCGGCGTAAAATGCATTGTGTCACCAATACATTTGGGCGAATCTGTTGTAAAGAATGCCGATGCATTGCCCTGAATACTGACCTGTTGCTGTATGCTGTTTGAACAACCGTTGATGGCGTCGGTTGCTGTAAGCGTGACAAGGAAATTACCTGGTCCCTGGTAAACATGTGAAGGATCGGGACCATATCCGTAGGCGCCATCGCCAAAATCCCAAACAAGGTTATTGCCCACAGTGGCTCCCGTTATATTATGGAAAAGGATTTCCCAGTTCTGGTTGCCATTCTGGAAAGTAAAATCAACCGAAGGTTTTGGACTAACAACAAGCGGTGGACTAAGGGTATGTGTATTTGCACATCCGTCGGAATTTGTGGCTTTAAGAGAAACATTATATGATCCAACAGCGCTGAAAAGATGAGTGGGGTTTGGATCTGTTGAAGTATTCGAACCCGAAAGAGGATCGTCAAAATTCCAAAGATAACCGCTGATCTGGCTGCCACCGTTCAAAGTGCTCGTATTGGTAAACTGTACAGCTTCGCCCAGACAGGCATTCCCTACAAGGAAACTTGCCATTGGCGATGGATTAACTGAAACAGTCTTGGTAAAATAACCATCTGAAACGCAATGATTTGAATTAGTAATCCTAAGTTTGGCGGTGTATGTTCCCAGATTTAAATAGGTATGCGATATAGGCTCGGCAGGATTGGTACTTGTATATGAAGAACCATCATCAAAAACCCAGTCAAGTTGTGTAATAACGCCCACCGGAGTAAACGATGTGTTTGTAAACTGAGTAGCTTCCCCGAGACATGCAAGGGTATTGGTAAATGATGCAATTGGAATCGTATTGTCAATTACAATTGGGATTGTAAAAGTATTTTCACAATATTTCGAGTTTACAACCGTAAGAGTTACATTATGAGTTCCGGGATTTTTAAAAATATGTGTAATTGTTGAAACTGTAAAGGTATTTATTGTATCGTTTATTGAACCTGGATCGTTAAAATCCCACTTATGGTAAATAATTTTTGTGGCTGTATCGGCTGGGTAGTTGGGATTTATTGCCGTTGAACTGCTGCCGTCGAATGTCATTGGATTATACAAACAGTTATCGGGAACGGGAGTAGCAGAATGAGTGAAATTTGCAACAGGTTTATAACGATTTGGATCAACATATACATAATCAATAATCTGATCGGTACGTCCGGTAGGATTTGTTACTGTAAGTTTAACAGTGTAAGTAACGCCGGCAGTTGTTGGAAAAGTATGTTGCAGAACACCTGGTGCAATTCCAACAGGGGATCCGTCGCCAAAGTCCCATGTATAAGTAATCGCATCTGATGGTGGATGAACAGAAACATCGCCTGTAAAATTCACGATATTATAAAAACAACCGCCTGTTGGATCAAACTGATAATAAAAATAGGCATGAAGGAGCGGTTGAACAGTAACCGTTTTAGTTACTTCTTTACCGATACATCCTGTAAAAGTGGGATCATTGTTCCATTCGGTCACCTTTACGGTATAAACCCCGGGAGTTTGCCAATAAACCTTCAACTGATTCTGGGTGGTTACTCCAAAATAAGACCAACCTCCTGAAGGCAAAATTGACCATTGATATGAATGCGTTGGCGTTCCCACAGTCGGTGGCGTGGAATAGGTATAAGGCAATGCCGCATTCTGATCGCAAACGATATCTGCGCCGGTGATAAATGGTTGCGTGTCGGGACAGTCCAGAGTTGGGGAATTCTGCGCCCTCATGCCGGGAATTAATAATATCCACAGCGACAAAAAAAGAACACAACGGAATATTCGATGGAACATAAGGATTTGAATTTGTATATGGTTCTCGCTTCTTTTTATACTGATAAGTACGACAAAAGTTTCATTAAAAAGGTTGCCTGTAATGTAGAATTCTAATGCTGAAAAAATCCGGTTAACTCCGAATCAACAAAATTAACAAAATATTACGTAATATCAATGCGTTCAGACAACCCTTACACAATAAATCTTGTCAGGATATTGGAAAATATTTTGTTATTGAACTAATCCTTGTAATTTTGCAAATATCAATTCGGAACCGATGAAAAAATTCTTCACATTATCTGCCTTGCTAATTGTCACATTTTTTATTTTCGCAGTGTCATGCACCAAAGAAAAAACTATTGAACCCTGCAATGGAAAAGGGACTTTAAATGTTGAAAATAAACTTGATTCCCTCATCACGGTAAAGGTTGTACAGACGCTTGTCACTAAAAGCATCCCAAAAGATTATACCCTTGCGTTTGAACTGACAGGTAACCAACCATATACTTTAAACATTGACGGTCCTCAATATCATAAAGATACTACCATTATGATACTCTCCTGTGACAATAAGCTTATGATAGTAATAAAATAGCAGTTAAGGTTCAAACTGCAATTTGGAAAGGTAGAATACCAATCGCTTATTTCCCGACTCCCGCGCTATGTTTTTTATTTCCTGATAACCACTTGTTAAAAAGTAATTTCCATACCATTTCTGCACTTTTCCTTTCGTTTCAGTTATCAATTTATCCTCAGGAAACATAAGATCAACTGGCGTAAAATCTGTTTTTTCCACCACGGTATTTTCATGGATTATTTTTGAGGCTATAACCCCGTCGCTTAAATAAAACAAAACCAAATCGTTGCCAGTAGGAAAAACCACAACATTCGGAGTGAGTTCCATAGAAATCAAATTTCGTAATTCCAGATTATTATCCCACACAAGTTGTCCTTTCTGATCAAAACAAGAAACAATTGCATTTGAAAACCTATACCCGTCAAAAACCGAATAGCTGTTGGTATAAGGCCGACCATAGAAATCGAAGTCTGTAAAGGTTTCAGAATGATATTGCGGCGAATATACCTCGGTTGTTACAATAAACCGGTTGTTTAAGGTCAATGACTCTTGCATGATAATTTGAAAATCAAGCGAGTATTCTTTTAATGATTTATTCTTTTTGAGCGCTTTCTTTTTCAGGTTCAGAATATCTTTTTCGCCAATGAAGGAATCGGCATTTTTAAATTCCAGGAAATTATAATAATTTATCGTTTGCTGTTTGCCTTCCCCAATATTGCAGGAAAACAAACCGGTAGCCTCGGCGCCGCTTTCATTCTTCCGGGAAGATTTTGAAACGCCTTGCCCATAACTGCCGGTAATAAGTTTTGCTGCGGTTTCAGTTGAAACGACTCTTACGTTATTAAAGATGCGGTCGCCTGTTTGAGTTCCGATCATAACCTCTCTGATTACTTTGCCTGTTGTATCATAACCGGCAACAAAATATTCAGCGCTTTTTTTCGAAACCTGTCTGCTTACCACAGCAGTAACTGTATTTGAAGCGCTGTCGGGCTTAAGGTACATCAAAGCCAAAACATTTCCTACTCCCAGTGGAAAAGTCCTCGCAAAGCCATCGTTCAGGTGGATTGTCAATATCTTCCCAACTTTCCCATTTTGATTTATCCCAATCCATGCCCTGTCGTTGCGAATCCCGAAATCAACAATTTCACTATTTGCATCCGTATTGCCTGCATTGAGAAGCAACATTCCTGAACTAGGGATAATCCTGAGTATTTCAATTCTGGTATCACTACTCCTCGATTTTCCAACTGGAACAAACAGTAATGAAAGCGTATCTCCACATTGATTGTTTAACAGGAGATTATGTTCTGTGGGCAATGGAATTGGTTTTACCCATATTTGTTGCAGATTGGTGTCGTAAAGAGCAAAATACCAAGCGCTCCTTGCCGGATCAGCCATTTCATTGGAGCGATAAAATAATATCAAACCGGTTTTCCCAACCGGGATTATCCGGTAGGTTTCATTGACCGACCGGGCTGGAATTTCGATGCGTAACGGTAAATCGTGATTATCGCCAATAAAAGTACTTTGTGCTGTCGTTGTAAACTGTACAAGGAAATTCAAAAAAAACAGAAGTAATAAGTCTCGTAGCATGTTTCTCAAATCTGAAAAACAAAAATAACAAAATAGAAAAGAGGCTGCTTCAAAAGTCATGAAGCAAGCCTCTTTTGTTTTTAATTGGCGATATTTATTTCACAATCAACTTTTGTACCTGCGATATTTTACGGGCAGGATAATACACCTTTACAAAGTAAACTCCCTTTGGTAATGTACTGGCATTCAACATGTAATTCTTCTGATCAGTGGTTGCTTCCATAACGGTATTGCCAACAACTGAAATCACCTTTATCTCTTTGCCTTCGTTGGTTGCAAAACTGAGCTGACATTTTTCCGAAGTAGGATTTGGTCTGATGGAAAATTCGACGCTCTTTTCCGCCTCGCTCATTCCAATAATAAGATCTCCCGTAATTACAATGTCGTCGAGTTCCCATGTTGATGATTCAACAGCAGTGGATGTGTACCTGAACCCTATATATACAGCGGTTCCATTGGTTCCGCTCACATTCAGGTTTCCTGAAGGAGTCCATACCCAGTTACCTGCCGACCAGGTAGCAGTGATTGGAGCCCATGCAAAATCATTCGGATTTGACACACCGTCATAATCGTTAGAAATGAGGCATTCAAGAGCGGGACCTGTATATTTATATGCCGATTGAAAGTTAAGCGCTTCATTATTGTATTTATCGAAATTCATGGCTGGAGTGATAAGCCAATCCTCGTTTACATTCGACGCTCCGGCAAATCCGCTCACTTTGGCGCACGGACCTCCATTGATACCGTGAATAGAATCAATCATCCATACTTCTGCGCCGACAACGTTTTTAAGGATCCAGTTAGAAAAATTGTAGGCGGCAAAATGGATACTGTCAATAATCACAGTATTGCTGGTGGTTGCAGAAGCGGCGGGAGCTGTGCCATCGGTTTTATAATCAATGAGAGAACCAGAGTTGGTGTATGGATAAATCTTGAAAAAATACTGTTTATTTCCTGGTAAATTCCCAAATGAAGCATGCTGAGCTCCTTGCAAAATGTTAAGAGCGCCGTGACCGTCAGCGAGATTGGGATCATCTGAAACAGGGGTTCCGTCAACTGGCGCGGCAATGCTATTCTGATCGCTTGCCAGTACAAGGTATGCAGCAGGCAACTGAGCGCCAATGGCATCTGTCCAGGTAAGGTTAATGGTGAATGGCGCAGTGCCTGCGGCAAAATTGGTTGGATAGTTTGTCGGTTCAGGAACAGGTCCGCCGCTGAATGCTGTCCAAATCACATTGTCAATAGTAACCTGACCTGAGTTGCTGCTATCAGCCTGCTTGAACATAATGGTGAAAACGCCTGGTGTATTGACTACCACAGGACCTGAATTGGTGACTACACCCTGCGCTACGCTTGTAACATTTTTCACAAGCATTCCATTAATAAAAAGGTTAAGGTTAACTGCCGTGGAAAAAGTTTGTTTGTAATCAAACTGAATAGTGCCGCAGCCATTTGAGATGTTGCCGGAAACAATTTTGGAAGTCAGGGGTCTTTTCTTCCCGAATGTTGGCGACGGGGCTACAATAACAGAGTCGCCGCGACTTTGAGTGTAAGACCACGTTGATCCGTCCATACCGAGAAAAGTGCCATCATGGTAAGCATTAGCGGTTTCAGGATAGTTGGTGAAATTTTCATTTCCTTGCCCAATTGCAAAGAAAGCAGTCGTCAGTAAGACGATAAAAAATAGTAATTGTTTTTTCATAAGATTTGGTTTGTTGATTGTTTATTGAATAATTAGTTTTTGTGTTTCTGTACGATTAGATTTCAAATTTTTAATTTGAAGATAATATATACCTCCCGGCCAGCTATGGCAATCCAAAGTAAGCCTCATGGATGAAGTTCTATCGTTGAAAATGGGCAATCCAGATAATGTCATAACGACAACCTGATAATCGGACGATTGACCAAAATTGATGCTGAAACTACCGCAGGTAGTCGGGTTTGGGAGAACAGTGAAAATATTTGTGGTTAAATGGTCTGAAATGCCAGCCGGTCCGACCTGAATAAATGCAGGTTTATATTTTTTTCGTTGTCCGGCATTGTTGGCAACCGTCAGAGTGACATCATAAGAGCCCATAATATTATATTGTATCGGAGGCGGTGTTTGACCATTGAATGTTTCAGGAAATCCTCTTTCAAATTCCCAGAACCAGGCAGTAATATCTCCAATTGATGCATCTGTAAAAACAACTGTCTGTCCAAGGCTTATAGTTGAATCACTGACATGAAAATCGGGAACCGGCAGATTTGAACATCCCGCGAGCGGAGAAGCAAAAAGTGAATCTCCGGCAGGGGTTTTTCCCTGATATTCAACTGCATGTCGCCAATTTTCAGGTAAAAGATTATTAGAGTTCGGATCGCAGAGTTCAAGAGTTGGACCGCGCCCATTTGCCAAAGTATCCCAGGGAAGAGAAGGCATATAATAAACTGAATCAACCACAAATCCGAAATTATCTTTGATAACAACCGGTTCGCCGCCATTACTGAGCGCTGATCCGGCATTCCACTGATATGCCGCTACATGATAAGTACTTGCAATGAGTGATGAACTTTTTCCCACCATAAGATATGATTGCGGGTTAAGAGTTATCGCCGGAAATGTAAACTCTATACCTCTGCTGAAATAAAAATTCGTTAGATCAACACCAATATTTCCATTATTATAAACTTCGATAAACTCAAGAGAATCTGTGCCCCCCAAGGGTGAACGGTAATTGATTTCTGTCATAACAAGTGGGGCATTCGTTGGTCCAATTACATGAATGTAGGTTGTTTTACAGGCAGTTTGCTGTCCCCACTGATTGGTGGCAGTAAGGCATACTGTATAATCTCCTGTAAAATTATAGGTAATTCCGACAGGATTCTGAGCGATGGATTGAGCGGGTATGCCGCCAATAAATGACCAATCCCAGGATTCGGGGCAGAATTTTGTTGAATCAAAGAAATTAATGGATTCACCCACAGTAAGGTTTACTTTACTTGCTGCAAAATCGGGTAGAGGAGCAATTATTTCACATAGCGTACTAAAAGTTACATTGGTTCCATAAGCCGTGCCTGTAGCATTAGTGGCATAAGCGCGGACATAATAGGTTGTACTCGGCAGGAGACCAGTTATAGAGCTTGTAAAAGCGCCAAGCGTTCCGGGTTCCACCGAATGTGGACCAGCGATTGCCGGACCAGATGCTGTACCCCAGCATAGTCCCCGCGCTGTTATTGAAGATCCTCCGTTGTTTGTTACGTTACCTCCGCCCGTAGCGGTATTGAAAGTTATGTTGGTTACAGTTGGATTGGTTGACACAACCGGAAGTCCGGGACCTGCCGGGCTTAAAGGCGTATCCGAATTAGTTAGCGTTACAACATCGCGACGTAATGCAGTGGTTGTATTTGCGCCGCTGGGCCAAATCCCGGTGGAACTTGTATTGAACGCAAAAAGCGAATTATCCGCATTCCGGGATTCAACTCGCCGCACGCCATTTGGATTATTGGCGCCGATTGGAATTATTGCAGGATAATCTCCGGCTACACTCGCGCCCGCCTGCATATAGACGTCATTAATTTCAGCCGGAAGCTCGGCATTTGTTGCCTGCGTAGGAACCATCGGACGGATCATATAGGCAAATAAAGGATCTCCTGTTCCTGTTTCGTTATCGAACATAAGTATATACTTTCCATTCGATGGCGGCAATGAACTTCCTTTCACGAAACACCCATCGTCGGTAGTAACAGGAGTGCGGGCAATTAGAGCAATATCGAGAGCGGTAAGGGTTTTAGTTCCAACAAAAAGCGGCGCTGAGGGCATAACGCCTCCTGCCGGAATCCAACCCAATCTGAGATTATGTACCTGTCCAGCGTCAAATCTGCTGGCATTACCGGTAGGCTGAATGAAAAACCAAACAGGTCCGCTATTGCCTGCAGCGTCGGTAGTAAAGCAATTCAGAATAGATGTTGTTCCGCTGAAAACTGTACCAGTCCAGTAATTACCTGCTCCATAAGTGGTGTTTGCCTCCGAAACAAGTCCGATGCCGGGTTTTAAGTCGTAAGCAGTAATTGGAGTAAGCCCTTCAATTTTAACGCAAACAGCAAATGCCGTTCTGGCATTATTGGTGGAGGCAGCGGTTTTGCTGCCAAAATATCTTGGAACGACCAGTTCGGTAACTGTCTGGCTATAAGCGCCGGTAAAAATGCAAACCAGCAGTATCAGAATCAGGATCCGCGGAATCCGAAGTTTCATAGCTTGATGATTAAAATTCATGCATCAGGAAATATTAATCTACAAAGGTGCTAATTTTTTTTGAATTCTGGCAGGCATACAATAAAATAAGGAAAAGAAAAAGGGCTGCGCTTTTTATGGCGCAGCCCTTTAAATTACCATTAAGAACGAGATTTGTTATTTATCCTTTACTTCTTCAAAATCAACGTCGGTCACATCATCGTTGCCGGGTTTTGGCGACCCTTGTTGGCGCTGACCCGGATCTTGCTGTTGCCCTCCCTGAGGTCCGCTTTGTGCAGAGTTTTTATACATCTCCTCACTCGCTGTTTGCCATAGTGCATTCAGGTTTGCCATGGCTGCATCAACACCGGCAATATCACGGCTTTTATGTGCATTTTTCAGAGATTCCACGGCTTTTTCTAAGCCGGCTTTCTTGTCGGCGGGAAGTTTGTCGCCAAATTCCTTTAACTGCTTTTCTGTCTGAAATACAAGGTTGTCGGCTTGATTTAGTTTGTCAACTTCCTCTTTCATTTTTTTGTCAACGTCGGCATTTGCCTGCGCTTCGTCGCGCATGCGACGAATATCTGCTTCCGATAGTCCTGATGAGGCTTCGATTCGGATTTGCTGTGATTTTTCAGTTGCCTTATCTTTTGCGGTAACATGTAAGATTCCATTGGCGTCAATGTCGAAAATAACTTCGATCTGCGGTATTCCACGTTGGGAAGGTGGAATTCCATCAAGATGGAACCGACCGATACTTTTATTTTGGTTTGACATAGGACGTTCACCTTGAAGAACATGAATTTCAACGGAGGTTTGTCCATCAGCGGCTGTGGAAAACACCTCTGATTTTCTGGTAGGAATTGTTGTATTTGACTCTATCAGCCTTGTCATAACGCCGCCGAGAGTTTCAATGCCGAGCGATAAAGGCGTAACATCGAGCAGCAGTACATCTTTCACTTCACCTGTAAGTACGCCACCCTGAATAGCGGCGCCGATTGCGACAACTTCATCAGGATTTACTCCCTTTGACGGTTCTTTACCAAAAAATTCACGAACCAGTTTCTGAACTGCCGGAATACGTGTTGATCCGCCAACCAGAATAATTTCGTCCACTTCCGACGCTTTCAAACCTGCATCCTGCAATGCTTTCTGGCATGGAGGAATGGTTGTTTGCATAAGATTGTCAATCAGTTGTTCAAATTTTGACCGTGTAAGTTTTTTGACAAGGTGCTTGGGCACGCCATCAACAGGCATAATATAGGGCAGGTTGATTTCGGTTTCAAGCGAACTTGACAACTCTATTTTAGCTTTTTCTGCGGCTTCTTTCAAACGCTGTAAAGCCATAGGATCTTTCCGCAAATCAAGTCCTTCGTCCTTTTTGAACTCATCTGCGAGCCAGTCAATCACGAGATGATCGAAGTCGTCGCCGCCAAGATGCGTATTTCCATTTGTTGACTTAACCTCGAAAACGCCTTCGCCCAATTCAAGAATCGAAATATCAAATGTCCCGCCGCCAAGGTCAAACACAGCAACTTTCACATCTTTGTGCTTTTTATCAAGACCATAGGCAAGGGCGGCTGCCGTTGGTTCATTAATAATACGTTTTACCAGTAAACCGGCAATTTCGCCAGCCTCTTTTGTTGCCTGGCGCTGGGAATCGCTGAAATACGCAGGTACGGTAATTACTGCTTCCTTTACTTCCTGTCCAAGGTAATCCTCAGCCGTTTTCTTCATTTTCTGAAGCACCATTGCCGAGATTTCCTGAGGGGAATATAATTTCCCTGAGATATCAACCCGCGGGGTATTATTTTCACCGCGCACAACCTTATAAGGTACGCGATGAATCTCCTTCTGAACCTGATCCCAGGTTTCGCCCATGAACCGTTTAATCGAAAAAATCGTGTTTCTTGGATTGGTTATTGCCTGCCGTTTTGCAGGATCGCCAACCTTTCTCTCCCCGTTTTCAGTAAATCCAACCACCGACGGCGTGGTACGCCTTCCCTCGCTGTTTGGAATAACAACGGGTTCGTTTCCTTCCATCACAGACACGCAGGAATTGGTGGTTCCAAGATCAATGCCAATTATTTTTGCCATAAATATGTTCTCCTTTTAATTTAAGTATATTTTTTTCGGAACTGCCGCTGTAAAGTCAATCACCGTGCCAAAAGGAAAAGTATGTCAGGGGGGTGACAAAAAGACAGAAGACGCGAGGTAGCGAAATAGCGAAATGGTGAAATGATGAAATCGTGAAATGGTGAAATGGTGAAACTCTTGGCTCCGAATGAGCCAGATTACATTAGAAGCCGAGGTCGCTGGTATGGTAATTTACTTTCAGTTCGTCTTTGGTTATCTGGCTGACCCAAAGCGTGTCAGACTGTTGTTTGTTAAACCGCGATGAAAAGAGTCCGATTCCGTTGGTAATATTAGTAAACGTTGGTTTTTCCTGAACTAATGACAAGGTGGGTTCTGTGACTTCCATATAAGTATTCATATCGGCGGCTGCTACGGAAAAGATAAAATCGCAATATAATGCTGTGCGATGATCAACGAGAGAGCTTGTATCAATCTTCGAGCCTACTGCCGAATAAAAAGCGTCGCTGGGAAAATCGAGATCGAAAGGTAGGGTGGAGGGATTATCAGGGCTTTTAATATCATTGAATACAATCCAGTCAAAAGACTTTTTAATTCCAATTTTTGGAGCGACTACCATATATTCATTATAAAAAAACCGGATTAACAACTGATAACGCTTACCTTCTTTTGCCTGTTTCCATACAACTTCAAATGAATTACCGGGAGGAAAGCTCGCCTGGGAAGCAGGCTTGTCAATATCAAATTCATGCACAAGCCCGGTTTGTGCAGTTATCTCTTTCCCTGTTTTTTTATTTTTAATGAATATTTTATAGATATAATTCTCATTCAGTCTTGCCGTTGTGAAATACATCAACTGATCGGGAAAATAAAAGATTGAATCGCCTGCCAGTTTATTATGAATAGTAACAGTATCGAGCGGTATCGAGCGTATCAACGAAGTATCCTGATACTCATCGAGACGCACTTCAAGTTTATCGGGATAATTACTCGAATCTGGAATCTTTGCAAACTGCATTGCGTCGCCGGGACCAAGGAAGGCTTTGGTTATTTTAATAAAGGTAGTATCTGCCTTTTGGTCAAGAAGTCCGTAAACAACGGTAACATCTTTCCAATCGGCATTAACGTTTAAATCCTTGTTGCATGAAATGAATACCGTTAGAAGGAGTACGAGAAATGCAATAAATCGTATAGCGCGCATACTGGTTTGATTTTTATAAGTGGCAAAATTACTTAAAAATATTGTAGTTTTGCTATCTAATTTTAACTTATGTCAACAGCAATATCCTTTCGCAATGTAGCCAAGGTTACCACGCATGTTCTTCAGGAAATGAAGGGTAAAGGTGAAAAAATCGCCATGCTAACCGCTTATGATTATTCGTTTGCAAGGATTCTCGATGGAACCGGAATTGACGTAATCCTCGTTGGCGATTCTGCTTCAAATGTGATGGCGGGACACGCCTCCACGCTGCCGATTACTCTAAATGAGATGATATATCACGGCGCGTCAGTTGTCCGCGCAGTTAAAAGAGCGCTTGTGGTTGTTGATCTTCCTTTCGGCACTTACCAGGGAAATTCTAAGGAGGCGTTGAATTCCTCCATCAGGATAATGAAGGAGGCTGGCGCCGATGCAGTTAAACTCGAAGGCGGACACGAGATCATTGAATCGGTTGACAGGATTTTATCAGCCGGAATTCCAGTTATGGGACACCTGGGACTTACCCCGCAATCAATTCACAAATTCGGCACTTATGTAGTGCGGGCAACAAGTGAAGAGGAGGCGGCAAAACTTCTACAGGACGCGTACCTGCTTGAAAAATCGGGATGCTTCGCCATTGTTCTCGAAAAAATTCCGGCAAAACTGGGAGCTGAGGTAACTAAATCCTTAAAAATCCCCTTGATTGGTATTGGCGCAGGTAAAGATGTTGACGGACAGGTGCTGGTTCTCCATGATATGCTGGGTATAACAATGGATTTTTCGCCCCGGTTCCTCCGCAGGTATCTGAACCTCGCCGAAGAGGTGCGCGGTTCGGTAAATTCATACATCCATGATGTGAAAACCCTCGATTTTCCAAATGAAAAGGAACAATATTGATCAGGATATACTTTACGAGGATAACCACCTGATCATTATCAACAAACGTCCTTCCGATATTGTTCAGGGAGATAAAACAGGCGATTCACCCCTCAGTGAGGTTGTGAAAGCGTATATCAAAGAAAAGTATAATAAACCTGGCGAGGTTTTCCTCGGAGTTGTTCATCGGCTTGACCGTCCGGTGAGCGGCGCATTGATCTTCGCCCGTACTTCAAAAGCCCTGACCCGTTTGAATATCATGTTACGGGATGGGGAAATTCACAAGACTTACTGGGCTATCGTTAAAAATAAACCTACCAACGCCTCCGGTCATCTGGTAAATTACCTTACCAGGAATGAGCGCCAGAACAAATCATTTGTTTATAACCAGTCAATAACCGGCGCACAAAAGGCAGAATTAAAATATAAGGTTATTGACCGGAGCGAGCAATATTATTTGCTGGAGATTGAACTGATAACAGGACGGCATCACCAGATCAGGGCGCAACTGGCAGCCATCGGTTGTTCAATCAAAGGCGATCTGAAATATGGTTATCCACGATCAAATCCGGGAGGTTTTATTCATCTGCATGCCAGAAAAATTGAATTTTTGCATCCTGTGCAAAAAAACACGATGATCATTACCGCTGATCCTCCGGATGACAAATTGTGGCAATATTTTCTTGAATCAGTTCATAAAATCAACCCTGATTTATGAAACTGCTTCATCATTCGCCAGACACAACGATTGATATGCAGAGCCTTGTGGTTCCGCACATTGAATATCAGAAATCATTCATCGGGATACATGAATTACCTGCCCGGAATCTGGAATTAAAAACTACGTCGCTTGCACAATCCGACTGGATGCCTGCGGTCATTCTGTTGTGTTTTATACTACTCGCCTGGAATCATGTGTATAATCCCAAACGAGTTAAACAGGTTCTTCGCGCTCCATTTTCAAAAAGGTTTATGAATCAATTGGTCAGAGATGGTAACCTTTTCAATGAACGGATTACTTTTACTCTCGGCATCGTTTACCTGTTGTCGTTTTCTCTGCTGCTTTTCGTTTTGAATGAGCGCTTTTTCGGATTAACCTCACCCAACCTGAAAGGAATACTGGCCTATCTTGCAATTGTAATCGGTCTTCTACTGTTTATAACTGTCAAAGTGACATTTGTTTCGATTCTTGGAATCGTGTTTAAAACAAAAGAAACCACCAATAATTATTTACTGAACCTGATGATTTTTGCGGTTATCACTGGACCTGTGACGCTCTTTTTTTTAGTTTTCATAATTTACCTAAAGACTCCCGTCATATTGTACTTGTGTCTGTTAATCATTATTTTATTGTTTATATTCAGATTTATACGTGGTTTTTTTATTGGAAGCGACCTTACCAGGTTTTCGTATTTACTATTATTTGTGTATCTTTGCAGCCTCGAAATTTTACCCCTGACGGTAGCGCTGAAATTTATAATTAATCATGCGGAAACCGCAGTGGTATTGGGATTTCGGTTTGTGAACACAAATAGCGTATGAGTTTGAAAATAAAGAATATTCTTATTTCCCAGCCGCAACCAACCGATTTTGAGAAATCACCCTACGGCGAAATTGCGCGAAAATTCAGTGTCGGCATCGCTTTCCGAAAGTTTTTCCAGATAGAAGGGATTCCTGCCAAAGACTTTCGCAAAGACAGGGTCAATATCCTTGATTATTCGGCAGTTATTTTTTCATCCCGCAATGCTGTGGATCATTATTTCAGGATGAGTAAGGAGATGCGGATCGAGGTTCCTGAAACAATGAAATATTTCTGTATTTCCGAATCCACGGCTTACTATCTTCAAAAATATGTTCAGTTCAGGAAAAGGAAAATTTTTCATAGCAAGGAAAATGCTGCAAACCTTATTGATCTGATAAAAAAACATAAAACTGAAAAGTTTCTTTTGCCATGTTCTGATCTTCATAAGCATGAAATAACCAAACTGCTGGAAGATCAGAAGATACAATATAATAAAGCCATCATCTACAGAACTTTGGCAAGCGATCTTTCCGACCTCAATATCACGGATTACCAAATGCTTGTGTTTTTCAGTCCCGCGGGAATCAAATCACTTTTGAAAAATTTTCCTGATTTTGTTCAGGGGGAGACTGCCATTGGCGCATTTGGCGCTACAACTCACAAAGCCGTGAAAGACGCCGGGCTAATACTGCATGTTGACGCGCCTACACAAGCTGCGGCGTCAATGACGATGGCCATTGATTTATACCTTCAACAGGAAGCGAGAAAAAAATAACCACTTGCTATCCGTGACTTGCGTTCCGATAAAAAAAACATTTATTAGAAATGAGCGGTTAAGAAGTAGCCGCTTGATACATGAGCTTTTTGCGAGAAAGATTTCATTTTTCGAATACCCTTTTCGCGTTACCTGGATGTTTTTGGAAACTCAGGAAAAAATGCCGGTTCAGGCGATGATGAGCGTTCCAAAGTACAATTTTAAAAAAGCGGTGGATCGTAACCTGCTCAAACGGAGAATGAAAGAAGCATTCAGGCTGAATAAACAAACCCTCTGCCATACACTTCTCAGTTGCCGGCGAAGTATGGCGGTATGCTTTACTTTCACCTCCAAAGAAATTCCGGCTTTTGACCTCATTCAACAAAAAATAATCCTAATTTTACAGCGTTTAATTAAAGAAAATGAAAAAGTTACCGGGTAGTTTTTTCATTTTATTGATCCGGATTTATCAGGGAGCTATTTCTCCATATTTGATGCCTTCATGCCGCTATTCACCCAGTTGTTCGGCTTATGGAATTGAAGCTATTCGCAAATACGGTCCATTGCGCGGAGGATGGCTTACCCTGAAAAGAATTGGACGTTGTCATCCGTGGGGAGGCAGTGGATATGATGCGGTTCCCTGAAAATGTAACTTCAAAAAAATAGAATTGCAGACATTTACAAGATTACCTAACCAACCAAATCCGCGTTTTATGAAAAAGCAACAATTATCATTCATCCTGTTTGTATTGCTGCTATTTACAATTGTTCAGCTTTCAGGACAGGTTTCTATAAACACAGATGGCAGTTTTCCCGATAATTCGGCTATTCTGGATGCAAAAGCAACAAATAAGGGGTTCTTACCACCGCGTGTCACCCTCACCGCAATTAATTCAGCACAACCCGTTACATCTCCCGCCATTGGTTTGTTTGTCTATAATACCGCAACCAGCGGCAGTCCGCCAAACAATGTAACCGCTGGTTATTACTGTTGGGCAGGAACAAAATGGATTCCCGTTTTGCCTATACAGGGAACAAATAATGGAGATATGCAATATTGGAATGGAACTACCTGGATTCTGGTTCCAGCAGGTTTGCATGGACAGCAAATGTACTTTTGCAACGGAGTTCCAACCTGGGGCGGATGTAGCCCGATACTTACAACCACGGCAGTTTCCAACATTACCCCAACCTCGGTTACGAGCGGAGGGAATATCACTTCGGACTGTGGAGCGCCCGTGACAGATCGAGGCGTCTGCTGGAATACATCAGCAAATCCCACAACGGCAAACAGCCGTACTTATGATGGTAGTGGAACAGGAACGTTTGCAAGCAATCTCACCGTACTCACTCCTGGTACCACATATTATATCAGGGCGTTTGCCACAAACAGCAATGGAACAGCTTATGGGAACGAGGTAATTTTTACTTCATTTGCGCCATTAGGCTCCTGCGGTTCATTAACAATTAACCATCTGGTTTCAGGCGGCGTTGCCCCCGTTGACAAAACTGTAACATACAGTACAGTTACAAATGTTGTTGGAGAACCTTCAAAATGCTGGATAACACAAAACCTTGGCGCCGATTATCAGGCATATTATAATACAGATTGCTGGGAAAACGTTTCAGGATGGTACTGGCAGTTTAACCGTAAAAAAGGTTACAATCATGATGGTACAACTGTAACGCCATCATGGACAATAACCAGCATCTTTGAAAATTCGGATTGGATTGCCGCCAACGACCCATGTAAAATTGAACTGGGCGCTGGCTGGCGAATACCTACAAAAACAGAATGGGGAAATATTGACGCGGCTGGTAACTGGTCAAACTGGAACGGACCATGGAACTCTGGCTTATTTCTTAACGCTGCCGGATACCTTGCCTCAAGCAATGGTTCTAAGTCCGAATGTGGCTCCTCCGGACATTACTGGAGCAGTTCGCAGGGCTCCACAGGACAAGGAAAGCACATGAATTTTTACATTAACGGCGCCGGCGTCGAATTTGGCGAAAAGGCGAACGGACAATCTGTACGCTGCATTAAAGACGTAGTTAGCGCTTTCTCCATCGGTCAAAGCTATGGGGGTGGAAAAATCTTCTATATTGATGCCACGGGGCAACACGGACTTATTGCCGCAACAGGTAACCAGGCTACTGAAATACAATGGTATAATGGAAGTTTTATTTTAACTGGGGCTTCAGGGACTGGAATAGGCGCCGGCAATGCAAATACAAATTTGATTGTGGCTGGTCAGGGAGCGGGAACTTATGCTGCAAAAATATGCTTCGATTTAGTGTTGAATGGCTACAGCGACTGGTATCTGCCAAGCAAAGATGAATTGGACCAGCTTTATATTAATCGGCTTGCAGTTGGCGGTTTTACCAGCAATGCTTATTGGAGTTCTTCTGAGGATAACATCAACAATGCCTGGAAACAACACTTCGATTATGGCTTTCAGTACAATACTGGTAAGTACTACTTATATTCTGTGCGTGCAATCAGGGCTTTTTAACAATTTGTTACTCCTATAACTTATGAAAAAGCTACTATTATCAAGCATTCTGCTTCTATTACTATTATTTAACACCCTTCAGCTTTTATCGCAGGTTGCTATTACCACTGATGGCAGTTCTCCTGTTAATTCGGCAATGCTCGACGTGAAATCAACAACGAAAGGCTTGTTAATACCGCGAATGACCGCAACCCAGCGTGTCGGCATAAGTTCCGCTGTCAATGGATTACTGGTATATCAGACAGATGCGCCCTTAGGTTTTTACTATTATAATGGAACGGGGTGGATGTTTCTTGGAACCGGAGAAGGCGGTGGGGGAAATATGATTGATGTGGATGGTAACTCCTATCCAACGGTTAAGATTGGCAGCCAGGAATGGATGGCAGAAAACCTGAGAGTTACTCACTATCGCAATGGTGAAGCCATTCCTAATGTAACAGACGATGTAGCGTGGGGCGGTCTTAGCGCCGGGGCATACTGCTGGTACAATAACAATGAGGCTTTGTATAAAATACCTTATGGCGCCTTATACAACTGGTACGCTGTAAATGACATTCGTATTATCTGCCCCAAAGGCTGGCATATACCCACAAGCGCAGAATTTACTACCATGAAAACCTATCTGGGTGGAAACCTCGTAGCCGGAGGGAAAATGAAAGCAGCAATACTTTGGGATGATCCCAACGCCAGCGCCACAAACGCGAGCGGTTTTTCTGCATTTCCGGGAGGCTCGCGATCCGGGAACTACTCCTACCTTGGCATCCTCGGAAACTGGTGGTTGTCAGATCAAGGGAGTTCTTACGGCGCATTTTATCAAGAACTTTATGCAAATAGCGCAATAGCTCAGGAGGGCTACTTACCAAAGGTAAACGGCTATTCCCTTAGGTGTCTTCGAGATGATGGATCTACAAAAATCCCTACGGTTAGTACAACAGCGGTTTCCAATATCGGGCAAACTACGGTAGCCACCGGGGGTAATGTTTACAGTGATGGAGGAGCTGGCGTAACTGCCGTCGGCGTTTGCTGGAGTACATCACAAAATCCGACAGTTACCGGCAACCATACTACCGATGGAAGCGGGATAGGAATATTTACCAGTAATATTACGGGACTTACGGCAAACACGGTTTATTATATCAGAGCTTATGCTACAAATAGTGTTGGAACTGCTTATGGAAACGAGGTGAACTTTACAACCCTGATTGCTTTTTCCTGCGGATCTCCAATAACTATTAACCATACAGCCGGCGTAGTAGCGCCAGTTACAAAAACTGTTATTTATGGCACCGTAACCGGTATCCCAGGAGAACCTTCAAAATGCTGGATTACCAAAAACCTGGGAGCAAGTCAGCAAGCCGCTACGGTAAGCGACGCCACCGAACCTTCCGCAGGCTGGTACTGGCAGTTTAACCGTAAGCAGGGTTATAAACATGATGGTTCAGTGGCAACCCCTGCATGGACAATAAATATCATCAGCGAAAGCTCAGATTGGATAACTGCCAACGATCCATGTACTATTGAACTGGGACCAGGCTGGCGAATTCCAACCTCAACAGAATGGGAAAATGTTGACGCCTGGGGCAACTGGACCAACTGGAACGGACCTTTTAGCTCAGCCCTGAAATTACATGCTGCCGGAAACATCGTAAACAGCGATGGTTCGATGAGCGGTCGCGGCTCATACGGTTACTACTGGAGTAGTACGCCGGTAAACGCCGACTACGCCTGGCGACTATACTTTAGCAGTAGTCTTAGCTACATGTTCAGTAACGTAAAGGCTTTCGGTTTTTCCCTCCGTTGCCTGCGAAACTAAGTGGGTTCTACTGTTTCAATGGGGGCGAGGCGGCAAGGTTCCGAGTAGTGAAAATTTGAAAATAAAAATAAAATGAGAAGAAAAAAAATTGTTTGTATTGGGTTGATTGGGTTGATTGGGCTAATTTCTCCAGTTGTTTTTGGGCAAACGCCCGATCAACAGGGTTTTGAACTGATGAAAAATCTTGATATATATTCAAATGTTATCAAGGAGCTAAACCAGGATTATGTTGACGAAATCAATCCGGGGGAGTTGACAAAAACCGGCATTGAAGCTATGTTTAAGTCGCTGGATCCTTACACCAATTTTATACCAGAATCGGAAGTTGAGGATTATAAATTCATTACCACCGGTCAATATGGCGGCATCGGCGCGCTTATTCATCAGCACGGGGATTATGTGATTATTTCTGAGCCATACCAAAATTCTCCGGCTCAGAAATTTGGACTGAAAGCCGGCGATAAAATTCTGGAAATAAATGGGAAGGAGGCAAAAGGTAAATCCTACGACGACGTCAGTTCAATTCTGAAGGGACAAGCCGGCACCACAGTTAATCTGCTTATCGAGCGCGAAGGCGAAGGTAAACCATTTGAAAAATCTATTACCCGCGAGATTATAAAAATTGACAATATCCCTTATTCGGGAATGGTTGACCAATCAACCGGGTACATTAAACTTTCGGGATTTACCCAGAATGCTGCAAAAGAAACCCGGCAGGCATTTCTGAAACTCAAGGAAACCAACCCCGATCTGAAAGGAATAATTATTGATCTGAGAGGAAATGGAGGCGGTCTCCTAAATGAAGCCGTTGATATTGCAAATATATTCGTGGAACGCGGACTTGAGATTGTTAGCACAAAGGGAAAAATGGCAGATAAAAACCGGGCTCATCTGACTATGAATCCTCCTGTGGATCTGAATATTCCGGTTGTCGTTCTTGTTGATCGGTCAAGCGCTTCGGCAAGTGAAATTCTGGCAGGCTCACTTCAGGATCTCGACCGCGGCATAATAGTCGGGCAACGCACTTTCGGCAAAGGGCTGGTTCAAAATGTTGTGCCGCTATCGTACAATGCCCAGATGAAGATTACTGTTGCAAAATATTATATCCCCAGCGGAAGATGTATTCAAGCTATTGATTATGGACATAAACTGAACGACGGGTCATTCGGGAAGATTCCCGACTCCTTGATCCGGGCGTTTAAAACCAAAAGCGGACGGGTTGTTTATGATGGCGGAGGAATTAGTCCTGATGTAATTACCAAACCCATGAAATTCAGCAACCTGGCGCTAACTCTTTACAGCAAATACCTTATTTTTGATTTTGCCACGGCTTTTGCTCGCGAACATCCGACAATTCCGCCCGCCGATGTATTCGCGATCAACGATACCATTTACAACGATTTCCTCGCCTACATCAAAGGAAAAGATTATTCTTACACAACCAGAAGCGAAAAAGCGCTTGAACTATTGAAAAATAACGCTCTGAAAGAAAATTATTTCGGAGCGATTAAAGATGAATATGAGCATCTTAAATCGAGGATGGAATCTGATAAAAAAGATGACTTTAAAAAATATGAAGACCAGATCAGAGATTTGCTGAGGATGGAAATCGTTACCCGTTATTACTATCAGCAAGGTAAAATTTTATCGGCGTTAAAAGACGATCCTGATATTGCACAAGCCATTGCCACCCTTAAAGATCAGGAAAAATATATTGCAATTTTATCGGGAAAATATGTTCAGCCAAAACCCGAAATTCCTGCGCCTGGCGATGTTGAAGACGAAGATAATACTGATGAATAAAGCCCCATTATGGAAACCTTTACACACACGTTTAATTATCAGGTATTTGAGACGAAATTTAATCTGCCTCTTTCCGATCTGGAACTTTTTCGAAAAGCGAAGGAAGCTGTGAAAACATCTCATGCGCCATATTCGAAATACCATGTAGGAGCTGCGGTTCGTTTATCAAACGGGAAAATTTTCACCGGTAGCAACCAGGAAAATATCTCTTTTCCTGTGGGTTTATGCGCCGAACGCGTTGCAGTTTTTGCCGCTATGTCGGTATATCCCGACGTATCCATTGAGTCAATTGCAATTACGGCTGTTGCCGATGCGTTTGAAGTAGCGGAGCCGGTTCCGCCGTGCGGAATGTGCCGGCAGGCAATACTCGAATATGAGATGAAGTTTAACAATGCCATCAGGCTCATTTTTGGCGGCAATTCCGGTAAGGTTTTTATTATTGAAGGTATGCGGAATTTGCTTCCGTTAGCCTTCGAGGAGAAAGGTCTGGTAAAATAAACCGAAGAAATATTCCAACCATGAAGTTCAGTTACAAAATATTATTGTTAGTTTTTATCCTGCCGATGTTTGCGATGAACGACGACAAACCCGCCTACCAGATTTATAATTCGAAGGGAAAGCAGGTTGATTATAAAGAAATGCTTAAAGCCGCTAAAAAATCGGATATTATCTTTTTCGGCGAATTGCATGATAATCCAATCTGTCACTGGCTTGAACTGGAGTTCACCAAAGACCTGTATGCCGAAAAAGGGGTAAATCTGGTTCTTGGGGCGGAAATGTTCGAAACTGATAATCAATTGTTGATCAATGAGTATCTTTCGAAAATGATTAGGAAGAAAGATTTCGAGGCGGAAGCTAAAATCTGGCCTAATTATAAAAACGATTACGCGCCGCTTCTCGATTTTGCCCGTGAAAAAGGGGTGAAATTCACTGCCACCAATATTCCGCGACGTTATGCAGCGCTTGTTAATCAAAAAGGTTTTGAAGGACTTGACAGCATCAACGCGATGCAACGCGGACTAATTGCGCCTCTTCCTGTAAAATATCCTGATTCACTGGAATGTTATGCAGACATTGCCAAAAGCGCCGGCGAAGGACTATCTGCACATGCAGCGGCAAATCTGGGAAAAGCTCAGGCTATAAAAGATGCAACTATGGCTCATTTTCTGATGAAAAACGCTTTCAGCGACAAAACCATTCTTCATTTTAATGGATCATACCACAGTGATAATTACCAGGGCATCGTATGGTACGTGAATCAAATAATTCGCAAAACCAGTTTTGAACCCAAAATACTCACTATTTCCTGCATAGAACAGGAAAATATTGACACTCTTTCAAAGGCAGAGGTATCCAAAGCCGATTTCATTATCGTCATTCCGTCGTCAATGACGAAAACCCGGTAATCGCAACTACATCAGCCGGGGTCAGGCGAAGGTGTAATAAGCGTTGATGAGGAAATTCCACAGGGTAACTACCAGTGTGGCTGCAAGTTTGGAAATATAAAAGTTCACTTTAAATTTTCCGGTCATTGCCCAGATAATCAACAGGTTGATCATCAAACCTATGAGCGCGATGATAAAAAAACGGGTAAACTCCAGCATTATGTTTGGATTGGTACTGTGAAATGTCCATATCCGGTTCATAAAATAGTTGGTTGTTGCCGCAAGCGCAAAACCACAGGTATTGGCGACGTATTTCTGAATTTTCAGAATTTCCTTGCAAATAAATGTAGTTCCGAAATCCACAAATACGCCTGAAAAACCAACCAGCGAAAATTTAATGAATTTAAGGAAAAAGGCTTCGGTGAAAAAGGATGGAAGGTTCAAGGTTCAAGGTTCAAGGTTCAAGGTTCAAGGTTCAAGGTTCAAGGT
>JBAXRP010000003.1:0-61648 GCA_037131145.1 Bacteroidota bacterium
GGAACGTTCCTTAATTTAAAGTTTAAATATAATGGAATAATCCCCGGGTTTGTCAACTTTATTGGAATGAGCCAGTTTACCAATAATTTTTACCAACCCATAAATGTGGGATTTTCAAATTCCACAATTTCTCCGGGTGTTGATTTGCCAAATGCAACTGTTACAATTGGAACAGTTACTGGTAATGTAAATGATTTTGTTGAGATACCTATTGATATTATTAACGGTTATCCAAACCCATTATTGGGAGCTGCAACTATGTTTATTGGGTTTGACGAGTCTAAACTATCCTTTATTGGAGCAGTGAATAATATTCACAATGCGACTGTCAATCTTACCGGTAATCAGATTGGTATTGCATGGGTCGATCCCAGTGGTGTAAACCTCACAGGCGTTTTCCTTAAACTTAAATTTCAATATCATGGTGGTGGTGGTAATAGTTGTAGTTCGGAGGTTTATTTTAAAAATGATAATCTTACGATTCAGCCTTGTGAACTTGCAAATAATCTTGCTGAATTTGTTCCTGGTAACTGGGTAAAAGGAGGTGTGAATCTTAGTTTGGCACAACCTGTTATTAATGGACCTCCAGCCCCACCGGCTAACTCAACTGCTTATTATTCTACTGATATTGGCATGATTAACTATAACTGGATAGTTTCAGGGGGTATAATAGTTACAGGTAATGGAAGTAATTCTATTACTGTTGATTGGGGCGCGGTTGGACCAGGATCTATTTCTGTAGATTATAATAACGCTGGTGGATGTTACCTTACTTATACAAAGACAATTATGAAGTTATCTGGTTCTCCAATAACAAATATTGAGGGTTATGTTACTTATGATAATTTGGCCTCACAAGGATTGAACGGTGTAAATATCACTTTGTTTAATTCTTTGGGTGTTCAAGTTGGTATTCCCGTTTCAACATATACAAATGTAGGCAACGGATTTTATAGTTTTATTGGCGTACCTCAGGATGCTTATACGATTGTGGTAAATCCGTCAGCTCCGTGGGCTGGTACGCCTGGCGTTAGCGCTCTTGATGCTTTAATTGATGAACTTCAGACCGTCGGCTTATTTAATCCTCCCTTATCTGGAATTAGGTTAGCCGCAGCCAATGTTGACGGAGGTTCTTCTGTTAATTCAACAGATGCTTTAAATATTAAAAAGCGCATCATTGGTGAAATTTCTTCATTTCCTGTCGGCGACTGGGTGTTTAATAACGGAATCATTAATGCTTTTAATAGTCCGGTTTCAAACTATAATTTTAAAGGGTTATGCACTGGCGATGTGAATGGTTCTTACAACTTGATTGCCAATAAATCTGCAACCGTTTTTGATATTGTAGAAGATGATATTCAGACAATTACTACTAATGAGTGGTTTACCTATAATATTAAAAGTGCTGTAAATTCACAACTTGGCGCTATGACTTTGTTCCTTGCTTATGATTATACCCGCTTTGAAATAGAGAAAGTAAATACGAACATGGTGGGTTTAAAATCATCAATAAAGAATGGTAATGTTGCCGTTGCATGGTCTAACCCTTCAGCAGGCTTGATTGGTGTCGGGGATGTGATTCTTTCTTTTCGTATTAAAGCAAGACAACCAATAACTAACCCTGGTTGTATTTTTACAATTATGGCAGAATCTGAATTGGCTGATCCTCTTGCAAACATTATAAATACGTTCAAGTTTCAAATGGCGAAGGTTATTAGTAACACGAACCAATTCAGTTTTACGACATCCCCAAATCCATTCCGCAATTCTACAAACATATTATTTTATCTTCCGGATGGAGGGAAAGCAAAATTTTCAATAACCAATCTTGTTGGCAGACAAATTTGTGTGCTCTTTGATGAAATAGTTTCTTCAGGGAATCATGTCGTTTTATTCGATGCAAATAAATTCAATTTAACCCCAGGCATTTATCTTGGAAAACTGGAGTTTGAATCGCTAAATGAAAAAATTTCTACGGTTAATAAACTAATATTAACAAAATAACAGGAAAACAATAATAGGGAGGCTTTATTGCCTCCTTATTTATTTCAGAGCAGATGCATGAATAGGCTATTAAATTGCTTTGCCTTAACTATTTGGAATATACTTTTTTTTGCCTTATTGGGGTTAAATCCTTGTGGAAGTAGTTTTGCTCAATCACCAATACTGTCATTAGGAAATATCGGAATTTGTAATTCTGAATCTTTAATAATGCCTTTAAATGGTAAGAATTTAGCAAATATTGGAGCAATGACATTGTTTATATATTTTGATGATGAAAAATTATTATTTCATTCATTGGAGAACATTAATCCGGTGATTATAGGATTGCAGTTTAATGTGTTAACTTATCCTTCATGTATTAGTATCGTGTGGAGCAATACCAAAGGAGTTAATTTTTATGATAGCAATTTACTAAACCTTAAGTTTGATGTTATAAACTCTTCTGGAAATATTAGATTTGCAATTGATAGTTGCGAGATTGCCGTCGCAAATATCCCGCCAGAGATTATTTCTGTGGAATATTCCAATGGATCATTTTATCCTGGAGATCCCATTATTACTGGAAATCCTGAAAATTTAACTGTTTTATATAATTCAAATGCTCATTTTAATTTAACTTCAACTGATGCTACAGGATATCTTTGGCAGGAGAGTGTAGATGGTGGAAGTTCCTGGATTGATTTACGGGATGGTGTTGCTTATTCTGGCACAACTGGTGCGGATTTAGCAATTTTGAATGTTCCTGCAACCTTCAACAATAACCGGTACCGTTGTGCTGTTACAAAGGCAAATTGTAGTCTTTATTCTGAGGATGCGCTGCTTTCAGTTGATTCGTTGTCGAGGATTAGTGAAATTGGTTATTCGGGAATGATAATTTATAATTTTCCTAATCCTTTTGCAGAAAGTACCCGATTATCTTATTATGTTCCGAAATCTGGAGAGGTTACTATCGAGTTCTTTACTGTAGCGTGTAATCGTTTAATTACAATTATTAAGGGATTTCACTTGCCAGGGCTGTACACCATTGAATTAAATTTAGTATATTTGCCCAATGGATTATACCTATGCAGATATAAATTGGAAACGAATCAAGTAATGGGTTTAAAAAATTGTAAACTAACAAAGAATTGATAATTGTTTAAATTTGATATATTAATAAGTCCCTTTATAGTAATTAACGAAAATAATATCCACCATGATGAGAAAAGGTACTTTAGTTATTCTGACGTTTTTGATCATTAGAGCGCTATCTTACGGACAATATACTGCAATGTTGCCGAACATGGTTGCAAGTCCTAATGAGAATATTGGAATGGATTTGAATGTAACAGGGTTGAATACTAATAACATTGCTTCAATTCAATTTTATATTCAGATTGATCCTGCGGTATTAACATTTCAAAATGTAACAAATTTTCAACAAGCGGGTCTGATGGTGGGTTTCATTAATGGAAATACTATTACCATTGTTTGGACCAGCGGAAGTCCTAAAAACTTTCCTAATGGAAGACTATTAACCTTGAATTTTAAATACAATGGGTTGACAAGTCCTACATCCTTCATACCTTTGAATTGTGAAGTTGTTAAACTTGTTGGATCTATACCTGTTATACTTACTGGAACTTTTACCAATGGGTCGGTAACTCCTTTTCCAGGTAATCAGGCAAAAGCGAAACTGGATAGTTTGTTATATGCACCCTTGGGTTTAGATACAGTTTCTTTGAAATATACTGGTTTCATTGGAAATAATCTTTTACCTCTACCGGTTGGCGCGATTACCCAGCGAATTTCTTATGATCAAGTAAAGCTTACTTTTGTTGGTGTAACTGGTATTGGAAATCTTGCTACTGGGTTTAATGTAAATGTTGCCACAGGAATTATTACTATAACTTGGACGAGTATTGCAGGAAAGAATATTAATTATCCGGGTAATATGTTTAAAATTATTTTTAGTTATATAAATGCTTCTCCAGCAAACGTAAATTTTAGTACTGGATGTGTAATAGAAACTACTTCGCCTGTTACAAATATTCCTGTATCCTATTTTAACGGGTGCGTTTTACCGCCACCGGTTGTAACATCTTATGCTTCTTTTGCAAATGTACCTGGAGGAATTCAGGGGCAAACAATAGATGTTCCGTTGAACTTTTTGAGTATGCCATCGAATACATCAAACTTTAATTTGAATATTTTATTTGATAGTCCAAGGTTATCTTTTGTTGGATTAGTGGGTACTCCCATTCAACCGGTAACTTACAATGTAAATGGAAACTTGATTTCAATAACGAATTCATATCCACTAACACCTAATCCATCAATTAATGGTCAGTTTCTCAAATTGCGATTTGTTTATATGGGTGTGGGTACAGCAAATGTGAATTTTGCAAGCGGATGCCAATTTTCGAATGGCGCTCCAATCGGGGTAGGTTACACAAATGGTTCTGTTACGCCAGCGGTAGTTGTTGGCAATAATGCCACTATTGGGAATATTACCCCTTCCGCTCCAGGAGCGGTTTTAGTGCCGGTTACTTTAAGTGAAATGCCAATTAATGTTGGCGCTGTTACAATGTTCATTGGCTTCGATGCTTCTAAGCTTATCTATACCGGCTGTACAGGAATAAATAACCCTTATGGCGCAAATGTTAATCTTAATGGCGGTATTATTAAAATTGCTTGGGCAAGCACTAATCCACCAAATCTTAACGGCTCTCCTTTTGTCAATCTTCAATTTACTTATGTATGTGGTTCAGGAGCCTCAGGTAGCGCTGCCAGTGTGTATTTTACTGATAATGGTATTAGCGAATATTGTCGGATTGATTCTTTATCAGGAAAAATTATTCCAACGAACTGGCATGATGGGGGTGTAAATTTAAATGTTACTTTCAAGATTAGCGGCACATTAAAATATAACAGTGATCCAAATCCCCGAATCCCTTTAGTTGGATACACGGTAAAGTTATTAACTTTTGAAAATGTCTTGGTTTCATCAACAGTTACTGATGGTTCCGGTTATTTTGAATTTTTTACGTCCAACGGAAGTTTTAAGCTTGGTGCAGCTCCTCCTTCATTATATAATTATTACTCTGACTTGGATGACGTTTTAGCAATGTTACAATATACTGTCGGCGAACCTATCCCTTTTTTCAATGATTTACGTTTATTAGCTGGTGATGTAAACGAGAATGGTGACATAGATCTTGATGACGTTGTTGATGTTCTTCAGCGAGGAGTTGGTGAAAAATTGCCTGATTATACTGCGCCTGACTGGGTTTTCAGCGTAAAACTTGTTAACTGTAGTTGTGCTGATGTTCCTAATCAAAATTTCATGGGATTAAACACAGGTAATGTTTTGGGAACCAATCCCACTCCGTAATTCATTTTCGATTTGTTATATATAAATTCGATACAATTATGAAAAACAAATTCAAATATTTTAGGAATACAACGATTATTTTATTCATGTTAGTTGTATCTCAGATTGTTATTGGTCAGGCTCCTGTTGCAACAATTAACTATAACGCTACAGGTTTGGTTCCTGGGTCAACAATATCAGTACCACTGACTTTGACCGGTACTCAGGTTGGAAATTTATCTTTCGTGATTTCATATGACAGGGATATTCTAACTTATGTTGATTATACAACAACTTTACCGTTAGGAGCCGTTGGGAACAACTTTTCTTATTTAGGTCAATTGTATTTGAGGGCGGCTTCTGTTAGTGCTAGCGGGGTAACTTATACGAATCAGACAATATTCACTTTCAACTTTATTTACAATGGAGGTTCAACAAACATTAGTTTTTTTAACATTGCTACTGCTACAAATCAAACTGCTAATTGGTTTACGTATATAAAAGCGAATCCGTATAATATTATAAATCTGGCATCTGTTTTCAATAATGGATCAGCAAGTGGCGAGTATGATACTCTTACATCTGTTACTGGTGGCGGCAATTGGAGTAATCCGACAACGTGGCAGGAAAATTATCCTTCAGGGTTAAAAAAACCGACCCGGGCGTGTAACGTGATTATTACTGCAAATGAGGTTGTTGACACTACAACAGTTTCATTAGGCAGATGTAATAACCTTACAATTAATAATGGTGGCAAACTAACTTTGCCTTTCGGTAAATCGTTAACCGTTAATGGATCTTTTACCATCGAATCAGGTGGCTCTTTTGTTGATCAAAATCAATCAAGCGCTTTTTCTGCAACTGTGAAAAGAGCTATTACCGGTAATTATGCTGGTGGTGGAAATCCTTTGCCCACAACAATATGGCACTATGTTTCGGCTCCTACCTCAAATGCTACAATTGGTACATTTCTTGGCTGTTTATTGAATAAATGGACAGAAAATTCTGCAGGTGGAACATGGGATACACTTTGTCTCCCGCTAACTTTACCATTAGAGGTAGGGCGAGGATATTCTGTGGCGGCCTACAGTAATTTTGGCAATGCGGTTTTTTCTGGACCCCTTAATACCGGAAATCTGACCATAAGCGGTTTAACTAACTCTAATCCAAACCCAGGTACAGGAAACGGTTATTATGGGTACCATCTTTTAGGAAACCCATATCCCAGCGCTTTTAAATGGGATAATGCCATTGTTTTGGCACCACCTCAGGTTGATGGCGCTGTATATCTATGGAATGGGTATAATTATATTTCAAAAACACAGGCTATGGGTTATCAAATTCAAGCTGAACAAGGTTTCTTTTTTCATGTGAATGCCTCGGGTGGTTCTGTTACTATTCCAAATGGAAATCGGGTTCATTCCGATAGCTCTTATTTGAAAAGTAGTATCGAAAACCAACTAACACTTACTGTTAATGGAAATGAATATGTGGATGAAACTTCTGTGATATTTAATGATCAAGCCACTCCGGGGTTCGATGGAGAATATGACGCGTATAAATTATTTGGTATATATAATTGTCCTCAGATATTTTCAATTCTTTCTGATAATATTTTATCAATTAATACATTACCAGATATGATTTCTCAACCTGTTGTTCAAATTGGTTTTAAATCAGGTACTACCGGTTCATTTACACTTAATACCTCTGGCATTGAAACGTTTGCATCAGGGACTGATCTCTACCTGACAGACCTGCTAACAGGGAAGGTTCAAAACTTAACCTCTAATCCGGTTTATATATTTAACTCTGCACCGGGTAATACTGAACATAGGTTTGATTTGCATTTTGCACCGGTGGGGATGAATGAAACAGGTAATAATGTTAAATTGAAAATCTACTCTTTTGATAATAATGTATTTGTCAATATTCAGGATGATTTACAAGGTAGCATTATCATTTATGATTTGCTTGGAATGGAAATTGTGAAAAAAGCAATAGAATCCAAAACTTTGAATAAAGTCGAAATTAGTTCACCTGGAGGATATTACCTTGTAAAAGTCATAACAGATAAAATATCTGCAACTGAAAAGGTATTTATCCGATAATCAAATACATAAGCTGACAATTAAAATCTACAGAATATGAAAAAAATACTGACTTATTTTGTTATCGTCTTTTTGATTTCTCTTTCCTTTTTTAGTATTGCCGATAATCCGGGACCTCCTCCTCCTCCTGGCGGCGGCGGGCCAGGAGGTGGTGGAACACCGGTAGGCGCACCTATTGATGGAGGAATAGGGATCCTTCTGGCGCTTGGTTTGGGATACGGAGGCATGAAACTATTTCAGTCCAGAAAAGATAAGGATTTTGATTCAGAAATAGAAAAGATAGAAGAATAGTCGTCGTTTTCTTGTTACTAGGATTATGGTTTACCTATCAGTATGATTATAAATATTCTTTCTGTGATTCTCAGAATTGACCTTATTGTTGTTTTCAATAAGGTCAATTAATAAATAAACTATTCACAATATTTACAATTAATTTTTTGGTTATGAAGAAAATATTTGCTATATCGGCATTTTTGTTTATGGGGTTTTTTGGATATTCACAAGAGTTAAAACCTGAAATGGTTCCACAAAAAATATTGGACAGGTTTCATCACGCATTTCCTCAATCTGTTGATCTTCCTGTGTCTTGGGTGAAAGAGAAAGGTGATTATAAAGCTACTCTCACAATTATGGATGCTCCAGCGATAATGGTTATTGATTCACTTGGGAAAACCAAACGAATTGAAAGAAAAATCAATGAAATTTATTTGCCAAAAAATGCAAAAGATTATTTAAAAAATTTAGATTCTAATTATCAGGTTATTACAGTTACAAAGATTGTTGATGAAAAGGACAAGGTAACTTATAACACCACTGCGAAGATAAAGACCAATTTCACTTTCGACGATAAAGGAAAAATTTCTAATCCAAAATAAGAACAGTTTCATCATTCTTATTTGTTAATAATTTCTTCTGTTCCTCCGAAATATTTATATTGATTTGCAAAGTAAATAGCAGAATCATTGTTTTTTGCATCATAATAATAATATAGACTGAGGCTTTTATATGCATCCTTTAGATCTGGTTTGTTTTTGATTGCCCTTCGCCACATTGATGCTGCGCTTTGTTTTTCTCCTTTAGTTATTAAAAATAATCCTAAATCATAAGCGGCAAGACCGTTTGATGGATCATTATTTAAGGCCTCGCGACATCGGGCAATAGCTTTATCTATTTGATTATTTTTAAAAAAAACGCACGATGATTCGATACAAAAAAGAACAAAGTTGGCGCGTGCTTCGTTGTCACTATACCCTTGATTAAATGCTGAGGCAAAATAACTATATGCTTTTTCATAGTTTTTTTTATCAGTGTAATAAATCATTCCCAAATTATATCTGAAGATTGGATATGTTTTTACACTATCTGCGCGAAGGAGTAGTTTCTCATAATTATTAAAATCTTTCTGCTTAAAATAATATCTTCCCAAAAAGTAGGGAAACCATGACCTTTCCGGGGCATAATTAATAGATGAAGACCAAAAACTGACAGCATCTTGATATTTTTTTTGCTGGAGAAAATCATAAAATATAAATAAAGCCAAAATAGTTAATATTATTAAACTGGTTTGTTTTGTTTTCATTTCAAACCATCTTTCCGGAAGCAGACCCAGAAGCATGATTATAAATCCAATTGAGGGCAAATAGATACGGTGAAGAAGATATTCAAAACTGTCGTCAGCAGAAGTAAGGCGAACGAACATATTGGGAAAACAGAAACCGAGAAACCAAACTGACCCGAAAAGGATTAAAATAGTTTTCTGATTGTGTTTTTGTTTAAAAATAATAAAAAAAAATGCGATGATAATCAAAATACCTGCAATTGTATATCCAGACGAAAAAACGGGAGTTACAGGGAGATTAAAAGGAAAAATAAGCCGAGTAATCCCCTCAGGAAGAAAAGGCAGGTTATGCATTAAAGGTGATAATCCAACCTGATTGTCAGCCCGGTGATCAATTGTAATATCCCTCATGTAAAACCAAAAAAGAAATACACCCAACCATGACAGGTAAACCGGAATTCTTTTCATAGTAAAAAACTTTTCCTTTTTTATCAGCGTAATAAAAATGAAAAAGAACGGAAGAAAAATGGCGGATTCTTTTGAAAAAAGTGCGCAGGCAAAAAATAATACATGTAAAATCAGGAAATTATATTTTTGATCTTTAAAATATTTCATTAAAAAAATAATTGTGAGAATGGAATAAAGCGTGACCAATAAATCTCCTCGTGCCGGGATCCAAAGAACAGCATGACCCATAACCGGGTGAACAGAAAAAATTAATGTAATGATCAGTGATTGGGATTTGCTGAATTGTAGTAACTGTAGCAACCAAAGAAGACTCAGACATACCATAATGTGGTAAAACAGGTTCGAAAAATGATAAATTGCAGGCGAAACGCCACCAATTAGGGCATCTATCATAAAAGATACATTCATTAATGGCCTATAATATGGACTTCTGTTTGCAAAAAAAGCATCGCTATGGAAAGCAGTTCCAATGTTAGACAGGTTGCTTAGCTTTTCAAAGTTTCCAAGAATGAGAATATCATCATCAAAATAAACAAAACCAAGCTGAATTGCCGATATATATACAATCAGCGGAACAACAATAACGAAAATGACACTGTAGCGATAAATGTCAAACCGGTTAACCTGTGCTTTTTGTTTCATTATAAGAAGTTATGAAACGTTAAAAGTATAAATATTTTTCAATCGTAACAAATTTTGTAACTTCGCTGATGAATAAGGCTTATGAGAACAACCTTCCGCATTAACACAATCCTTTCATTTCCTGTATTCTGGATTGGATTAATCAGCATTTTTACATTTATTGCATATTACCCGGCGCTGCATGGAGCATTTACGAATTGGGATGATATGGTTTACGTAAAAGAGAATCCATATATAAAAACCATCTCTGTTGGCAATTTGAAAGCGATTTTTTCAACTAATTTTATGGGAAATTATCATCCTTTAACGATGATTTCTCTTGCTATTGATTATCAGATTAATAAATTCAATCCGTTTGGATTCCATCTGACTAATCTTTTTCTTCATATCCTAAATTCAATATTGGTATTACTTGTTATCAGGAAACTTACAGGGAATTTATTAATCGGAGCTTTTGCCGCATTGATATTTGGAGTCCATGCCTTCCATGTGGAATCGGTTGCATGGATATCGGAAAGAAAGGATGTATTATATGCTGGTTTTTATTTATTAACATTATTATCTTATCTTGAATTTACTGCCAAATCCGGACTAAAATGGTATCTATTGAGTCTGTTTATATTTTTATTAGCCTGTTTATCTAAGGGTCAGGCTGTTACCTTAGGAGTTTCATTGATTTTAGTTGATATTTTCTTAGGACGTAAGTGGGCTTCTTTGAAAGTCCTTATTGAAAAGGTCCCGTTTCTAATAATTGCATTTGTTTTTGGAGTTGTTGCCATCAAAGCACAGGCCGGAGCTGATGCTACCATTATGGCAAATTTCCCTATTCAGCAGCGGTTTGCATTTGCTTCGTACGGACTTGTGATGTATATATTGAAACTATTGATTCCTTTTAAATTATCTGCTTATTACCCTTATCCAATTATCTCTGATGTTGGTGAGGTTCCATTGGTATATTGGTTGTGTATAATTCCTGCAATTGTATTATTTGTAGGGTGGATTATTTCTTATAAACGCTCAAAACCGGTTTTTTTTGGGATAGGCTTTTTTCTTGTGAATATTGTTTTTCTCCTTCAACTCCTTCCTGTCGGGCGTGCTATAATGGCTGATCGTTATGTTTATATCCCATCTATTGGCTATTGTTTCCTTATTGGATGGTATCTTAATGATTTTAAATACATTAATTCCCGGGTGACAGCTTTTATTATTATTATTCCTTATGTTGCATTATTAGGCTTTCTCACCTTTCAACGAAGTCAGGTTTGGAAAAATTCCGTAATCTTATGGAGTGATGTTCTGGAAAAGAATAGCCAGGTTACGATTGCATGGTATAACCGAGGTAATCTTTGCATGGATTCTGCGGATTATCATGGCGCTATATCTGATTATACTGAGTGTTTAAACGTTGACAATAAATATTGGAAAGCTTATATAAACAGAGGCAATGCAAAGAATGAACTAAAAAATCACATCGGAGCTATTGAAGATTTCAATGCAGTTCTCAGACTGGATTCTTCTTCCTTAAGGGCTTATGTAAACCGTGCAATGTCGTTTCAAAAGCTATTGGATTACAACAACTCTCTGAAAGATTTCAATAAGGCACTCAGTTTAAAACCGGAACAGGTTGAAATATATACGAGTCGGGCAAACCTGAAATTTGAAATGAAGGATTATCAGGGAGCAATCAGCGACCTTACCGAGGGCTTGCGCATTAATCCTAAATATGTTGTTGGTTATTTGAACCGTGCAATAATAAAGAAAAACACCAAAGATTTAAAAGGCGCTATCGAAGATTACAATAAAGCAATTGAGCTTGACCCCAAAAACAGTGATATAATTAATAATAGAGGAAATTTACAATTTCAGATAGGAGATACCAGTAGCGCTTGTAAAGACTATTCGGAAAGCATTCGTATAAGCCCGGAACAGTATCTCGGTTATAAAAATCGCGGCGCTTTGAAGTTTTCCATGGAAAAGTTTGATGATGCGTTGGCAGATTATAATATTGCAATTCGTCTTAATCCTTCTTCCGGAGAGTTACATTATAACCTGGCCTTGGTTAAACAAAAGAAAAATGATCAAGCCGCCACGTTGTCAGAGTATAAAAAAGCGGTAGAATTGGATCCAATTTATGCTTCAGATGAGTTCAGGCAAAAGCTTGGAATAAAATCAAATGAAATTGAAGGGTTTCAACCCTCACAGTTTAATGAACAGGGAAAGGCAATGGAGTCGAAGGGCAATCTTCAGGAGGCATTAACATTATATAAAAAAGCTGTGGAATTAAAACCAGAGTTTGCTGAAGCCTGGTATAATCTGGGCAATATCTATGGTAAAACAGGGAAGTATGCTGATGCCATGCAGTGCATGGATAACGCTATTCGCTTTAAAAAGGATTATGCCGAAGCCTTGTCAAGCAGGGGAATCGCTTATGCCAGTATGGGTAAAGTGAATGAGGCGCTCAATGATTTATCATCTTCAATAAAAGCAAATCCGAAATGTGCTGCGGCATACTATAACAGGGCAATTGTATATCTAACCAATGGAAATAGAGAATCAGCCTGTACAGATTTGAATAAAGCAATCGAACTGGGCTATACCGCCGCCTACCAAATATACCAGAAAGAGTGTCAAAAAAAGTAAAATGAAGCCACCATCAAAGCATAAAAAAACACACCATCCAACTAAAGTTCCCGAACAAGGTAATTCAAAAAGGAAATCTTTAGATCATTTTTTTCTTTATTCATTTATCATCCGAAATAGCTTTCTGATTGGCATCAGCCTAGTTTTTGCTTTGATTCTAATAATTTTCCATAATTTTTTATTTGCCAATCTGTATTATCTTTTCAAAGACATTGGAAGTGATTCATTAAACTGGACGTATCCATCTTACCTTCATATATCAGAGTATCTTAGAACAGAGGGTTTCCCTTTATGGTCATTCTCGCAGGGGATGGGGCAAAGTGTTGCGAATAGTATGAATGATCCTTTTTCCTGGCTGGTTTATATCGCAGGAGCCGAAAACCTTGCTTATTCAATGATCTGGATGGAGGCGCTGAAAATTTTGGTTACAGCCGTTTTGTTTTATCATTTTCTTCGTTATTGGAATTTATCCGGTGTTACCAAGGTTATCGGTACTGTCCTATATAGCTTTAGCGGGTTTATGATTGTTGGAAGTGGCTGGACTATTTTTTCTACGGAAGCATGTTACCTGGCGCTTTTATTACTCAGCTTTGAGCGTCTGTATAAAAATGGTTCCTGGTACCTGTTCCCGATTGCAGTATTATTGATTACAATCCTACAGCCCTTTGATCTTTATCTCTATGGACTTTTTCTGTTTTGCTATTTCTTACTGCGACATCTTACAAGCGAAGAATCCAGCTTAAAAAGGTTTTTTAAGACTCTGGGTCAAATTGTAGTTTTCGGACTTCTCGGGCTTATGATTAGTTGTTTCTTCCTTGTTTTTTTTATTCAAATTATTATTGATAGTCCAAGAATTGGCGGTAGTTCCTCCTATTTTACTCAATTATTTTCTCAACCTCTGTTTTTTACAGAAAAATCCATTTACTATACAACATCCATTTTACGATTGTTTCACAATGATTTAATTGGAAATGGCAGCAAGTTTTACGGATGGTACAATTATCTTGAAGCGCCAATGTTCTATATTGGAATTTTTCCTTTGCTTTTATTTCCACAGATATTTTTTTTAGAGGGGCGCAGGAAAAAAGTTGGTTATGCGATTTTTTCAGGGTTATTGCTATTCCTTCTGATATTTCCATTTTTCAGATATGCTATCTGGCTTTTTTCAGGCGATTATTTCAGAGGCTTTTCACTTTTCATTTCTGTGCCACTTTTGTTATTTGGGCTGTCAGCCTTCAGCGCTTTTGATAATGGAAAAAAAATAAACCCATACATACTTATCGCAACTGCTGTAGTATTGATTTTCCTCCTTTATTTTCCCTATACCGGAGCTGATCAGATTATTCGGAGTGATATTCAGAGTGACGTAAGGAATTTTATTGTCATCTATACAATTATTTTATTGTTGTTTACAATTAAAACATACAACCAGATTCTTAGTGTTGTTTTAATGTTAATTATCATTATCGAAGCCGGTTATTTTAATTATAAAACACTAAAGGAAAGGGATGTGCTTTCACGGCTGGAGATGAATCAGAAAATCGGGTATAATGATTTTGGAATTGACGCTATTAAAAATATAAAATCGTATGATAAACAATTTTTCAGAGTAAACAAGGATTTTTCCTCCAATCCCGCAATGCATACAAGTTTTAACGATGCAAAGGCACAGGGTTTTTTTGGAACACGTTCGTATTATTCTTTTAACCAAAAATATTATATAAGGTTTTTGGAGGAAATGCTCATAATTAAAAAAGGAAGTGAAACCATGAGCCGCTGGTCAATCGGACTATCAGGACGACCCTTGTTGCAGATATTGGCAAGCACAAAGTATCAGTTAATCCGAGGAACTATTCTTCCGCCATTTACCATTCTGTACGATTCATTAAACATGTTTGGCGATGTTAAAGTGTTGAAAAACAGAAATTATTTACCACTTGGGTTTACCTATAATAATTTTCTTCGACTGAGTGTTTTCAGGAAGGCATCAACTCCACAAAAGGAATTCATTCTTCAAAAAACCTGTGTTATTGATGATTCACTATCAAACTACTTTGAATCTTTTCCCGGCTTCTCAATGACTGATACTGTTTCGCGTTATAGTATTCTCGATTTATCACATGATGTGATAAAAAGGAAAGAGGATACATTAAATATTACAAGATTCACTGAAAATCGTATTGAAGGAACCATAAATCCAAAAACCAAAAAAATCTTGTTTTTTAGCATTCCGTATGATCGCGGATGGCATGGAAAAATTGATGGCAATGAAACAAAACTGTTTTTAATAAATATCGGGTTTATCGGTATGATAGTTGAACCGGGATTTCATAAAATTGATTTGTATTATCGCCCACCTTATTTTTTTGCCAGCATGATGGTTTCGGTATTCGGGTTATTGATTTACCTGAGCGCTATTGTCGGTAGCCGGTTTTTGATTTATCGTAAAAGAAGTAAAAACTGACCATTTAAACTTTATTTGAGAACACTTTGCCAGCGGTCATACCAGATTTTCTTTGGGAATGGTTCAAGGAAAAATATGAGATTATCTATTCTCAACTGGATGGGTTTATACATTTGGCGACAATGATTTGAATGTAAAATTTCAGAATATGAAAGAGTTAGAAATTTGCAAAAAAGAGTGTCTTTTAGAAATATTAAGGTTATATAAAAAAGCAAACGCCGGACATATTGCCGCTTCTCTTTCATGCCTTGATATTTTAATATTGTTGTATTTCAGACAGATGAGCGATCAAGATCATTTTATTCTATCAAAAGGTCATGCAGCTTTGGGCTTATATACGGTACTTTCAGCATCTGGAAAAATTTCACCGGATGAACTGGAAACTTTTTATGAAGATGGCACCAAGCTGGCTGCTCATCCTCCATGTAGTGGATTATTAAATGGTATTGTTTTTGGGACAGGCAGTTTGGGGCATGGTTTATCACTTGCAGCCGGAAAGGCTTTATCTACTCGTTTTACCGGTAACAAAGCCAAAGTTTATTGTCTTTTATCAGATGGAGATTGCAATGAAGGATCTACCTGGGAAGCAGCTTTATTTGCAGGCCATCATAAATTAAATAACCTTATTGTAATCGTTGATAATAATGGACTTCAAGGGTTTGGAAGTACTCTTGATGTACTTGACCTGACGCCTTTAAAAAGCAAATGGGAGTCTTTTAATTTTGATGTGTATATAGGCGAAAACGGAAATGACCTGGAATGTTTACAAAAGGTATTCAATTCTATCAAATATGATGATTTTAGGCCAAAATGTATTATTGCAAAAACTATAAAAGGCAGCGGCGTATCGTTTATGGAGAATAAAATGGAATGGCATTATCTGCCCATGACTGACGAACAGTATTCTCAGGCAATAAAACAAATAACTTTCTGATGCGTAAGGAGTTTGCAAGAACTATTGAGAAAATAGCAGGAGACGATTCCCGAATTATTTTTCTTACCGGCGATCTTGGCTTTATGGCGTTAGAAGGCGTAAGAGACATTATGGGAAGCCGTTTTATAAATGTTGGCGTAGCTGAGCAAAACATGATATCTCTTGCGGCTGGTTTGGCTTCCGAAGGACTCATCCCATTTTGTTACACCATTGCTCCATTTGCCGTTTTCAGACCGGCAGAGCAATTACGGTTGGATGTTGGGCTACACAATTTGAATGTAAAAATTGTTGGAAATGGAGGTGGGTATGGTTATGGAATCATGGGCGCAACACATCATGCGCTGGAAGATATTGCAGTAGTTTCCTCATTCCAGAATTTTCACTGTTATATTCCATATTGCAACGAAGACGTTCAGGGAACAGTTCACGCGATGTTGCAGTACGGTGGCCCTTCCTATTTAAGGTTAGGATTTGGCGTTGTTCCTCCTTCTATTTTCAAAACTGATTTTGCTCCAATCAGGAAGCTTGCTTCTGGTGATAAACTGACAATTGTTGGACTTGGTCCGGTAGTGTTAAATGCATGGAAAGCCATTGAAAAACTTGAGGATTATTCTTTAGCTGACTTGTTTGCTGTTAGTGAAATGCCATTAACTCAATTATCCGAGGAATTAATGATGAGTCTTAATCGCACGAAAAAGCTTTTAGTCATCGAGGAACATGTTAGCAGAGGTGGTTTAGGAGAAAACCTTGCTTTATTTATAGTAAAACATCAATTAAATTGCCAGTTTATTCACAGATTTGCGTTAGGCTATCCAAATGGGTTGTATGGAAGTCAAGACTATCATCAAAAATTAAGTGGATTAGATCAACAATCTCTTGCTACTGATATTCAAACACTTTTAAGATTAACATAGTATGATGGATTCTATATTATATAAAAATACATGGGAATCTGAGGAAATTGAGGAAGCGGGGAAGTTATCTGGGCCTGTTTTAATTGTGGGCGCTTCAGGTTTTATTGGCGCAAACCTGTTTTTTACTTTGAGCCAATTTCGTAAAGATGTTTTTGCATGTTCACGAAATCCGCAAAAATCATGGCGACTTTCAGGGGTTGATTCTAAAAGTTTAATTAACACGGACATCACCAATTATGACCAGATAAAAAAAACCGTGAATGACCTTAGACCACAAACTGTTTTTAATTTATCGGCTTATGGAGCTTATGCGAGACAGGCAGATACCGAAAAAATTCATCAGACAAATTATTTCGGGACACTCAATCTTATCCGCGCTTTATCAGAAACCGGATGCAGCGCTTTTGTGCAGGCTGGTTCTTCTTCGGAATATGGGCTCAATTGCAATTTTTCTGATGAGACATCTGAACTGATTCCAAATAGTGATTATGCAGTAACCAAGGTTAGCGCAGGCTATCTTATCAAATATTATGGGAGAGTACATGGATTTCCCTGCATTAATTTGCGCTTATACTCGGTTTATGGTCCTTGGGAAGAGCGTGACAGATTGATTCCTGTACTGATTACTAATGGTCTTAAAGGGAAATACCCGCATTTGGTGAACAAAGAAATTTCCCGTGATTTTATATATATTGATGATTGCACTTATGCATTAGTGAAAGCAGCAACGATTGCATGTAAAAATTACCCTGGAGAATCTATAAACATCGCTTCAGGGGTTAAAACGACTTTGGAAACCGCTGCATTTACTGCGAAAAATATTTTTAACATCAAAGAGGATCCTGATTTTGGCTCTATGGCAAATCGAAAATGGGATTTGCCGCAATGGTACGGAAACCCTGAATTGGCAAAGAAGTTGATGGGATGGACGTTTAAAAAGCAATTTAATGAAGGACTCAGACTGACAATTGCATGGGAAAGGGAAGCTGAAACAAAGCTTAAATATGTAACGGTTCCGCTTAAAGAAAAGAAAATTTCTGCAATTATTGCATGTTATAAAGACGAACAATCAATTCCGGTTTTATTTGAAAGGCTTACAACAGTTTTTCAGAAGAGTTTTTACGATTACGAAATTATTTTTGTTAATGATTGTAGTCCTTTTATGGATGAAGCAATTATCTATCAATTGTGTCTGAATGATAATCATGTTATTGGAATCTCTCATTCCAGGAACTTTGGTTCACAGTCCGCATTTATCAGTGGAATGGAAATAGCATCAGGTGATGCTGTAGTTGTTTTGGATGGCGACGGTCAGGATCCACCTGAAATAATTAAAGACTTTATTTTGAAATGGGAGGAAGGTTATGACATCGTTTATGGACAACGGATAAAACGTAAAGCGCCACTTTACATGCAGGTTTTATACAAATGGTTTTATCGGTTATTCAAGAATATTTCTGATATTGATATACCGGTAGATGCCGGTGATTTTTCACTCATTGACCGAAAAGCAGTCGGGTATCTTCTCCAATTCCCTGAAAAGGATATTTTCCTTCGGGGATTACGCGCCTGGATTGGATTCAGGCAGGTTGGAGTTCCATACATTCGACCTGAGCGTCTTTTTGGTAGCACAACTAATAGTTTCCTGAAAAATATCTGGTGGGCAAAAAAAGGAATTTTTTCATTTAGCACAAAACCGCTACAGTATATTCAAGCGATTGGGGTTGCTATATTTATTGGCACTTTAGGGCTTTCAATCTTTTATATAATAAATTATTTAATCAAACCCCCACAAGACGCCAAGGGAATTACTACTATTATAACAATAATGCTTGGGTTAGGAGGCGTTCAACTTATTTCAATCAGTCTTCTTGGAGATTATATCGGTAAGATCATAGAAGAAGTTAAGAACAGACCTAAATATATAAGGGATAAAATAATTTACAATAGCAAAATATATTCTGCTCCTAAAGATATTAATAAAGTTATTAATGAAATTCAGAACAATAAAAATTTGTAAAAAGTGACAACAATCAAGAAAAATGTTACTGTTTTTAACAGTGATGTTGAGGCTAACCAAGGCTACAAATATACTACCAATACAAAGTTTTCATCCGTTGTATCAAATTTACGATTGACAAACATAACCCTTGAAAGCATTCCGGCAGGCGTGAAATCATTAATTGATATTGGTTGTGGCGATGGTACTTACACTTATGAACTTTATAAGGCAAGAACTGATTTAACCATTGCGGCTACAGATCCTGCTACTAAAGCAGTAGAACTTGCGAAGCAAAATTATTCGAATATTGATTTTTTCCCTTCTAATATTTTGGTGCCAGAAAGTTTTGCCAACAGACATTATGATATGGCAGTTATCAGAGGTGTTTTACACCATTTATCAGATCCGAAAAAAGCCATTGAAAACACATTAGACCTTGTCAACTATATGTTAATCATAGAACCAAATGGGAATAATCCTGTTTTAAAATATATTGAAAAACATTCGGCATACCATGTTGAGCATGAGGAACAATCCTTCACAACAAGCCAATTAAAAAACTGGTGCGGCGATGCCGGATGGCAGATTTCTTCCATTCAATATGTTGGGTTTGTTCCTTTTTTTTTCCCAACGTTTTTGTCGAAAATGATCTATTTTTTCCAACCATTTATGGAAAAAATTCCAATGCTAAGGTTTTATTTAAGTGGACAAATAGTAATTCTTTGCCAAAAAAATAAAAATGGGAAGCGTTAAAGACGACCGAGGTTATAATCAAGGTTTTAAACCAGGAAAAACTTTAACAATTCGAACTCAGCGACGATGTGCCTGGATGATTCAACAGATGGATTCGTCGAATCAAAAGGATATTCTGGAAATTGGATGTGGAACGGGTGAGTTGTCATCAATTCTTGCTGAAAAAACAAATCACCATGTTTTAGGGACAGATCTTTGCGCTCCTTTTATTAATCAGGCAGGGCTAAATTATAAACGCCCAAACCTTCAATTTCAAGTATTGGATTTTCATAATCCACAGCGCCTGGGAGAAAAGAAATTTGATTACATCGTGGGAAACGGTATTTTACATCATCTTTATACTAATCTCGATAATTCGCTGAAAGCCCTGAGCAATCTACTAAAGGATGATGGGAAATTACTTTTTATTGAACCAAATATTTATAACCCCTATTGTTTTATTATTTTTGGAACAACTCCTTTCTTCAGAAAAATGGCTAACCTTGAACCCGATGAAATGGCTTTTTCAGGTAAGTATATTACCCGTTTGCTGAAAAAGCAAAACTACTCTGAAATAAGTGTTGAATATCGGGATTTTCTATTGCCAAATACTCCGACATTTCTGGTCAATCCGACAATTGCAATAGGCTCTGTTTTAGAAAAGATTCCAATAATAAAATATTTAAGCCAATCAATTTTCATTTCTGCAAAAAAATGAATCTTCTATTTCAAAGATGCATTTCCTTTCAACAGGTGGAGCTGGAGGGATTCGAACCCTCGTCCAAACAAGTAGCAAAAGCGCTTTCTACATGCTTAGCCTTTTATTAATTGTCGGGAACCGGCTGGTAAAAAGCAAACCTACCTGATCCTTAGTCCCTGTTTTTTCACCCAGACGGCAGAACAACGCCCGGATTATCTCAACTTTTGCGATGCCTCATCCGAAACACCGTTGAGAAAGGTTTTTCGGGAGACAAGACGCGCCTAATTTCTAAAATTAAGCAGCAAGTCTGTATGAGTAATTGTCGCCGTTTATAGGCATTGAGAACTGACTTTTTACGAGGTCGGCTCACGAACACTCGGCATGCTTACGATCCCACTTCCCTGCTGTCAAAACCGGTCAGCCCCATGGAATTATCAATTGGCAAAAGTAGTGTTTATTTTATTGTACCAAGGTGGTTCAGACTATTTGTATTGCAAATACTTTCGTGAAATAAATTCATTGGTTTGCTTTATCAATTTGTTGCAGAAGTTTGCCTGCCTCTTCGTTTCCGGGATATAATCTGAGAACTTTCAAGCAATACACTCTGGCGCTGTCGAAATTCCTTTTGTGATAATTGGCAACGATAAGGTTGAAATTGGCATTCAAATTATCAGGGGAATGCGTGAGGTATTTCTTAAAATCTGCAATAGCTGAATCATGTCTATCGAGTTTATCTGTACAAAGAATGCCCCGGTATATATAGGATTCATATTCTTTCGGATTGAGTTTGATCGTATTGGAATAATCGGCAAAGGCAAGTTCATACTTACCGATATGGTCATATATTATACCTCTGTTCTTGTACAATGAAAAATTTGTGGAATCAATCTTCAATCCATCAGTCAGGTCATTAATAGCCTTATCATATTGTTTGTTTTCATTAAAAATAAATGCTCTGTTAATATATGCTGAAATACATCTTGGATTTTTTTCCATCACATCGGTCCATAACGACACACTGTCTTTCCATACCAGGTTGCGATTCCATGTCAGGAAAATTAGAAATAAAATCACCACAATTCCGGTAGTATCAAGTATTTTTTTCCTTTTTACAGCAATAGACTGCCGCTTTTTCCAGAAAGAAATTGCGGCGATTGTGGCAAAACCTATGTAAGGAATGTATGTGTAACGTTCGGCGACAAAAGCAGGTCCTACTGGCAGGAATTGCAACACCGGGAAGATTGTGAAAAGAAAGAATAACAGTCCAAAAGTAATATAATTATCATTTTTCCATGTTTTCCATAATGCAAAGGCAATTAGAATTAAAATTAGAGGCGAAAAATATATATAAAATGGAACATCTCCCTGAAGCGTAACAGGGTAAGTATAAACAACTGTCTGATAAAATGGAAACAGGAATTTTATTATGTAAATGAAGATTCCATAAGGAGCATAAAAAAGGGTTTGAAACAGAGGTATTTCCAGCGGGTTAATGAAGTTGCTTGCCTTCTGGGCAAAAACGGCGATGATGCCAAAGATGAGAGATAATATTAAAAAAGGAATTTTTTCCAGAATTGTCTTCCAGGTAAATTTTCGGGATAAGAAATAGTCTGTCAGAAACAGTACTAACGGTAAGGTAACGGCTTGAGCTTTTGAAAGCAATGAAAAAACAAAGAAAATGAGCGTAAAAATGAAAAATGATGTTTTGCAATTGCGTACGTAATACAAATATGAAATTAATGAGAGAAAGAAATAGGCTGTATAAAGCAGGTCTTTCCGCTCAGAAATCCAGGCAACAGATTCTACATGCATAGGATGAATTGCAAAAAGCAAAGCAATGGTGACAGCAATATTTACATTCTTTTTCAACAGGTGGAAAAAAAACACGTAAACGAGAAAGGAATTAACAAGGTGCAATATCAGGTTATGAAAGTGGTAACCTTGTGCAGATAATTTAAAGAGATGATAATCAAAGGAAAAGCTCAGGATTATAAATGGATGGTAATTTCCCATAAAATAAGTTGAAAATATTTTCCTGAAGTTTACCAAGGAAAAGGCAGTAATCATATCATTGTTCATGATGTAAACAATGTCGTCCCAATTTACAAATTCGTTGTTCAGGGATGGGAAGAAAGCTATTAAAATGGCAAATCCCAATAGGAGAATTTTCCAATTCAACAACTTCGCTTCTTTTAGGCTGATCTTCTTTTTATTCGCCATAATCATTAAAGGAAAGAATTGTATTTACGAACTTTGAAATATCATAAGGGGTGTGAAAAATATGATGGAGTTCGGCGATAATAGGGAAATGGTTTTCAACAATAATTTTTTTAGACATTTCTGTATAAAAAGTATTGACAGCAGTTTTTCCTTCTAAAACCAGGTCGTGTGAGATATGTTCACTAAAGAAACCCTTACCGATAAGTAGTCCAAAAGTGCGGTTACGGCTTAGGTCATTTAAAGCCGTAAGAGTGAAATCGCCGTATCCACAGTAATTGAACAAAGTTTTCTCGCGCCCTCCGAACCATTGTAACACGCTTCGCATCTCCCTGAAGGCTTTGGTAAGAATCATAAACCTCAGATTTGGCGAGTTGAATTGTGCATCAACTATACCGATGACAACGGCATAGATATTTTTCAGGATGCTTAGCAGTTCAACGCCGAGAATGTCATCAGAATAATCAAGATGAATACTTGTGCTTTCAAATAAAAGTGAGATTTGTGAAATATCAAGATTTTGCTGGTGACCAAAAGTAAGCCCGGTTGGCAGTCGGTTAATAATTTCCCTTGCAAAACCAGGTCCTTTAAGGGCGCTAACCCTGTTTGGTAAAATTTCCAATAAACATTCTATAATCGTCTTACTTCCATAGCCGAAGCCCTTAGCAAGATTTATAAAATGGGCTTCCGGTGGCAGATGAGTTCGAATGGTTTTGAGGTAATCAATCATGACTACCGAAGGAACTGCCAGAAATATAATTTCGCTATGTTCAAGAAGTTGGTTATCGGTAGTTGCATGAAGCCCTTTATGCAAACGAATTGTTGGAAAGTATCTGGAATTTAAATGGTTAAGATTAATGTCAGTGACAGTGTCTGGTTCGATAGAGTGAAGAAGAATATTTTCCCGCTCAGTTTCAGCAAGGATATTTCCCAAGGCAGTGCCAATGGTTCCAGCGCCGATAATTGATACTCTGTATTGTTTGTTGTTCATAATTTATTTCTTCTGATTTGCCGGAAATTCAAGGTGAAAACATGCGCCATTTTCATTGGATACAGATAATTTTCCCTCAACTTGTTGAACAAGGATGCTGATGATTTTTGAACCCATGGTTGCTGAGTTTTCCATTGTGAAATTTTCAGGTAACCCTATCCCGTTATCACACACTGAAATGCAATATTTTTCATTATCAGCGGGTACGAGACTTACCGTAATAATTCCAGTCAGGCTTCCGGGGAAGGCATATTTGTATGCGTTGGTTAATAACTCGTTAATAATTAATCCAACTGGAAGTGTCATCTCGATTGCAAGAGTACATTCGCTGATTTCAGTGATAATCTCTATTCTATTATTACTGAAGGAATTAGAAATAATAAGGCAGAGATGTTGAAGGTAGGTATCGAACGGAATGGTGTTGATTTCTTGTGATTTATAAAGTTGTTCATGCACTAACGACATAGTACGTATTCTAAGTTTCAGATCAGCTAAGGAACTCGAAAGTTTTAAATCTGATGCCTCATCGCGCAACATATCCATCAGACTACCAAGAATAGCAAAATTATTTTTCACACGATTGTGGATTTCACGAAGCAGAGATTCCTTTTGCCTGGCATTCTCAGATAGTTCTTCCTCAAATCGTTTATTTTCAGAAAAGTCCCTGACCACGGTAATAATTTCCTCCACAGAGCCAGTTGACAGATCAACTATTGGGTTTAAAATTGCTTCAGCCCAAAAAGAGGATCCATTCTTCCTGATTGCTTTGTAATAATACCGAATAGGTTTTTTAAAATGAAGCATTTCAATAATTTTCTGACTAACTTTTGCCTGAAAAGAAGTTTCTACCAAATCAAGGGGGCTTTTATTTTTCATAATCTCCTCAACAGTAAATCCATATAATTTTTCACAGGAGTTACTTATGTATAATCGGCTAAGGTTGGCATTTAACAATGAAATGCTGTCGGTTGTATTTTCTGCCAGAAACCGATGTAGTTCCTCACTTTGTTGCAAAATGTTGTTGGCTTCAATGTTATCTTTTATTTCCTGAACTAACTGTTCGTTTAATTCATTAAATCTGTTTTTTCTTCTTTGGTTACTTCGGGTAAGTAAGTCGAGAACAAAAATAAGTGTCAGGAATCCCAGGAACGTGACTTCGAAACCCAATGTTTGTATTTTACGATTTTTTATCTGAAGATTCTGAATAAGAATTTTCTGTTTTGTTAGCTCATTTTGAGTTTCATTTTCATTAATTGATTGATTTGCCTCCAGAATAAGAGTTTCAGAACGATTTTTTTCAAGACTCAGCTTAATTCTGTATTCAATACATTTCTGAAAATAATCGTATGCGTCCTGATAGCGTCCTTCAGAAATTGCAAAATCTTTCATTGCAACGTAAACTGTCGCCAGATAATAGGACTGGTTTAACGGGATAGCCAGGTTTAAAGATTTATTGATATAATAATGCACAGAGTCATTTTTTCCTAAAAATCCGTAGGCTTCGCCAACATTAAGGTAAGAGGAAGAAAGCAGAGAGATATTGCCTGTTTCTTTACGGATATGCAATGCTTTTTTGTTGAAAATAAGATTTTGGGTATAATTCCCAGTGGTATAATAGATATTTGCAATTCGAGTATAAAGTATGGCAATTTCCGTAAGGTTATTTTCATCCGAGAACGAATCAATAGCTTTTCTGTAAAGATAGCCCGCTAAATCAAATTGTTTTTTTTGCCGATATGCATCTCCGATTGATTTTAGCACAAAGCCTTTAAGGTTCGGATTCGTGGTATTGTTAAAAAATGAAAGGCTAAAATAGAGTGTCCGAATGGCTAAATCATATTGCTTAATTGCAAGGTAATAGTTACCATATAAGTAAAAAACTTTGGTTTTGGATGATAAATCAGAAGTTTTTGTTGCAAGTTCTGAAATAATCATAAGATATTTTTCAGCCAGTTCAAAATTCCTTATTGATATGAATAAAGCAATGACGCGACCATAGTAGTATATTTGATTTCTGATATCTCCGGTTTGTCGAAATATTTCGATGCATTGATAAATCTGCTGAAGGGCTTTTTCATAATGTTCGTTTTCAGAGTAATAATTAGCTAATTGCGCCAATGAGTCGGTTTGATGAACGATGGTCAAGGAATCTTTAACTGCTTTGAAATCTTTAGAGCTACCAAAAAAAGGGATGCAAACCGTGAAACAGATTAATATGAGCGCCTTCATGTGGTAATAGATCGAAAAGTTAAGACTATTCAAATAAAATTAGATTAAAAGGTTATTGACTTTTGCATATTCAATTAATTTATAGAATACAGGGGCGGCATCGTGATATTTAATCTTTATAAAAACCGTATTGTGAAACAATATTGAAACCTTAAAATTAAAATGTTTATTAATCCAATTGAGGTTTTCAAAAAATAAATTGACATTAAAAGATTCTCTATGGTTGATAAAGTTATTATCCATGAAAAAAAGAGGTATTTCAATACAATCATAAGATTTATGATTGTTAAAGTCAAACAGATGAAAAGGGCCGCATATACCATTTCTAAATCCATAATCGTTCGGAAAGCCCAGAGTATAGTCAGTCTTTATTTTTAATTTTTTAAATATTTCCGGGGTGGTTCTGATATCAAACTTTAAAAAATGCTGACGATTAATTTTTGATGTTTTTGGGCAGGCTTTTTCTAAAGCATTAATTTGTCTTTCAAACTCCTGACTATTCTGAAAAGTATCATAACCGGCGTGCAAACCAATACTGGCATTATTCTTTAAAACATCTGAGAAAATATTTTGCATTTTACTTGAATGGACATCGTAGTCTCCATCCTTTTTTGATTTATTACTTAGGAAAAAGAATACAGATGGTATCTGGTTTTGCTTCTCAAAATGTAATAATTTATACAACGCTTGGGTATAATAATCATAAGAACCAAAGAGTTTTTGTTGTAAAGCCTTCATTATAGGCAATAAAGCGGTACTTTTCTTTGACCGTAGGCTAACACCTATCATCTCCATCCACCCGCTGTTCAAACGGTCAATATCATGAGTAACTATTATTTGTGATTTTGCTTTTGTTCCAAGCGATTTTTTTTGTACGGCAATATTAAATTTTTTCAGGTGTTGCGCCAACAGGTCAAAATAAATATTGACAATAGGTAAATGAAGGAAATTGAATCGGTATTGAAGTGATTTTACAAGGGGAAAACGTTGATGAATATCCCTTTCATGTAAAATATATTCCTGTAGCCCACTCAGAAAAAGGAAACCATTTATGAAAGGATCGAATTTTAACATGTTCTCCGATTCATCGGCATTTGAATACATGAAAACAGGTATCTTTTTCGTTTCAAAAGTAAACCAAAATGGATCAGGATTTTGAAGTATGTTTGTAAATTCAATCAACGATACAGAGTTATATTGAATGAAATAGTCTGTAATAGAAATATTTGAAGATAATTCATAGTAATCTCTGAAATGACCTTCCATGTAATTATAAATTGCCTGCCTGTTAAGATACATTTGAAGCGAGTTTGATTCTGATTGCAGAAATCAGATGAATAATTTGTTTTTTGTATGAAAAGTACATGAGTATTGAAATTACCACGGAAGGAATCAGCCATAAAAGGTAAAAATTAATTGGATTCCAGAGTTGCACCAAAGTTGCTCCGACCATTAAAAGGAAAAAAACTACAGGTAAAATAATGATTTTAGCCCAGTTATATTGAATCGGGAAATGTCTTAAAGATATTACCGAGATAAATGTTGTCTGAATAATTTTACTTAAAGCAGAACTGATGATAAGGCTCCAGATACCAAAAACGGGAATCAGGAAAATATTCATCAGAATATTAATAATTGTTGAGACAAAGAAAACCCCTGGCAGATATATTGTCTTCTTTAAATAATACAGTGGGATAGCAAAAATCAAATACAATAAACGAAAAATATACAACACGGAAATTGCTCCCAAATAGATAGAACTTGTCCGATATTTAATGTCAATTACGAAATCAATAATTATCTGAGCAAGAAAAATAATACCGATCATACCAGTTATCGAGATTACAATGAGCAAATGAGCGTTTGTTCTGATGCTTTCAATATAATCTTTAGGTTTGTTCTTCATCAACTCGTTAAATTCAGGGGTTATATGAGCATTTACGGCAGTCAGAAGCATGTCAACCACAATAGTCAGGTTAAATGCCATTTGATATAAAGCTAACTGGTTTGTCCGGCACGTTAAAATGTTAAAAACGAATTGGTCAGAAAAAGTTGACAGCCAGTACAGTCCATTGTAAAATACTATCGGCAAGAAAAAAAACCATTCCTTATAAATATATTTCAGCTTAAAACTTAATTGAAATGATTTTTTCGACCTGATATAAAATAGGAGGATTATTAATGCAATCCCGGCAAATCTGCCAATAAACGTACCGAGTATTTTGTTGTTAAATGCGAACAAACCAATTGAGGAACCAATTATCTGAAAGAAGAAAATCAGAATGGAGAAGATAAAGTTTTCTTTATTGTTGCGCTCAACTCGTAAAATACTTTGTATGACCCGGGTAAATGAGAGGTTCAATGCGTTAAGGGTTACTATTCCCAGTAATATTTGATAATCAGGGATTGTATTGTTAAAAAGTTGACGGTTAATATCAGCATTAAAGGGAAATAGCAGGAGCAGAAATATTACAGTAAGAATTAAAAAGCAACTGAAAATAGTTCCGTAAAACTCTTTCAGTTTATTTTTATCTTCCTGGTATTCATAATAAAACCGTGTAATTAATTGATCGGCGCCGAATGAAATAAAAATGAATATAAGATTAGTATAAAGATTAATTAAGTTATAAATCGAAAATTCAGCCTCAGTAAGGTAATTCGAATAGAGTTTAATCATCACAAATCCAGCTAATGGAGGAAGGATTTGAATAAGAGTAAAGAAGGCAGTTTGGGAAAAAAATTGTTTTACTCTATTCATTTATTAACTCTATGAATTGTTTTCTAAAAATACCGGAATGATAATACTGCTGATAAAACTGAATAGATCGTTTTTGAATCTGGTTGTAAAACGATTGATCTAAAACTAATTGATTGATTCCTTGAACATCGTCGAGCATTATGCCACAACCAGCTTTGATCTTTTCTTCTGTTTTGGTTCTTTTATTTCCAACAAAAGGAATTCCTAACGATAGATAATCAATTTCTTTATTCGCTTCCTGCACCGCATAACTGAAATGAATCGGATGGATAAGACTCACGCCTATTAATTGATGCGATAACTGCAAGATTGATAAAGCGCGTTTTAATTCATCTTTCGACAAGCGGTCATAAAAATGAATATTTGCTTTCCCATTTATCATTTCTGCAACCTCCTTTTCTGTGATGTTGCCAAAAATGAACAAGGGGAGCTTATAATTAGCAGACAAGGCAACTGCATCGCGCGCTCCTTTGTCGGTTGTAAATAAGCCAAGGTAAATAAAGGCTTTGGGTAAATCGGGAGATTGACGACATTCCATACTTTCGAATGGAGAGGAGTATAAGCCAACAAAGCACTTTTCCGAATTAAAATACTTTTGTAATTCGTAACCATTCACAATAACAAAGGTCACATATTTTGCGACCAGTTTTTTTTCAATGGCAGTAATTAGAAACTTAACGAACTGTTCGATAAATTTGAAAAAACCAAGTTTTCTGCGAATTGCATATAGGACCAGATCTATATTGAAATCGAGTGTTTCGTAAATTACTTTTTGCTTTTTTGTTGAAGAAAAGAGAACCAGCGGCAGCAATGATAAATCATAAATAATTACAATATCAAAAGACTTTAACTTCTTTTTAAACCGGAATATTTTATCCCATTTAAAAAATTTTAACGATAAAATGTTGATAATCAAAAACCACAGATTGGGATTGGAATTATCCTGAAAGACGCTTGTCTGGTAACCATTCTCTTGTAATATTTGTTCTTCCAGTTCGATGCGTGGATGGCGCGTATTAGTGTAAAATGAAGTAAAGAATGCTACTTTTTGCGCTGTCATTGCGAAGATTTAAGGATAACCAAATAGTTTGGAGAAAAATACCGGATCAAACGATAAAGGATTTGGCTGATCAGGTTAAGAGCCTTTTGGTATAATTTTGACGGTTTACTGTAAAAATGCAGCCATTTAAAACCAATTAGCTCCAAACCGGATCTTTCAGAAATTTCAAGCATATTAATAGGATCAATATAACAGGTATGTTCAGGATGATATGATGGGGCTTTAAACAATATGATTGAAAAAAACTGTTTAATACTGAATGGGTTAGGAGTGGTAATAATAATCTGACCATCAGGGTTTAAGAATTTTTTATAAAAAGTCAGAAACATACCCACATTTTCAACGTGTTCAATTACGTCTGACATAATGATTCTATCAAAATTCAGACATAATTCTGTCAGTTCATTTGGAGTTACAATTTTATAATTCAGTTTCAGCGCGTTAAACTTTTTCAATTCAGTTTCATTGACATCAACGCCAATCAACGATCTGGCTTTTTCTTTCCATCTGGCATGTAGCCAAAGTGGGGAATAATAATCAAAATCCTGACCCAGACAGCCTACATCCAGAACATCACTTTGGTATATCAATGATGAAATAAGAGCGCTTTTGTGTTCAATCCCCGCTTTTTTAAATTGCCCAATTCGTTCTTTTTTATCCATAGGATTGTATTATCATCAGATATATTTTTGGTTTTAGCGCAATAGTTTGTTTTAAAAGATCCAGTTTTCCTTGTCCATCACTTTTATGAAATGCGTGTAATGAATTTGAAGGAAAAATTATTCTTGCCATGAAACCGTTTCGTTTGATCAGAGCGATTAGATTTTTCAACTCTTTGCGGGTGTGCAAATGCCAGCCGGTTGGCGATGCTCCCGAAAAATCAGTAAATGATGTAATCATAATGATCCCGTCGGGAAGAAGCAATTGTTTGCAAATTTTAGTAATTCTTTCGCATTGAAGCGAGACATCCTTAACATTAAAATCGGAGAAGCCAATTGCAGAAATAAAATTATACTTAGAGCTAACCGAACCGACTTCAGAACATGTGAAGTTGAGCTTTTCAGGGAGTGAATTCAGTAATGAAGCGACTTCTATCGCTTTTGAACTGAAATCAACACCCAGCGTAAACTTGAAATATAAACTGAGCGCGAAAGTTTTCAGTCCAAACCCACATCCCAAATCAATACAAGTTTGAGAATTGAGATCTGACAGATTGAAAAGTTTTTCTGAAGATAATAAAGACAGCCAACTGTCAATTTTATTTTTCTCAACTGAATAGCCTGGAAGACCTTCGAAACCGGAGTATTTTTTGTTATAAAACTCTCGTACATCTTTCTTTTGGTTCACCGTAATAAATAATTTTTGTTAGAATAAATTAATACACTCTATTTCTGGGGCTTAACGCCATTAAAGTATCTTTTTTTACTATTTATATCCCCTTTTCCGGCTGAAAAAATGGATGCGTTCAGTTCAAATCCTAAAATCAGACTTAGCGCGTTAATGTATATCCATACAAGCACAATCATCAAAGTTCCCAGCGAACCGTATAGTGCATTGTAACTGGAAAAATTGTCAACATAAAAATTAAAGCCAAGAGTTGTAATAATAATAAGGGATGTTGCGAGTAATGACCCTGGTGAAATGAAACGATAATTTTTTCGTTTTGCAGGAGCGAGATAATAAACTATGGAAATTGCCGTCAGCAGTAAAGCGAGAATAATCAACCAGCGAAGCAATTCCAAAAGGAATACAATAAAGCCGCTATTTTTAATAAAGTCGGGAAGAGCAAACATAAGCAAAGTTGACCCGAAGGTCATCAAACCGATTGCCGTAATTAATAACATGCTGTTAATTAGAACTATAAATATGGAGATGAAATACTGACGAATTCCTGTTCTGACTTCGAGTTCGTGATAAGTATTGTTGAATGCTTCAATCAGGCTGTTTACTCCATTGGTTGAAAAGTACAGCGATAATATTAAATTCAATATCAGGATACTGCTTCGAGGTCGTGTTACGATATCAATTATAGTATCTTTGACTGATTGGTATGCCAGATTTGGCATAAAATCCTGAATGATGCCAAGTAATAATGGCTGAAAGTCTTTGATTGGAATAAATGGAATAATATTGAAAAGAAAAATCAGGAAAGGAAAAATTGCAAGGAAAACAGAATAGGATATTGCTGCGGCTCTTGAGTTAATATAGCCTTCTGTAAGTCCGCGAATAAAGAAAACGGCTACATCATACAAAGGAATTCCGTCAAATCCGGGTAAAATAATACGTCTCGACGTCTTTAACCCCCAGGAAATTAACCAAAGAGATAAAACCCATTTTGAAAGACGTTCATAAACAGACATAGATAATAAATACTATTTTAAAGCAATACCAGTTCATTAATTTATATTAACGAGCCTTCAAACTCATATCGAGACTGTTAATATGATGTGTCAAAGCGCCTACAGAAATATAATCAACGCCGGTTTCGGCATAGGAACGCAACGTTTCAAAAGTAATCCCGCCGCTGGCTTCGGTTTCAAATCGGTTACCAATTTGAATAACTGCTTTTGCCAGGTCTTCGGGAGAGAAATTATCAAGCATGATTCTATCAACCTGTCCAAATTCGAGCGTTTCCGTTAATTCGGTAAAATTTCTCACTTCAATTTCAATTTTCAAATTCCGACCGGTTTTCCTGAGATAATGTTGAACGGATATTATAGCCTTTGCAATTCCGCCGGCGAAATCAATATGGTTATCCTTAATCAAAATCATGTCATAAAGCCCCATTCGATGGTTATTTCCTCCGCCGGTTTTTACGGCGTATTTTTCAAGTTTACGAAGCAAAGGGGTCGTTTTTCGAGTGTCAAGAACCTGTGTTTTCAAACCGGCGATCTGATGAACCATTTTATTGGTGGCGGTGGCAATTCCGCTGAGTCGTTGCATGAAATTCAATACGAGTCGTTCGGCATTGAGAATTGACGCTTGTTCGCCATAAACCATAAATACAACATCGCCAGGGTAAACGAGTGCGCCATCGGTTTTAAAAATATCTAAGTTAAGTGATGGGTCAATTCGATGAAAAATGCGTTTCGCAATATCAACTCCACAAATAACGCCTGAATCCTTGATCAATAATTGCGCTTCGCCAATTGACCCAACAGGGATTGTAGCCAGTGTGGTATGATCGCCATCGCCAATATCTTCAAATAGCGCCTGGTCAATAATTTCATCAATAGTCATAAAAGGATCGTAAAAAATTCAAAATGAAAGTCGGTCAATTGGCGTATTTACAGGACTAACTATCCTGAATCTGGAATTGCTGGACAAGATTCTGACCTGCGACAGCTTTTATCAGGAAGTAGATTCGGTATATTTTTTTTGATGTTTCGAGACTGCCAATTGTGTATTGTGATCCATCGGGAGAAGAACCTTGCTTGGTAATTTTGAATGTTTTAACCGGATTTTGCGAAAAAAATTCTTTCAAAATCTGTCCTGCCTGAGCTTTGCTGTAAATATCATCATAACCTGGAACTGTAAGATCAATCATCGCATTGAAATATTTGGATACATCCTGGGCATTGCCTGCCTGGATGGCAGAAGCAACCTTATTTGCTGTTTCTTCCTGACCGGAAAAGGCAGAAGTACTAATCGCGAGTAAAGTTGTCAGCAGTAAAATATTTGAAAGAAATGAACGTTTTTTCATGTCAGTAGATTATGGAACTCTTAACTCTTTTGGTACAAAAGTACAAAATTATATGAAGAATGAAGATTAAGCTGATTCTCCTCGGCAAAACGGATGAAGCCTGGCTTCATTCAGGTATTGAAGAGTACAGAATTCGTGTAAACCGCTATATTCCTTTTGAAATTGTTGAGATTCCTTCTCAAAAGAATCAGGTTTCATTATCTCATCCCGAGTTGAAAATGAAAGAATCGCAATCTGTTGAACGATATATAAGACAGGGAGATGTGGTGGTGCTTCTTGATGAACGGGGTAAGGAAATGCGGAGTGTTGGATTTGCCGGTTTTTTGAACAAATATTTTGTTTCCGGGGCTAAAAACCTTGTCTTCGTTGTAGGAGGCGCTTTTGGATTTGACGAATCTTTCAAAAACAAGGCCTCCTTTATATTATCACTTTCTCAAATGACTTTTTCTCATCAAATGGTACGGTTATTCTTTACCGAACAACTTTACAGAGCTCTCACTATTCTTAAAGGGGAATTATATCATCATGAATAATTGGTCAATCTTGATTTATTTTAACATTTATTTAAGAAATGGTTAACAAATATTAACATCAACAGGTATAAAGAAATTCTACCAACTTTTATAAATTTGCACACTCAAAAATATTCAATATGGTTGAAACTGACATTAAAGAATTAAATGAGCGGATCCAAAAGGAGAGCGCATTTGTTGACCTGCTGACCATGGAAATGCATAAGGTCATTATTGGTCAGAAACAGATGATTGAGCGCCTTATGATTGGTTTACTTGCTAATGGGCATATTTTGCTTGAAGGCGTTCCGGGATTGGCAAAGACGTTGGCAATTAAGTCGTTGGCAAATTGTATTGATGCGAAATTCAGTCGGATTCAGTTTACTCCCGACCTGTTACCTGCCGATTTGCTGGGTACGTTGATATACAGTCAGAAAAATGAAGAATTTAAAATTCGCAAAGGACCTATTTTTGCCAATTTTATTCTTGCAGATGAAATCAATCGCAGTCCGGCAAAGGTTCAGAGCGCTTTACTTGAAGCCATGCAGGAACGGCAGGTTACTATTGGCGATGAAACTTTTGTTCTTCCTGAACCATTTCTTGTTTTGGCAACCGAAAATCCGATTGAACAGGAGGGAACCTATCCTTTACCTGAAGCTCAGGTTGATCGTTTCATGCTGAAGGTTGTAATTGGTTATCCTGATAAAAAAGATGAAAAACTGATCATCCGACAGAATATTGGTAATGAGTCATTCAGCACTTCAAAAATCATCAAACCTGAAGACATTCTTCGCGCAAGGGCAATCGCGCGTGAAGTTTATCTTGACGAGAAAATTGAGAATTATATTACGGATATTGTCTTTGCAAGCAGGTTTCCGGGGGATTATAAACTAAAGAAGTTTGAAGGGCTTATAAGCTACGGAGGATCTCCGAGAGCCAGCATTTATCTGGCTCTGGCGGCAAAGGCATTCGCCTTTATCAAGCGTCGCGGATATGTAATACCAGAGGATATTCGCGCTGTTGCTCATGATGTTTTGCGCCATAGAATCGGACTTACTTATGAGGCTGAAGCAGAAAATATTACTTCCGAAGATATAATCAACGAAATATTAAACACGGTTGAAGTGCCATAATCAGATTTCGTTTTTTCGTTTTTTCGCTATTTCGCTATTTCGTTATTTCGCTATTTTCAATAATTATGGAATCTGCAGAACTTTTCAAGAAGGTTCGAAAAATCGAGATTAAAACCAGGGGACTGAGCAATCAGATCTTTTCGGGCGAGTATCATTCAGTATTTAAGGGTAGGGGAATGGCATTCTCTGAAGTCCGCGAGTATCAGCCTGGCGATGATATTCGGAGCATTGACTGGAATGTAACGGCCAGGTTTAACCATCCTTATATAAAGATATTTGATGAGGAGCGGGAACTTACGGTTATGTTACTGATTGATGTTAGCGGATCAAACCATTTTGGAACAAGGAAAACTCTTAAAAAGGAAGTGATTACTGAGATTGCAGCAGTTTTAGCTTTCAGCGCTATTCAGAACAATGACAAGGTTGGAGTGATATTTTTCAGCAAAACAGTTGAAAAGTTTATTCCTCCAAAGAAGGGTACTTCACACATTTTGAGAATTATTCGTGAGTTGATTGAATTCAAGCCAGCGCAGCAGGGAACAAACCTGACGGAACCTTTAAGGTTTCTCACAAATGCGATAAAGAAACGTTGTACTGCCTTTATGCTTTCCGATTATATGAACCGGGATTTTGAGGATGCAATCAAGATCGCCAATAAAAAGCACGATCTTATTGCTGTCAGGGTTTATGATGAGGGGGAGACCGAACTTCCTGATGTAGGATTAATTTATGCAAAAGACGCAGAAACCGATAAACATCGCTGGATTGATTCATCGGACAGAAAGGTGCGGAGGCAATATAACAATTGGTATAAAGCCCATAATGAATTTCTGATGGATACTTTTCGCAGGAGTGGCGTGGATGTTGCCAAAGTTGCGACAGATCAGGACTATATCAAACCATTGATGAACCTTTTCAGAAAAAGAGGGGCAAGACGTTGAACGAAAAATGAAAAGTGAAAAGAAATACCCGGATATGCACATTGTAAGATTAAACATTCTGATTGTCTTTCTATGTTTACAGTTTTCCGCTCTTTTTTCACAAGAGGTAAGCGTAACTGCAAAACTTGACACCAATGCAATGCTAATTGGCGACCATGTTGGGTTAACGCTTAAATTTTCAGGACCGTCTGCTGTTAAGGTTCTCTGGCCTTTTATTCCTGATACAATCCTTGGCAATATTTCGGTTATAGGTCGTGGAAAAATAGATACAACCTTTTCCGAAGATCGGAAATCGGTGACATTTTCTCAGGAGTTTAATATAACATGTTATGATTCCGGTTTTTATACGATACCTCAGATACCGTTTCAGTACAGATTGACGCCTGATACAACCCGACTTTCCGGTACATCAGGGTTGTTACTTCTTGCGGTTCATACCGTGAAAGTTGATACAACACAAGCGATCAAACCTATTATCGGACCTTTAAAGGTTCCTATCACTTTCAGGGAAATGTTGCCATGGCTTCTTGCAGGTCTGGCAGTCATTCTAATTGTGATATTTATTATATGGTATATTTCAAAACGAAAGAAGAAACAACCGGTACTTCAGTTTAAGGCTAAAGTTGTTTTACTGCCACATGAGACTGCATTGCAGGAACTTGAAAAACTCAGGACCAAAAAGTTGTGGCAGTCGGGAAAAATAAAGGCATATCATTCAGAACTTACTGAAATACTCAGAAAATACATTGAGGATCGCTTTCAGATTCAGGCGCTTGAGCAAACCAGCTCTGAAATCATTCAAAATCTCCAGAACAATCCGGTTTGTCCACATACAACTCTTGACCGTTTAAATGATTTGCTAGTACATGCTGATATGGTAAAATTTGCCAAGGCTCAGCCAGTGGCTTCGGAAAATGAGCGGAGTCTTACAGAGGCGATCACATTCATTAATGAAACAACAGGTATATCTAATCATGCTTAAATCAATAACATTTGCCAATCCGGGATTCCTTTTTCTCCTCGCGCTGATACCGGGGCTGGTAGTGTGGTATTTTTACAGGCGAAGACAACGGTCGGCTGTAATACAGATGAGCAGCCTGGAAGGATTTGCTTCGGTGGGAAATAATTTTAAAATAGTTGTTAACCAAAGTCTGTATTTCATACGACTGATTGCTTTGACATTTTTGATCATCGCGCTGGCGCGTCCTCAAACCAGTCTGAGCCGTCAGGATATCAGCGTTGAGGGGATTGATCTGATGATTGCTCTTGATGTCAGCGGTTCCATGCTGGCGATGGATTTCAAACCTGATCGTCTTGAAGCGGCTAAGGATGTTGCCAGTGAGTTTATTGATGGCCGCCAGAATGATCGAATCGGACTTGTGATTTTCAGCGGAGAGACATTTACACAATGCCCGTTAACAACTGATCATGCTGTTTTAAAGAATCTTTTTCGCGATATACATAGCGGTATGATTGACGATGGGACAGCGCTGGGAGATGGTTTGGCAACGGCGGTTAATCGTTTGAAAGGAAGTAAAGCGGTAAGTAAAGTGATTATTCTTTTAACGGACGGCGTGAATAACATGGGATCTTTGGATCCCCGTTCGGCAGCCGAAATTGCAAAGCTTTATGGCGTTCGAATTTATACCGTAGGGATCGGAACGATCGGTCAGGCTCCTTACCCTGTTCAAACCCCTTTTGGCATGCAAACCCAGATGATGGAGGTTAAAATTGATGAGCCATTGCTAAAAGAGATTGCCCAGATGACAGATGGGAAATATTTCAGGGCAACGAATAATGCCAAACTGAGGGCAATTTATCAGGAGATTGACAAGATGGAAAAATCGAAAATTGACGTCACTGAATTTAGAAAGAAAAAGGAAGAATTTTTGTCACTTGTTTTAATTGCCTTGATTTTACTGATTCTTGAAACTGGTTTGAGATATCTTTACGTTAAAAATATTCCCTGATTCTTTAAAATCGTAAATGTTTAACAATCATATAATACAAGCCCTTGTTTAAGTTTGCACATACATATTATTTCTATTTTTTAGCCCTGATTCCGGTCTTTATTGCGTTGCTGACCTTTTTCCTCCTTTGGAAAAAAAAGGCGATTGCCCGTTACGGCGATATGAATGTAATCCGTCAATTGATGCCTGAATATTCCGGCGGAAAGATAATTATTAAATTTTTGGGGATAATGCTGGCTATGGTAGCTCTGATTTTCGCTTTGGCTGATCCGCAAACAGGTTCTAAAATTGAGAAAGTCAAGCGCAAAGGCATTGATCTGATGATTTGTCTCGATGTGTCAAATTCGATGATGGCGATGGATATAAAACCAAACCGCATTGAAAGAGCCAAACAATCCATTATCAGGCTGATTGATAATTTGGAAGGCGACCGTATCGGAATAATTGTATTTGCCGGTAAAGCTTATACACAATTACCGATAACCACTGATTATGCGGCTGCCAAAATGTTTACCGAGATGATTAATACCAATATCGTCCCAACCCAGGGAACTGCTATTGCTCAGGCTATTGAACTTGCCGTAAATGGTTTCGGTGATACCAAACACAACAGAGCCATCGTGATTATTACCGATGGAGAGGATCATGAAGGAAATGTACTTGAACAAGCGGAACTTGCTGTTAAGAAGAATATTACTATTTACGCCATTGGTATGGGTTTGCCTGAAGGAAGTCCTATTCCTGTTTACGATGGAAATGTTCAGGTAGGATATAAAAAAGATCGCGATGGGCAAACGATTATGAGTAAACTCGACGAAACTTTATTGCAACAAATTGCCAGCGTTGGGAAAGGAATGTATGTGCGGGCAACCACTAGTGAAACCGGGTTGAGCAAAATTTTTGAAGATATCAGCAAAATTCAGAAATCGGAAATTGAAGAGAAGCAATTCAGCGATTATGAAGATCAGTTCCAGTACTTTGTGGGGATTGCAATTTTATTGTTAATCCTCGACTTGTTTGTTTTTGAACGAAAAACCAGATGGATAAAACGTTTTCAGCCTTTCCGGGCTTAGTCAACCACCAACTGATATAGAGAAAGCGTTAATGAAGCGTATAATGATGAAAACTAAACTGATAATTGCACTAATTCTGTTTACCGGGTTTATTGCTTATGCCCAGAAGGAAAATACCTTACTTAGGAAGGGAAACAGCAATTTTGATAATGCCAATTATAAAGAGGCTGAAAAGGATTACCGGAAAGCGCTTGAGATAAACAAGGAATCTGTTAAAGGGCAGTTCAACCTGGGGGCTGCTGTTTATAAAAACAATAATTTTGAAGAATCAACAAAGATATACAGCAACCTGGCTGATAAGAAATCTGACCACGATGTGCAATCGAAGGTATATCATAATCTTGGCAATTCACTTTTTCAGTCAAAAGAGTATGAAAAAAGCATTCAGGCGTATAAAAATGCGTTAATAAATGATCCCAAAAATCTCGATACAAAATATAACCTGGAATATGCCCGAATGATGTTAAAGAAGCAGCAACAACAGCAGCAGCAACAGAATAAAGACGATAAGAACAAGCAGGACGAGAAAAAGGATCAGAAAGATAAAAAGGAACAGAACGATAAGCAAAAGAACCAGGATTCGCAGAAACAACCCCAGGATCAGCGAAAAATCAGCAAGGAAGATGCAGAACGAATGCTCGAAGCATTGAAAAATGACGAGAAGAAAACGCAGCAAAAGGTGAAAAAACAGAAGGCAAAAGTTCAGGTTGTTGGCGTTGAGAAAGATTGGTAGAGTAATTCCACATAGAGTGACCGTATGTTAAAAAGATTAAGTATAGTTTTCCTTGTTTTCATTGTCGCCATAACATCTGCAGGATTTTCGCAGGATGTTCAGTTTACCGGCCAGGCAAAACAAGTGGTTTCTCCGGGAGAGACTTTTACTCTCGTATATACTCTTAATGCCCAGGGTAGTGGATTTCAGGGACCGAGAATTCAGGGATTTGATTTACTCAGTGGTCCAAATACAAGTACCAGTTCGAGCATCAGGGCTGTGAATGGAAGGACAACAATGACAATTACCTATTCATTTACATACCTTCTTCAGGCAAACCGGGAGGGAACTTATGATATTCCTGCGGCAACTGTGAATGCCAATGGGAAACAGATTTCGTCAAATATTGTCACAGTTAAGGTCGCCAAAAGCTCTGCGGCATCGGGGAGTCCTGGTCAGGCAGGAGGTCAGAATCGCAGCGGCGCTCTTCGTTCGGGCGCTGAATCAGGAAACATTAATGATGTTTATGTCAAAGCTTTTGCATCAAATTCAAATCCAATCCAGGGCGAAGGAATAGTTGTCACCTATAAGGTTTTTACGAAAGTTCCGATTGCTCAAATAAATATCAGCAAACTTTCATCGTTTTCAGGCTTCTGGTCTCAGAACCTGATGAAGGAAAATGATAAATTACCTCAGACTACACAAATAATTGACGGTGAGCAATATGTGGTAGCCGACATTAGAAAAATTGCGCTTTTTCCATTAAAAAGCGGGTCTCTCGTTATAGACCCGCTTGAACTTTCCTGTGTAGCTCAGGTTCGACGACAAACCAAAACAAAGACCGGCGATCCTTTTTTTGATGATTTTTTTAATGATTCTTTTTTCAATTCCGGCGTTGCCAATGTAGAAAAAAACCTGAAGTCAAATCCGGTAACTATTAATGTACGTCCTCTTCCAAATGAAGGAAAACCTGTTGATTTCAGCGGTGCAGTGGGGAGCTTTACTTTTACTTCAGAAATTGATAAAACCCGTTTAAAAACCAATGAGGCAGTAACGCTTAAATGTACTATCAGCGGACGTGGTAATATTCAACTCATAGATAAAATGAATGTTACCTTTCCGCCTGATTTTGAATCTTACGATCCGAAAGTGACAAGTAATATTCAGACGGCAGCTTCGGGTATATCTGGAAATCAGATTTTTGAATATCTTCTTATCCCTCGTAAACCCGGTAAATTTATTATAAAACCCATCCTTTTCAGTTATTATGATTTGGATAAAAAGCGCTACGAAACACTGTCCAGCCCCGAGTTTACTCTGGATGTTGAGAAAGGGAGCGGCGAAGCAGCTTCAATACAAAGCTATTCCGGGGCAAATAAGGAAGATATCAAATATATCGGCAGCGATATCCGGCATATTAAAGAAGGAGTTTTCGAATTAGAACCAGTGGGATCCAGGTTTTTCGGCTCACTTTTATTCTGGGCGCTTTTGATAATCCCTGTTTTTTGTTTTATGGGTTTTGTGGTTTTGTGGCAAAAAATGGCAGCCCGTCGTAGCGATACCGTTCTGATGAAAAATTTAAGGGCAACGAAAACTGCCCGTAAGAGATTACATAGCGCAGAACAATTTCAGAAAACCGGACAACAGGACGATTTTTATATTGCGATATCTCAGGCTATATGGGGATATCTTAGTGATAAATTCGGCATCGCTGTTTCTGAATTAAGTATAGATTCTGTCCATGAAGCCCTTAGGCAGAAAAGCGTTGAAGAATCGCTTATAAATCAATTTATTGAAACACTTAACAATACTGAATTTGCCCGGTTTGCGCCCGGTGAAAAAACGGTGAACATGGAAAGAATCTATAATGAAGCGCTTGAAGTAATTTCAAAAATGGAACGAGGTTTGCGATAATCAGGCGCATAAATAATAAATACTTAATGAAAGTCAGACAAGTAAGTTTTATGAAGTTCGTGGGCGTTTCAATTATTTTTATCCTTTTCTCGTTGCTTACTTATGCAATTGATCAAAAGGAACTTATATTAAAAGCGAATAAAGCCTATTCAGTGGGTTCCTTTGCAGAGGCTGCTGAATTGTATTCCAAAGTTGCCGAGGCAGGTTACGAAGCGCCGGAATTGTATTATAATCTTGGCAATGCCTACTTTAAAATGCATGATTTTGCACAAGCAATTTTATGGTATGAGCGCGCAAAAAGGTTGGATCCGGGTAATGAAGACATTAATTTTAATCTGAATGTTGCCAATACGAAGATTTCAGATAAGATTGAACCATTGCCTGAGCTATTTTATAAACGATGGTTTTACGGTCTGGTTCTGCTTTTTCCTGTTGACACTTGGTCAACTCTTGCTTTAATTATTTTATTCGCCGGATTAGCAGGGCTTGTTTTATTCCTTGTTTCACGTGTGATGATATTAAGAAAGATAGGATTTTGGTCAGGAGTAACGCTAATTTCAGTTTCATTGATTTTCATTTTTCTGGCGTGGAGCGGAAATCGTTATTTGACTTCAACCTCGTATGCTGTAATATTCTCGCCAACAATAACAGTAAAGAGTTCTCCTGATGAAAAAAGCACGGATCTTTTTGTGGTTCATGAGGGAACGAAAGTAATCCTTCTGGACAATATCAGCGGCTGGTACGAAATCAGAATCGCCAATGGAAGCGTTGGCTGGCTACCTGTAACCGCAATGGTAAAAATCTGATATTCTCACGATTTACCCGCTGTTTCTACTGATTTGCAGAAGAAAAGCCCTAACTGGTAAAATAATTTTGCTGGTTATTCTTTTTACTTTATATTTGTTCGTTAAATAACAGTCGGCAATTTTTGCTGTTAATTGTTGATTTACAACGGTAAACAAATTTCCAAAGCAAGATTTATAAGTATAAAAAACGGATGATATGAGAAGAAACTATTTACCTTTTGGCTTGATTTCAGTTTTTCTGGGACTTTCCATGCTTTTTATTTCTGTAATGTCGGTATCTGGGCAAACCGGGAACCTGAATCAGGAAAAAATTGATAGATTGCGATGGGAGAGCATACGCGCCAATCAGCATACAGGGGTTGTTAATCCTATGGATGCTTTGAAAGCCCACCAGCAGGCTGAAGGGTTTCGTACAAAATCAACTGAAGCCGCTATGAACCTAAGCTGGATCAATGCAGGACCTGATAATTATCCAGGACTTGTATGGAGCGCTATTTTTGATAAAACTGATCCTAAAGGTTTAACTATCATTGCAGGAACTGAAGCGGGCGGTATCTGGAAATCAATAAACCTTGGACTGACCTGGACGCAAATGGCGGTGGAAAACAATGCGTCGTTGCGGGTATCCTCATTAGTTCAAACAACAAGTGGAACCATTTATGCTGCCACGGGTATTATGAATTGTAAAGTTGTTACTCTTGAAGGAAATGGCATTTATAGGTCTGAAAATGGTGGAACTTTTCAGGCAATTCCCGCAACACAAGGTAATTCTGACTTTTTCGGAGTTACCAAATTAGCGGTTGATCCAATATCAAACCGTGTTTTTGCAGCTACTTTCGGCGGCCTCTATTTTAGTGATAACGGAAATGATTGGAGCCTGGTAAAACCTGGCTATGCGATGGATGTTTGTGTTGGTTCTGATGGCACTGTTCTTACTGCGGTGGGCGACTCTGCGTATATCTCCAACGGTGGCAACCTTTCCTCATGGGTTACCCTGACTACAGGAACGCCTGATATGCTTCCTAAAAGTGGTATAGGATGGATGGTATTTGCTATTGCGCCTTCTGATCCTAATATATTATATGCAAGTCTTGCCAATACTGATGGGAGGTTACTCAGCATTTTCACTTCTATTAATAAAGGCGCAACCTGGTCGGTAATTTTCCCGAACAATCCCGCTTTCGAACCGTTTGGTGGCGCCGGGTGCTATGCAAATACATTAGCAGTTTTTCCTGATGATCCCAATAAAATCTATCTTGGAGGGATATATATGTGGTATGGACGCAGAATTCAGCCATCAGGATATTTTAACTGGGAAATGGTTAGCTATGGCGCATATTCTCCATGGTATCCTAACAGTGCGCCAGCTTTACTTCACTCTTTCATGTTTCGCCCAAACTACAATAACCAAATTGTACTTGCCACCGATGGAGGCGTTTGTCTTGGAACCAATGGCGTTAATGGGTTAGAATTCCAAACCAGTAATAAAAATTTGTCATCGAGTCAGTTTTATTCACTTTCATTCTCAACAAAGAAAAACTTTGTAATGGGAGGCGGTAAAAATATAGGGTCGCTTGCTTTGGGTTTCTTTTATCCCACATTGACAAATGGACCTCGCGATGGGTTCCCTTTGTTACAACCTCAAGGGCTTTACATGGGTTCTAACGGTGGAACTGGCGTGTGGTCAAACCTTAATTATAATATTGGTGTATTTACGGTTCGTTCAACAACCTCTACATTCCAACGCCAGGATTTCCGGGATCTTACATACGTCAACGATTTTATGAATGGAATTACATCTGTTTATACTGATTACAGCCCAATGCATTTGTGGGAAAGCTTCAAATTTTCACAAACCCGCGACAGCGTCAAAGTCTTTGCCTACTCAAAACCAATTCCCGCCGATACCCTCCTTAATGTTGAAAGCGCCAACGGAATTACTTTTCCTTATATGACCACTGCCCCAATAGCACAAGGCGACAGCATCCTTGTTGCTGATCCCATCGCCAGCAGGTTTTTCTTTTATGGCAATAAAGCCACAATTGGTTATGGCAAAGGAATTTTAATGTCCAAGGATATGCTGAAATTTAATAAAGATTCTGAGTATTTTATTATTCTCAAGGATACTGCTACAAATGGAGATGTAATTTCCACTTTTGCCGTATCTGCAGATTTGAATACACTGTGGGCTGGCACCCAAAAAGGCTGTCTTTATCGCTTAACCGGGCTTATTAATGCCTACGACTCTGCAACCGCTAACGTTTTCAGTTCGGAATGTAAAATCGCTATTAATGCTTTCTCCAATACTCCTTTTACCGGACGTTATGTAACCTCAATATCCATCAATCCATCAAATACCAGTCAGGTACTGGTCACGCTTGGCAATTATGGAAATCAGGATTACGTATATTATACTACAAATGGCGACGCTACTTCGCCAACCTTTTCCTCTGTTCAGTCGAATCTTCCAAAGGCTCCTGTATTCGCTGGTCTTATCGAACTTCATGGAAATAATGCAATCGTTGGAACCGACGTTGGCGTGTATAGTACAAACGGAATCAACACAGGTAATCCGGAATGGGGAGCCAGTATGGAAAATATTGGCGATGTTATTGTCACCGATATCCGTCAGCAGGTGATGCACGATTATCATATTCTTAACTATGGCGTAATCTACCTCGCATCTTATGGCCGCGGAATATGGATGGATACAACCTATTATACTCCTGTTGGAATTGAACCTGTTAGTAGCGTTGCCGCTACATCAAATACGCTGGCGCTTACCCCAAATCCAGTGAAGGATCAGGTGAATATCAGCTATTCAGTTAACATTGCCGGAAATGTCGAAGTATTGGTTTATGACATTACCGGACGTTTGGTTCTAAATTATAATTTTGGAAATCGCCCCAAAGGAATTTTCAATGGAACACTCAATGTTGCTACGCTTCCAGCCGGAAGTTATCTGATGCGGGTTGGATCGGCAAGTGGAAAGTTGATAAAGTACTAAATTTCATAATGTTCTCCCAGCAATAAAAAAGGCGTCAGATTCATTTCTGACGCCTTTTTTGTATTCCAACCTCAACCCTTATTTCCTATTATTAACCAATAGACTTTTTAAATTCCTGCAAAATTTGAATGTCAGAATCTTTAATATAGCCAATTTTGGCTGCGGTTTGAATCAGAATATCAAAGTCGGTAAGCGTAATTAGGGGACAATGACTATCAAGAAATGATTTTTCAGCTTTTGCAAGGTTATAAGTGAAAATCGCTACCATTCCTTTAACGTTACACTTTGCATTTCTGAGAGCTTCCACGGCATTTAAACTGGAACTTCCGGTTGAAACAAGATCTTCAACAACAACAATGCGCTGTTCCTCACGAACTTCACCTTCGATCTGATTGGAAAGTCCATGGGCTTTTTTCTCCGAACGAATGTAGGCAAAGGGTAATCCCATCTCCTGAGCAATAAGAACCCCTTGGGCAATCCCGCCTGTAGCGACGCCGGCAATGGCTTCAGGTTCAAAATTACTTTCGCTGATAGCTTTTACAAAATGCTGCCTTATAAAAGTTCTGATTTCAGGGTAGGAAAGTGTTATTCTGTTGTCACAATAAATAGGTGATTTAATACCTGACGCCCAGGTAAACAGATTATTCGGACTTAGTTTTACAGCTTTGATTTTTAATAATAATTCGGCTGTTTTTATGGCAATTTCTTTATTATAAAGCATAATATTAATATCATTTAGACTTGGCAAAAGTAATAATTTTTCTTTTAGGGTCTATGGTCGAATGGATGGCGGTCAGGAATGGAAAATGAGTTATTTTTGAGGGAAAATTTGCGTAAAATGACCATTTTTCTGAATGAGAGGGTTATTCGTTTCGTTCCGGATTATCCGGATAAGGCTTTGCCGACTGATTTGATAGCCAAATATTCGTCAGTTTCCGAGTTTCGACAAGTATGGTTGGATTTTCAGCGGGATGAAAAATTCGACACTTTAATTATTATTGATAAGAATACATCAAAGGAGTTTTATGAAGCCGGGGCAATAATTAGTTTAAATGAGCTATCTGAGTTTTCCGGCGCGTTTAAAATATTTTTATCTTTCTTTAAGTATGTTGGTGCGGCAGGCGGATTAGTTAAAAATGAAAAGAGCGAATTTCTATTTATTTTTCGGCTTGGTTTCTGGGATTTACCAAAGGGTAAAATTGAAAAGAAAGACTTTTGCAATAACAACCTGGAAAACGTTTCACGCAGAGCCGCAGTAAGGGAGGTAATGGAAGAGACGGGACTCGATAGGGTTGAGATTATTCGCCAACTGCCATGCACCTGGCATATTTATGAACATAAAAACAAACAGGTACTTAAACAGACCTTCTGGTATGAAATGGCTGCAAGTAGTCAACTTTTACTTATTCCGCAAACCAGCGAAGGTATTTATCTTGTAAAATGGACTTCTCCCGAAAATCTGCCTTCTATTTTGGCGCTTACATACAGGTCGCTCAGGGAGTTATTGGTTCCATTGGTGTTATAAGTTAAAGCTCGTCGGCATTAAATCTAAATCCCAGTCTTTTTCCGGTTTTGATTGCCATTGCATCGAGAGTGTTCTGGATTTCGGTTACCGTCACCTGTTTAATTGTATCGAAAGGAGGCGTTAATAAGTCGAAATTCAAAGTGTATTCAATGGAAGAATGGAGAATCTTCTGAACTGCTTTGCGGTCGAGAACACTTCCCTGAAAATTATTGTAAAGAAGTCCGATCTCACGCTTTCCTTCGATAAAATAATGATTTTCACGGTTTACAAAAATTCGCGCGATGCAATACCCTTCGTCGGATGTACGGTTGTACTTGAATGAATCGGCAAGAAAGTTGAAAATGTGGATTATACCACAATAAGAGCGGCTTTTATCATCACGGATATAGCTGCTTTTCATCACTACATGATCGCGTGGAATCTCGAATACATTTGAATGCATAAAGAAAATCAGGATATCTGAGCCGAATTTCAACTGGAATGAAAACTCTCCCTGCTCGCTGTATTCAAAAGGCAGCGGATAATCGGCTTTTTTTAATGCTGTTTTATGAGTTCTGACAAAACTGTCAATCTCCTGTTTGAATGATCCGAACACATCAAGCGTTCTTTGATAAACCTCCTGTTTCAGACAGCTTTTAGTAATAATTGCCTGAATAAGGGCTTTGGATCCTTCTGATTGTGATTCCATTGTGGTTCTCGGTGAAACCTTCGTGAACTTCTATGTTGCAAAAACTAAAACTCGTCAGGTAGTCGCTTTAAATCCTCATTAGTAAACACCGGACCATCCTTACAGACATAAGTGGAGCCGATGTTGCAGCGTCCGCATTTTCCGAGGCCGCATTGCATTTTCATCTCAAGGGTGGTGATGATGTCGGGATCGGCAAAACCGAGCTTTTTGAGTGACAGGATTGTATATTTAATCATAATCGGCGGACCGCAGGTGATTACCTTGGTGTTGGCGATTTCAGGTTTTACAACCTCTTCGAGTATTTTGGGAACCACGCCAACATTTGAAGTCCAGGTATCTTCCGGTTTATCAATGGTCAGAATCACCTTGATAGATTTGTTATCCTGCCACTCTTTGATCTCGTCCTTGTAACACATATCGGCAGAAGTGCGGGCGCCGTATAAAATCGTGAAATCCTTGTAATCGCTGCGATTGTCAATGCAATATTGAATCAGGGAGCGTAGTGGCGCTAGCCCGATGCCGCCGCCTACGAAAAGCAGATTTTTTCCTTTGAGATCCTCCAGCGGGAACCAGTTTCCATAAGGTCCGCGGATACCAACTTCATCACCCTCTTCAAGACCAGTGTGAATGTCGGCAGTTACAATTCCCGCCCTTTTGATAGAGCAATCGAAGTAACCTTTCCGTGTTGAGGAGGAAGCAATACAAAAAGTGCATTCCCCCGAACCAAGCAGGGAAAATTCCACAAACTGACCCGGCATCCACGTGAAGTTTTCCATACACCCCTCTTCCCTGAATTTCAGGCGATAGGTTCGAACGTCGGGGGTTTCCTGGATAACTTTGTCGATCTTGCAGATCATGGGTACTAACAACTGTTCCATAGTCTTTTATTTCACCCCACCCCAGGTGGGAACCATTCAAAATTCTATTGTTCTATTGTTCGAGTATTCTTTATTCTTTATTCTTTATTCTTTATTTCCCATTCGCTCCCGTCGCCACCTGATTCACCACCTCAAAAATGCTGATATTCACCGGACAAGAAGTAGTGCATTTACCGCAACCCACACAAAGGTTCTCACCAAAGCGCTCCTTGTAGTAAACGAACTTGTGCATTGCGCGTTGCCTCCAGCGGCGGTACTTGGCAGGGCGCGGGTTGTGACCTCCAGCCATGAGGGTAAAATAACCGTTGTTGCAGGAGTCGTAACTCTTGTAACGAACGCCGGTATCCCTTACCTTTTCATCCGAGATTTTAAAGCAATGACAGGTTGGACAAACAAACGCGCAGGTATTGCAACTAACGCAGTTTGCCGATACGTTCTCAAACTCAGGTGTGTCGAAGATCTTAGAGAGTTTTGAGTTCACTTCGGCATAGTTCATCTTTAAACGGAAAGAAGTCTCGAAGGCCATGTACTGCTTCTTAAGCTCAGGGTTGGCGGAATCTTCAGTGACGTGTGACAGGTGACGGGTGAAATCCTCCGAAAGAAATTCCACACCTTTATTTGTTCTTGGCGTTATATAGATCTTCCCATCCGTTCCGTTCACGATCAGCACATCCATGGCATTAAGATTCTCCACGTCATAATCGAGCGAGGTGCAGAAGCAATGAATTGCAGCATTGTCGCAGCGGGTTGAAATGACAACGGTATTCTGGCGGCGTTTCTTATAGTCCGTATCAATGTAATCCCAATTGTAAACTTTGTCCAAAACCTGCAGACTGCGAGCGTCGCAATGTTTCATACCAATTATCACGCGCTTTCCGGCGAGAGGATCTTCGTCGGTCTCCATCACATCAGTACCGGCGCTGGTTGCAGTATATTTCATGATCTTTGCCGACCGCGGGAAGAAGAGCGGTTTGGCGCTCATGGTTTTCTCGATGGGCGAATTGGGATCACAGGCCGAAAGGCTGGTCACCAGTTTGAAATCGTATTTCCCGAATTTCTCGACCGGGGCGTAGGTCTCATTTTTGGCTATTACAGCTTCATAAAATTTCTGCAAGCCTGCTTTATCTGTTATAAATATTTCAACGCTCATAATTCAGGTTCGGATTACATAATAAAATCATCGGGATCCTTCATGCTGTATTTGTAAAACGCACCGCGATCGCCTTCGTGAACGCCGGCAAGGTGTTCCTGGAAATTCTCGTAGATCACCTGCTCGTTCTGCTTATGCAGCAGATGAAGTGGCAAATGGCTCGGACACGCTTTCTCGCAGTTTCGGCAATCAACGCACCGACCGGCCAGGTGCAACGACCAGGTCATCAGGGCATGGAATGCTGAAGATGTTGTGTTGGCGCCATTATACAACGTGGAGGTCTCCTGATCAATGCAGCATTTTGCACAATAGCAGAGCGGACAGGAGTGGCGACAGGCATTGCAGCGGATGCAGTTCTCGAACACCTCCTCGAAGTATTCCCGCCGTTGGACGAGATCTTTGGATCCGAGTTCCTGAACATCCGCATTTATTTTGTAGATCGGGGTCTCAGACCCTGATTTACCCGGATTTCCAACCATCTCATCGGCCACAACAGCATCGGGAAACATGCACTCCACGCAGTTTTGCATCTTTTTCCCTGCATCGTCCACAACTCCATCGCAGGCGATGCCGACCACATAGAGTTTCTCACGTTTTACCTGGCTTTCGGTAAGCAGAAGGTTCAGCGAGCGACTGTCGCAGCCCTTCACCACGAGTCCCACGCGCTTGTTGCGTGTATGCTCATGCTTGAGGTAGTTGGTTAGGTTGAAAACCGATTGATCGTTGAATACCAGTCTGAAAACATCTGCCGCCCCGGTAATGATCGCCGGAACCTGGTTATTGTCGAACCCGGTCAGGCGGTAACCAACAAAAGCATCAATCTTATCTTCGGCAAAGAGCTTCGCGGCGATCTCCTGGATTTGTTTCGTGTAGTCCATTATTTCTCGAAGTTTTCTTTTTTATACAAATGAAGCGGTCCGAGTTTCTTAATATCCTCGGTAACCTTGGCTACCACTTTGGCGAACTTGGGACCTTCGGCAGCCGACACCCAGGAAAACTGTATGCGGTTTTCATGATAACCGATGAAGTTCAGCAGTTTCTTGGTCACCAGAAAACGGCGGCGGGCGTAATAATTTCCGCTGATATAATGGCAATCGCCGGGATGGCATCCCGAAACGAGCACTCCATCGGCAGTAGTTTGTAGCGATTTGATCAGGAACCACGGATCCACGCGCGACGAACACGGTACGCGGATAATGCGAATGTTGGGCGGATACTGGATGCGCGATGTCCCGGTGAGATCCGAACCGGCATAAGAACACCAGTTGCAAAGAATACCCATGATTACCGGTTCCCAGTTTGGCGGAGCAACGATCTCGGGCTTTTCGATGCTTACAAGTTGATTTGTTACTGCTTCCATCAGATTGAAACTATCTCGTTAATTAATTGAGGATCGGTAAAACCAGCCAGATTGATTGCCATGCTGCGGCAAATTGCTACGCATGAACCGCATCCCTGGCAAACGCCTTCGTTGATCTTTGCAACCGTGCGAAGTTCCTTTGAACCATGACCCATTGGAACCTCGTCGGTGACGATGGCGCCGTAAGGACAAACCTTTACACAGTTCTGGCATCCTGAACAATATTCGTTGTTGATGGTGGAAACCATCGGGTCTTTTTTCATCGTATCGCCAGCGAAAAGTCCGCAAACCTTGGCGGCACATGCCGAAGCCTGCGCTACAGTTTCGGGAATGTCCTTGGGCGCCTGAGTACAACCGGCAAGGAAAATACCGGCTTTGGCGGTCTCCACGGGGCGAAGTTTTGGATGCGCTTCCGACAGGTAACCATATTTATCGTAAGAAATACCAAGCAACCTGGCGAGATCGGGATTGTCTTTGGGAGCAATCACAGCGGTGGCAAGCACAACAAGGTCGGCTTCCACTTCCACAACCTGACCGATCTGGGCATCTTCGCCGCGAACCATCAGTTTGTCGCCTTTTTTGTAAATTTTTGAAACACGTCCGCGGAGGTAGGTTGCTGCGGTATCCATCTGCGCTTTCTTTACAAACTCTTCGTATCCCTTGCCGGCTGCGCGGATATCCATGTAGAAAACATAAGCATGCGAATCGTGGACTTTGTGGTGCAGCAGAATGGTGTGTTTGGTGGTGTACATGCAGCAAATCTTCGAGCAGTACTCAATTCCCTTTGCTTCGTCGCGGGATCCGATGCACTTGATGAAGACCACATTCTTTGGAACCTTGCCGTCAGAAGGTCTTAACGGAAGTCCGTTAGTTGGTCCATTGGCAGAAACCATTCGTTCAAATTCGAGCGAAGTGATGATATCCTTGAAACGGCCAACGCCATACTCTTCATAAGGTTTGGGATCCCACATGTCGTAACCGGTCGCCACAACCACGGCGCCGATCTCGCGTTCGATGATCTCGTCCTGCATCTTGTAGTCAATCGCTCCTGGCAGACATACCTTGGCGCAGATCCCGCACTTTCCCTTGGTTAGCATGGTGCAGTGTTCGGCATCGATCACCGGTTTGTTGGGAACCGCTTGCGGGAATGGCGTATAGATCGCCTTCCGCTTGTCAATGCCCATGTTGTATTCGTTGGGAACCTTTACCGGGCACTTTTGCCAGCAGGCGCCGCAGCCGGTACAGGTTTTGAAGTTTACATAAGACGCCTTCTTTTTGATCTTTACTTTATAATTGCCAACGAACCCTTGCAGTTCGAGCACTTCCGCGTAAGGGATCAATTCGATGTAAGGATGTGAAGCAACGTCCACCATCTTTGGGGTGAGTATGCACTGCGAACAGTCTAATGTTGGGAATGTTTCATCCAACTGCGCCATTTTTCCGCCGATGGATGGGCTTTTTTCAACAAGTACAACCGGGATGCGGGCGTCGGCAATGTCGAGAGCTGCCTGAATACCGGCAATCCCTCCGCCGATCACGAGTGCGCGTTTGGTCACAGGAACTGAAATTTCATGCAACTGTTCGTTGGCAATTGATTTAGCTACCGCCATGCGGATCAGATCGCAAGCCTTTTCGGTTGCGGCTTTTTTATCTTTCTGGTGAACCCAGGATGAGTGTTCGCGGATGTTTGCCACCTCGAGAAGGTATGGATTCATCCCGGCGTCCGAAAGGGCTTTCCGAAAGGTCTTCTCGTGCATGCGCGGCGAACAGGCAGCCACCACGATGGAGGTGAGCCTGTGCTGAGCGATGGCATCCCGGATCTGTTGCTGACCGGGATCGGAACACATGTATTTATAGTCGATGGCAAATCTTACGTCGCGGATCCGCCTGGCTTCCTCAACCACCTGCGGCACATCCACGTAGTCGGCGATATTGGCGCCGCAAAAACATACGAAAACTCCTACTCTGGCCATTATTCAACCTCGCTTTCTGCTTCAACAGCTTTTTTGGGTTTCTTGATCTTTTCTGTTTCGGGCTCGATCTTCCCGATGTTGGCAAGCGCCCCTTCCACGGGAACGATGTGCTTGCTGAACATCATATCCTTTTCCGGCATCCCGAAGGCCAAAGCCATGAGTTGCGTGAAGTAGAAAATCGGAATATCGAGCTTTTTTCCGGTGTGCTTTTCAATGTCGGGTTGCCGCATGTCGAGATTCGACTGACAAAGCGGACAAGCCACAACAATTGCATGAGCGCCGCTCTCCTTTGCCATTTCAAGGATCTGTCCGCTGAGGTTGATCACTACTTCCGTGTTTGAAATAGAGAAAGAGGCGCCGCAACATTCGGTCTTGTAATCGAATTCGGTGGCTTTGGCGCCGAGCGCTTCCACGATCTGATCCATGGATATTGGATATTCGGGGGAGTCGAAATTGGTGATGTTCTTTGGGCGGGTAAGCAGGCAGCCGTAGTAACAGGCGAGCTTCATCCCGGCCAGTGACTTTGTGACTTTTGCCTTGATCGCCTCCAGTCCCACATCCTCGTAACAATATTGCAGCATGGATTTCACTTCTACCTTCCCTTCGTATGTTCCCTCTTCAATTACGGTGGTGTTAATCTGTTTGGCTAAAGCAGGATCGGCATCCATGTGGTGTTTGGTCACTTTCAGCCGCTGGTAGCAGGAGGCGCAGGGGATTGCCATGGTGGTGTTGTCGAGTTTTTCTGCAAGTACCAGGTTCCTCAGCGGAAGGGCATACGCGAGCGTTTCGCTCATGGTATGGGCAGAGGTGGCGCCGCAGCAGTTCCAGTCGGGGAGTTCCTCCATTTCAACATCGAGGCTCTTCATGACCATCTTCACGGTCTTGTCGAATTCCTCGCTGGTGCCATGCGCGGAACAACCCGGGAAATAGGTTAGTTTCTTCATATTTTGAATGAATTACTGATGCTTCTTTTCTAATTTTTCGGCTAATTTGAACATGCGCTGGATGGCTTTTGCGCTCTTGACCGATTTCACCCCCAGCGGGATTTTGCCTTTCAGCAGGGCTTTCGGCGCCAGGTGCATGTCTTTGAACAGGTTGCGGGTACGGATGTTGAACTCGGCCATCATGCGGAGTTCATAGTTGCGGCCGTACCGTTTGATCATATCGAGGAAGATCTTGTGGAATGTCCGGATCTCTTTGACTTTTGTTGAATCGTTGATATAGTTTTGTTCGATGGCTATATGCCGTATAGCCTCCATCACAGCCGGAATTTCGATCTCGCGCGGACACCTTCCCGAACAGGCCGAGCAGGTGAGGCAAAACCAGGTGGAGTTGGCCATCATGGTCTCATTTTTCAGCCCCAGCTTGACCATCTGCATGATCTCGCGCGGAGGAAAATCCATGTACTGCGACACCGGGCAGGTGCTCACGCACTTGCCGCATTGGTAACATTCCAGTACGTTGGCGCCGCTCCTTGCGTTGACTTCGGGCAGGAAAGTGTTTGGTCCCTGTGTTCCAAGAATTATCATAGCACAGTTTTATGTTGTTAATCAACTAACAGCGCAAAAGTAAAAAAAGATTCTTTTGGAAAGGTTCTAAATTTATGGGCTGGGTATCATCCGGGACACCTGAAAGCGACGAAGCAGACATTCCTGGTTTGTTGGTTGACGAATATGAAAAGAAACATTATCCAATATCGTCCCCTGACCCGATTGAAGCCATAAAAATCAGAATGCAGGAACTGCAACTGAAGCAGGTTGACCTGGTTGATGAAATCGGTGGGAAAAGCAGGGTCTCCGAAATTCTCAACAGAAAGCGCAAACTCACTTTGGAAATTATTCGCAAATTAACAAACAGGTTGAATCTTTCAGCCGATTTGTTGATCATGGATTATCAGGTTTCGAGATAATGGCAGAAATTTGCTTCCCGGCAAACATAGAATAATTAACTGAGTTTACCCATGCCTTCCTTCAGGATTTAGTGATAATAAAACCTTTTCCTTTCTATAATCCTGTCATTAAAATACTGGCAGGGAGATGCCCAGGAAGATAGGAACTGAAACTTTAATGTCGGATGCCTTAGTTTATGCCCTCAGGATAAATCCCGGGTTTGCCCTTCAAACTCATTAGCTTAGAGATACGGGGACTAAAGTCCCCCGGGGGCTAATTGGCGTACTGCCGGGGACTTCAGTCCCCGAATAGCCGACAATATATCGGAAGACTCCCAACCCCAGGTTTTAACATGGGGGCATTACAAAGGGCATCCTGCCCAAAAGGAGTCAGCCTCAAACTGCGACCCTGATCACCCGGGAGTTCAAGAACTTCTCCCTGAGTTAGATGGCAGGGTTTGAATAAAAGATGGAATTTCGGCTGTTACATGGTCCAATTTGCAAGTTCAAGACCTTGTACTCGATTGAAGTGATCTGAATTGTTGGTTACCAGTTGCAATTTGCTTGTAATCGCAATACCTGCAATCAAAGTATCTGTATGGACAATTTCAGTTCCCTTTTTTCTAAGGTCGGACTGAATGCTGGCAGCGGTTTTTGCCATACGCATTGTGAGCGGTATTACTCTGTTTAATAGTACAAAGTCTTCAAATTTTGCCAATTGTTTCCTTGCGTCTTTATATAACAGTCCGTTGAGAATTTCGTAATAGGTTATAACGCTTAAATTTATGAAACCATAAGCCTTAAGGTGTTCGTCAACTTTATCTATCACTTGCGGATTGCCCCGTAAAAACTCCGATAGGATATCGGTATCAAGCATGGATGGTTTCATCTGTTTTCAATATTCCGGGCAAAAAGTTCATTCCTGACTTTTTTAGTATGGTTCAGAAAGTCCGCATTATCCTCGCTGCTCATATCGCCAAAAGCTCCGCCAAAAGAGAGAATTTTCTTTCTTGAGTTATCTGTTATTTTTGTTGCCGGGGTCATGGAATGAATAAACTCATAAATTTCTTCCAACCGGTTAACCGGAACATCTTTAATCTCTTTTATTATGGTGTTTATCGTCAGCATGGTTGTCTGATTTTATATCAAAGATAAAGAAAAAACTGACTGCTTATTTTGGCATCTTAAAAAGGTTGAGAGGCAGATCAACTGCCGTTTGAAGAGTTTTGGGCTGAAGCCCGATGAATAAAACATCGAGACGCGTTATTCGCAGCCTAAAGTCTGCGGTAAACGGTAGGCTAAATATTTTCTGATTATTTTTCAAGAATTCTTGAAAAAGATTGCCAGAATTATTACAACTCAACCCCGTTTAAAGCTTTAATGATTTTCTCAAGAATACTGATAGGTCCAATATACTTTTCTAATTCTGCAACCGCAGATGAGGTGTCAAAATCTTCCTGTATAATCTCAGGAAATAGGTCGAGAAATATTTTGAGAAATAAATCTTTTTACCCATGACTGCCCTTTGGGTTTAAAAACTCCGTTAAAATCGCTGAATGAAGCCTCACTTCGTTCGTTTCAAGTTGCAAAGTTTTAAAAACGTTAAAGTTCTCGCCCGAAAATTGGAAGATCAAGTCATAGTGTTTTTGAAGTGAAGCAACTTCTTTCAATAATACTTCTGCATAAGGAATATCCATAATGTTCTGGTTAATTATTGAGGTTTCTTTTCCATGAAATATAAATAACGTACTGGTTGGTTTACAGATCAATTATTCGTGAAACTACTATAAAATATCAAACCATTCAATAATATTCCCAATTGATGTTTTATTGCTTGCCCAAAGCACAACCCTCCCGCATGCCACCGCATCCTCCAGCGCATCATGATGCCGGAATTCTATCCCCAACTGCATGGCTAAGTTAGCCAGATTGTACCCGCCTTCAAGATTGACCCAGGTTTTTCGGGCTACCTGAACAGAATCGAGCCATTTTACATCAAAAGGTTCCAGTCCGTATTTATCAAAGGCTTTCCCGAAGGCAACCCGGTCGAAGGGCGAATGATGCACCACGATTTGGTTTTCGAGCATTTGACGGAGAATCGGGTAAACTTTCGGAAAAGTTGGCTTTCGTTTCACCATTTTGGGCGTGATGCCGTGGATTTCAATGAACCGCCAATGGAAATAGTCCTGTGGATCGATGTATGACTTCCAGGTGTCAACCAATGACCCATCTTCAAATACCCCAATGCCGATCTGGCAGATGGTGGATTGATCAGGGTTGGCGGTTTCGACGTCGAGTGCGTAGAATTTCATGTTTTTATTTTTACGACCGCCGCAGCCCGGATTTGCAGTTGATGAACGCTGATGTTTTCTGATACCATGACACGGTGTTTTATTTCGGGGTCAAAGGTAAGGCACGGGGACGACAAAGGGTGACGTTGGGGAATCGAAGCCTTTTACAAAAAACTCAAAACTATTTACTTTTGTGGGAAAAATCCAATTCTTTAAATATACGCCATTAGTAATAGTGAATTATTGCATATATTTGCATTGGCAATGCAAATATTATGAATTCAGAAATTCTTCAGCAGGTCTTAGCCGACCAAAAGCAAATGGTGGCAAGAAAATACCGGGGCGTTCCGAGAATGGTAAACCTGTCCATGCACCGGCAATCGGATATGATCACCGTAATATCAGGAGTAAGGCGTTCGGGCAAATCAACGCTCACGCTTCAATTGGCCGATCAATATCCTGCTTTTCATTTCATCACCTTCGACGACGAGCGATTGATAAACTTCACCGTCAACGATTTCAATGCTCTGTTGATCGAGATGAAAAGGACAGGCGATGCTAAAACCATTGTTTTGGATGAGGTACAACTTGTTCCGGGGTGGGAACGATTCGTCAGGCGGTTACATGACGAAGGTTACAAGGCAATCATCACAGGAAGCAATGCAAAACTTCTCAGTTCTGAGTTGGCTACACACCTTACCGGCAGATATCTGAAAACCGAACTCTATCCTTTCTCATTTGCCGAATATCTCCTTTTCAAAGGAATTGATCCTGCGGATAAATCGAGTGACAATGCCGCCCGTATTCTCACGGCATTCGACGATTATCTTTTAAATGGCGGATTTCCGGAGTATTTGAAATCAAACGAGCCGGAAGTTTTAAAGAGGATTTATGATGATATTGTTTACCGGGATTTGATCGTTCGTTTCGGGATCAGGAATGTTACGGCGTTTAAAAATCTGGCACAGTATCTCTTTACCAATTTCTCTGGTGAAACAGGTTATCTTCCCCTGGCATCTTTATTGGGCATTCAAAGTTCGGCGAGCATTAAAGAGTATTTTTCCGTTCTGACTGAGGGATACTTGATTTTTGAACTGACAAAATATGACTTTTCGCTGAAACGCCAATATGCCTCGATCCGGAAAATTTATGTGATTGACAATGGTTTGCGAAATGTTGTATCCTTTCGCACATCAGCAGATTCGGGTCGTTTGCTCGAAAATACAGTTTTTCTTGAATTGAAAAGACGAGGGTTTGAAGTTTGGTACTACAAGACCGGCAATAACCGCGAAACAGATTTTCTGATAAACCCGGCGAATCCAATGTTGATTCAGGTTTGTTACGAAATGCAAAATCCAAAGACAAGGAAAAGAGAGATTGATTCTTTGTTGGCTTGCATGAAAGAGGTAAACAGCGCCGAGGGATTGATCCTGACTAAGAATGAGGAAGAGGCAATTGAAACGGGAAATGAGACGATTAGGGTGGTTCCTGTTTGGAAGTGGTGTTTGGGAGCTGAAAAGATATGATAACCTGAGCGCCTATTGCCTAATAAGTTTTACCGTTTCAGCCCTTCCATCCGTGACCACCCGGATAAAATAAACGCCCACAGTCCTCTCTGACAAAGAGAATTCATGTTTACGTTCTCCATTGAGCGTTTCAGAATGTAACTTTTCACCCCTGATTCCAAAAACATAAACCTGAAACTTAACCGGAATTTCCCCTTTTAAATCAACAATGAATTTTCCTGTTGTAGGGTTCGGATATATTTTTACCGATGAATTTTCTGAAACCATAGAAGGTGTTGATGTTATCTCATTCTCCATTAACACGGCAGGCATTGTCGGCGTTTTGCAAAATGGGCCTCCCGGTGAAATCTGACCAAGCATATAACCTCCGGATTCAACAATTGTATTGGGAAAATAGATGATCTTCTCCCCGGCGATCATTGTACCGATTCCTCCGGTCTGAATGGTAAATGTGGCGCCGTTTCCGGCAACAGTAATGGTTTGAAGCGCATCATAACAGTTGGTTTGTCCATTAGAAATAGTTCCGGATGATATTGCCGTCTGTTCCGTTGGTCCCACGAATGTGAATTGCGCGCTTACAACGCCGCTCCATTGACCGATAACATCCCTGAACTGGATATGGATCCAATGATCGCCAATTGACAAGTTACCGGCATAAATGTTTTGAACAAATTGATACGGGTTTACCGGTGTTGGTAAATTTTGACTCACCATGGCTGAATTTGTCATGTCGAACCAATACCGGTATCCTGAGATTAAATTGTTTGTGAAAGGAGAAACCCCGATTTTGAAGATTACCGCTGTGATTACCGAACTCCATTGATCAGAATCATCCTTGTACCTGATATGAAAATTGTGAAGTCCCAATGGTAATGATGCCGTAGTAAGGACTGTATTCAAAATATAGGTCGGCTGGGGCGTAACCGACTGGACAACTTTAGCCGAATATTCATTGTCAAACCAGTATTCGTAAGCAATAAGTTCTCCTCCGGTGGCAGGTAATGCCGGTTGTTTAAAAAAATATTTACTTATTACCGAACTCCATTTCCCTGTATCATCTTTGAAGCGGAGATGGAAACAATGCAATCCGATTGGCAAACCAGGGGTTGGGAGACCCATATTCAGCGTAAATGGATTGCCTGATCCGGAAAATCCGGTTACCCGTTCGGAATATTGATCATCGTACCAGTATTCATAAACCGTCAACATCCCGCTGCTGTTATCATTCCCAATGGTATCACCGATGAAAATCTGATACAGTGGAGAATACCGGTTCAGCGAAAAAACCGTACAATGAATATGTATTAGGAACAAAATAATGATTACAGAAAATATTTTTCTCTTCATAATGAATCCCTTTATCCTTGTGAATGCAAGAGTTATTATCAAATCAATATTAATGATCCTGAGCTGCAACTTTTATATTGACGTTCAGATTCCCGCTTTGGTCCGTGGCTCCGGAAATATTTTTATACTGAAAATGGGGATTAAAGGGCACGGAGCCATCCTTCCACGGATACAATCCACCGTAAATGCCGATATCAGTCCCGTCGGTTCCTGCATTCTTGCCGGGGCAGTTTGGTTGTAAATGGTAATCGTCGGTATAACTAAAGGTATTGCTGTTTTGGTTAACAAAAATGGTGTTCCATGGCTGATTCACGATATTATTTGTCCCGACATTGGTCCCGAACGGAAAAGTAAAATTTCCGACAAACAAATTATTATTAAAGGTTGAATTCGAAACAAAACTGATATCGTAAGGCCACCGAAAAACATTATTCTCAAACAATGAATAAAGTCCGGTAATCCAACTATGAAAAATATTATTTTTAAACATGGTGTTGGCATTTACGGATGTAAAGTTCATACTACAGAAGATAATATTGTTAAAAAACGAACAATCGTGAAAACTTCCATTAAAATTATTTCCTTGAAATATATTCTCAATAAAAGTAAAGTTGCTATAGGATTGATTCAAATCAATATTGGCTAATATATTACAGCGGGATACAGTATATGAGGTGACCGTGTCATTTGTACCTTGTATTCTTCCTGTAATATAAACACCTGTCAGGCTTCCATTATCAGCTCCTGCTGCCAACACTACGTTACCGATTAATGATGTTGAAAAAGTAGCGAGGGTCGAATCGGGATTATGTCCGACGCCGATAATGTGCAGGCGTTTATGGATTGGTTGGCTTATGTTCCATGAGCCTCCGGGGATATAGATGGTATCGCCGTTTTGTGAATGGACAATGGCGCTGTCAACCTGCAGGTAAAAAGCAGGGGCGCCGCCGTTTTGAACGGCAATAAGGTTTTGCGCGGTAATGCTGGTAAATGCTGCCAATAAGAAAAATGCAGAGATGATGAATTTTTTCATGGAATTTGTCTTTAACGGGTTAATACTTTTGATGAAGAAGGAACCGTTTTGATCATCGGGATAGGCAATGGAAATTTACGCGAAAAGATGTAAAATATTTTAGAGATACCAATTTTGAGTAATCGTCAATTGGATTTGACCCAATGAAACACATCCCTGATTAAGCACCACCGATGAATTGTTGTTCCGGTCTGGATTCCATCCATCCATTGTTTTTCCTGCCCGGCAGAAAAACCTTCCGTTTTCTTGAGATCAAGCCAATAGTCGAGGTAGCGTGCGATCTGCCCGGCTCCCGGCGGCATAAAGTAGGCAAATAAAAAAGGGCTTCCAAAGTCGGCAGGCGCCACGGCAGTGTAACCGGGGCGGGAACGCGCATAAGCCCTTGCCTGTACAAGTGTCCAAAGCGCCATATCAATTTCGGGTCGTTTTGTCATCTCAAAAT
>JBAXRP010000004.1:0-57008 GCA_037131145.1 Bacteroidota bacterium
TGAAAGGAACAAACTATGAAAACAATTATAAAACTGTCACTTGGGTTGTTTTTGGCGCTCTACGTATCAGGGTGTACCAAAAACTTTGATAAGATTAATGAAAATCCTAATCTGCCCGCAGAAGTCTCCACCCCTACCCTTTTAACAGCAGCCCAGAAAGGCCTCTGTGATAACATTTATGACGAATGGTGGGGTGGCCGTCAAAGCATGCTTTGGGCTCAATATTGGGTTCAGCGCAACTACCCTTCCGAAGATCGTTATGCAATCCGTCAAACTGTAAATAACCAATACTGGCGATTTATCTACCGCAATGTTATGAACCTGATGGAAATCATCAAGTTGAACAAGGGCGCAGAAACAAAGGCAAAAGCTGCAGTATATGGCGATAATAACAGCCAGATTGCAGTTGCCACTATTCTGAAGGTTTGGGCTATGCAAATCATGGCAGATACTTATGGCGATATCCCTTATTCCGAAGCATTCAGAGGAGATATTGATCCTGCCGTCTCCATTCCAACGCCAAAATATGATAAACTTACTGCAATCTATGCCAGTTTTGAAACAGAGTTGAAGGCTGCTGTGGATATGATTAATCTTGGTTCAGGTTTCACCACAGGCGATGTAATATTTCAGGGTGATATGGAAAAATGGAAAAAATTTGGGAACTCTCTTCGTCTGCGCGTTGCCATGAGAATTTCAAATACCGATAATTATAAAGCTGCAAAAGCAATAGTTGCAGAAGTTGGTATTGATGGACTAATGACTTCTAATTCCGATAATGCCGTGTTCGCATACATTGGCGCAGAACCAAACAACTCGCCGTTATATGATGCATGGTGGACAAGCGCGCGTAACGACTTTACCGTTGCAAAACCATTTATTAATATACTAAAAGGTGTGAATGATACTCTGAACAACAAAATCAATCCGTTCAATGGACTGATCGACCCAAGATTACAAATATTTACAAGATTAGACAGACGTTTATTTCCTGATATTGGAACCGAGTATTACGGAATTCCTTATGGGATGACTGAAGGACAAACCCAGCAGTATTGGGGCAAAAAATTGGCTCCAAGCTGGTATGGTCTTGCTGCATACAGTTCATTATATGCCCCGGTTATTTTAAATGCAAAATATGCCCCGGTTTACATGGAATATGCCGAAGTTGAGTTTATGCTTTCCGAAATGAATACATGGGATCAAACTCATTACATTAACGGTGTAACTGCTTCAATTGATCATTGGAGAGATATCAGCGTTAAGCTCGAAGGCAGAGACGCTTCATGGGTTTCCGATTTCAATGCCCAGAGAGATGCATATATTACGGCGCTTCCGGCAGCCGGTAAAGAAACGGTTTTGACCCAGAAATACCTCGCCTTTTACAACCAGGCTTATCAGTCATGGGCTGAGTACAGAAGGACGGGCGAACCCGCTTTTCTTCTGAAACCTGGCGAGCAAACCAGTGTTGGCACCGACGGAACCCCGATCATGTTTGTTCCGCTCCTTTCTTATACTATTACCGACCTTCCAAGGCGTTTAACCTATCCTCAACAGGAATTCACTGTAAATGGAACTAATGCCTCAGCCGCTGCTACAGCAGTTGGAGTAGGTGGCGACAAAATGACGACGCAACTATTCTGGCAATTACCACAGGCAAAATAATGCCTGACTACTTTTAACAAAGAAGGCTGCCTTTCGGTAGCCTTCTTTTTTTTGTATCTCTGATACAACCTCAATGATGGAAATTTCTGAGACGATTATTATTCATACAAATTCTACACCCATTTTTCTCTCCTATACCAAGCCAATGCCTCGCTCACACCTTTCTCCAAATCATATTCCGCCTGAAAACCGAAATCACGTTGTAATGGTTCTGATTCACAACGCCAGTTAGTACTGCTTAACACGTTATATTTGTCGCTGTTGAGGGTTGGCATCTCTCCCCATAAACCAGCCAGGCTTTCGCCAACAGTGGCAATGGTTTTAACAATAAATAACGGCACTGTTATTCGGATTGTTTTTTTATTGAGGACTTTTTTGGTTATTGCCGCAAATACTTCGGATGGATATTCTTTTCCATCGCTGACAAAATATGCCTTGTTTACATGGGTTGAACTGATAGCGATAAAAATCAGGCGAACAAGGTCGCGGACATAAATGAAAGTCAATATCTGTTTTTTAAACCCGATATATGGCTCCATTCCCCGGTTGATTGTTTGGAAGAAAACAAAATAATCTTTTTCCCGCGGACCGTAAACACCTGTGGGGCGAAAAATGAGCCAAGGAAAGTCTTTTAATGAAGTAATATACTTTTCTGCTTCCAGTTTGCTTTTCCCGTAAAGTTCAATCGGTTTTGGTTCATCGGAAAGCCTCACAGGTTCTCCGGTTTCAGGATTGCCGGGGCCAAAAGCCGCAAGACTGCTGACAAAAATAAATTTCTCAGGAACCATTTCAGCTTCAATGAGCGCTTCAATAAAATGAATGGTATTCAGGCAGTTTACGTTATAAAAATCCTCTTTTTTCCTCGCTTTGGTCAGTCCGGCATTGTGAATAATGTAGTTGAAGCGAATATTATTCTTTTTGCACTCAGTCAATGTTTCTGCAACTTTTTCACGTGTTGAAAAATCAAACTCGATGAACCGGATACGCGGATCAGCGAGATACGCGCGGGAACTCGATTTTCGGATACCGGCATAAACGGTAAACCCGTTTTTCAGCCCTTCTTCAACCAGAAAGCTGCCAATAAACCCGCTGGCGCCGGTGATTAAAACGTTTTTCATTTTCTTGGTTCTCAGTTAAATTTCCTGAAAGTTCTTCGAATAAAAAATCTATGACGTAATAAGGAAACCCCAATCGGTATTAACATTTCGTCCCTAAAGGGACTTTAAATTGTTTCGTAATTCCCTTTCTAGAAACATTCTGTTCCTACGGAACAGTCCCTTTAGGGACAAAATGTTTATAGAAACGAAACAGCCTGCATTTCTCAAAGTCCCATTAGTACTTCATCTTATAATTTGATGTTTTTTTTGGCACAATATTTTGACGATTTTCTGGATTTATTTACCACGGAGACACGGATTACACCGAGTTACACAGAGTTGAATGAGTTAACAAACCTCCGTGTTTCTCCATGCTCTCCAAGTTTCCGTCGTTCAATTTTTTTATCCCTTAGCTCTACTTTTATCCGGGAAATATTTTTAACCAACTTTTATAACCCTGTTTTGTTCTGGCTTGTCCAGGTTAGGGACAAAATGTTTATAGAAACGAAACAGCCTGCATTTCTCAAAGTCCCGTTAGTGACAAAATATTTATTGTTGATAAACATATAGTCAGCCAATAGTCATAGATAAAAATTAGTTTAGACAATTTCGGTCAGCAATCGAATACTCATTATCGGTTTTGTATATCATGAGAGAGAAATATGACCCATTATAATTATGCTTCCCTGGAAACCATTTTAACATTAGCAACAGTATTTACCAACTTCATGATCAAAAAGGAGTTTCATCAGGCAACCCGCAATTTATGCTCTTTATCCGCTGCAAATGCCAGAGATGCTTTAATATCTTCGTCTTTAATCTCAGGAAAGTCCTTGACTATTTGTTCATTGGACATTCCAGATGCAAGCCAGCTAAGGATGTCATATACCGCAATACGGGTTCCTTTCACACATGGCCTTCCAAACCTTCTGTTTGGTTCTATGATAATTCTGTCTTTGTAATGAATCATAGTAAAAACTTAATCATTGATACAAAATATCCGAAAGTTCCATTCTTCTATTTCACTACCTTGCTATCTCTTCACCTGGCTGCATTGATAAATGCTTTATCCAGCATCTTCTCGTGAGATGTTGTCTGCCATTGAAATTTTTCCAGATAGTGAGCGCTTTGGCATTTTCTTCAAGTTGCGGATTGGTAACTGCCCTGTTAATGCCATACTTGATATACGCCCGGTGCATCTCATTATAATACAACGCATTAACGCCTTTTGCATGATAATCGGGGCGAACTCCGTTAACGTACATATCAATAGTGTCGTTTTTTTTCATTGCAAATAAAAGGTGAATGAAACCAAACGGGAATAGTTTGCCATTGCACTTCTGAAGCGCTTTTGTAAGCGATGGCAGAGAGATGCCAAAACCGATCACATCATCCTTTTCGTCCAACACAAAAGAGATAAATTCCGGTCTTACAAAACCAAAATAGGCTTTGATATACATATCTATCTGCTTCTTCGTCAATTCGGTATATCCATACAATTCACTGAACGCAGCATTTAAAGTATTAAACATCTTAGGCGCGTAAGGAAGAAGTTCCTTAGATTTCGTTGCTTTAAAAATTCTGAGATGATATTTTTCCTGAACCAGTTTCGACAAACGTTCAACTTTATCGGGAATAGTGGGAGGAATTTCAAATTCATATTGAACCCAGTCAACAGCTTTTTCAAATCCCAGTCGCTCCACATGTTCGGCATAATAGGGATAGTTGTAGATCGAGGCGAGGGTAGCCAGTTCATCAAAACCTTTGATCAGCATCCCTTCATTGTCCATGTCGGAAAAACCCAACGGACCATGAATGCCATTCATTCCTTTGGAAATTCCCCAGGCGATGACAGACTCAATCAACGCCTTTGAAACTGCATGATCATCAATAAAGTCTATCCAGCCAAACCTGACAAGTTTTTCATTCCATCGTTCATTTGATTTATGATTGATAATTCCGGCGATACGACCAACTGCTTCATTGCCGCGATAGGCAATCCAATAGACAGCCTCACAAAAATCAAAAGCAGGGTTTTTGTCCCTGCTTAATGTATTTACTTCGTCCATCCGCAACGGCGGGCACCAGAATTTATTCCCTTTGTAAAGTTTGAGCTGAAAATCGAGAAATTTTTTCAGATCCCTTTTTGTCTTTACCTCCCTGATTTCAAGGTTGTTTACTTTTATCATCGGGTTTTATGAAGAGATAATTTTGAGCTTTTTCCCCAGTTTCTCAAATTTCTCCAACGCAATATCAACCTGCGCTTTTGTGTGGGTAGCCATCAGAGAAAAACGGATCAATGTATTGTCCTTACTCACGGCAGGAGCAACTACAGGGTTTACAAATACACCCTCGTCGAGCAACATTTTGGTGATAGTGAGGGTTTTCAGATTATCGCGAATATAAAGCGGAATGATGGGTGTAACTGTATGCCCGATATCAAATCCGAGTTTTCTGAAATTATCAATAGCATAATGAGTTACTTCCCAGAGGCGTTTAATTCTTTCAGGTTCGTCTTTAATGATTTCGAGAGCTGCGAGTACAGCGGCCGCTGAAGCCGGAGTTGCTGACGCGCTGAAAATCAAAGTGCGGGAATGATGTTTAATATAATTAATGGTTTCAAAGTCACTGGCAATAAAACCACCGAGAGCCGCCAGTGATTTTGAAAATGTTCCCATGATCAGGTCAACTTTCTTTGTCAAACCAAAATGGTTGGCAGTGCCCGATCCATGGTCGCCAAGGACTCCAATTGCATGAGCGTCGTCAACCATTATTGTGGCTTCATATTTTTCTGCCAGTTTTGAGATTTCAGGCAAATTTGCAATGTCGCCGTCCATGCTGAAAACGCCATCAACCACGATGAGTTTAATTCGTCCGGGTTCACATTTTTTCAGCACACTTTCCAGAGAGTGCATATCATTATGCCTGAATTTCAATACCTTGGCGAATGAAAGTCGCGTTGCTTCGATGATAGAAGCGTGGTCGAGTTCATCAATCAGGAGGTAATCATTACGTCCCGTAACAGTAGGAATTACGCCAAGATTAACCTGGAATCCGGTACTGTAAACGAGCGCTGCCTTTTTCCCGACAAACTCGGCAAGTTTTTGCTCCAGTTCAACATGGATATCGAGTGTGCCATTCAGGAAACGGGATCCTGCGCATCCGGTGCCGTATTTTTCCGTTGCTTTAATGGCAGCTTCTTTAATTTTCGGGTGATTGGTCAATCCCAGGTAGCTGTTCGAACCGAACATCAGGACTTTTTTCCCATTCATGGTTACCACCGTATCCTGGTCCGATTCAATCATCCTGAAGAATGGATAAATACCCATTCTTTCAACTTTTTGCGGCTCTGTATAGTGAGCTAATTTTCGCTGTAGAATCCTCATTGTTTACAATTTCTGAAAAAAAATAAAAGCGTACAAAGGTAGGAATTATTTACTTATGGTTATTGGCGAAATCATGACCCGCCTTTAGCGCTGCCAGATTCAGTTCAACAACTTTATCGCCCTTTTTGCGGAATGTGAACCGGATGGCGTCCTCCAGTTTTTCATAAGCCATTCCAAGAAACGGTGAAGCTGCGCCGAGAATCACGATGTTTGCGGCTTTAAGTGAGCCTGCTTCTTTTGCCATTACATCGGCTTCGAGAGCTATATGATGAGGAACTTTACTCACCTCTTCCATAATGCTGGAAATATCAGGGTAATTGGGAATATTATTCAGTGGAGTAGTGTTTGTTACAAGCCATCCCTCTTTGGAAAGGTAAGGCAGATAACGGAGCGATTCAAGCGGTTCAATGGAAATAATCATATCGGCTTGTCCGAAAGGAATAAGATCGGAGGCTATTTCATAGTGCGAAATCCGGAGATTCGACATCACCTCTCCTCCGCGCTGACTCATTCCGTGAACTTCAGATTGTTTGAGGAACATGCCTTGTTCGAGAGCTGCATAGCCAATGATAGCGGCAATGGAGATAATTCCCTGTCCGCCAACGCCTGCCAGTATAATATCTTTTTTCATCAGTTGGTTGATTTACTTGTTTTTGAACTTATCCCTCATACGTTTATCAATGGCAACAATACATTCGCGGCGCGGGATAATTACCGATACTCCGTTGTAAGCCAATTCTTCCTTCAGGATGGCAACGTTTTCATTATGATACTTTTTTAACGGTTTCAGAATCCTTATATGAGCCTCTTCAACGCCAAGACCTTTGCAAATATTTTCGATTTTACCAAAAGCCGGTGAATCCTGACCGCCGGTCATGGCTGTAGTTCCATTGTCGAGAATCAGGATGGTAATGGGCGATTTATCATTGATCGCATCCAATAGACCGGTCATGCCTGAGTGTGTGAAAGTTGAATCGCCGATTACAGCAACCGCCGGTATGAGCCCTGCATCGGCAGCCCCTTTGGCCATGGTAATAGAAGCTCCCATATCAACGCATGAGTTGATGGCTTCGTATGGTTTCAAGGCGCCAAGGGTATAGCAACCAATGTCGGAAAAAACCCGTCCATTCGACAATTCGCTTAGCGTTTCGGTAAGCGCAGCGTAAGAATCAATGTGAGGACAACCGCTACACAATGATGGCGGTCGGCCAACAACCAGGTTGGGAACCGGTAAACCAAAAGTATCCGGTTTACCAAGCGCCACGGCAATAATATTAGGGTTTAGTTCTCCATCGCGAGGTAAAGTACCGTCGAGTCGTCCTTTAATTTTCAAACCGCGACCAAGGTACCCTTTGAGTAACTCCTCCACCATTGGGTATCCATCCTCAAGAACGAGGATTTCGTTACATTCATCAGCCAGTTTTTCAACCAGCCTTTTCGGCATCGGATATTGACCGATCTTCAGTACAGGATGATGAATATTTCTATCGGGATAATTTTCCATCAGGTAATTCTGCGCAATCCCGCAAACAATGACACCCAGCGATTTATTCGCGCCATCGCGATACTCGTTAAATGGCGACTTTTCCGATTCTTCAATGAAAGCCGAGTGAGCTTTCAAAAGATTTTTATAGCGTTTACGCGCTATTGCAGGCAGGAGAACAAACTGACGTAAATCCTCAGGCATTTTTAGATCATTCTGTTTTTTCACAGATCCGATACGAACAACTCCAGATCGCGAATGTGCCAGACGTGTAGTAATTCTTAAAAGAACCGGAATTTTATACTTTTCAGAAAAATCGAAGCCATAAAGAACCATATTATATGCTTCCTGCTGATTGGAAGGTTCAAGAATCGGAACGAGGGCAAATTTGCCGAAAAATCTCGAATCCTGTTCATTTTGTGATGAGTGCATGGATGGATCGTCGGCTGCCACCACAATCATTCCGCCGTTGGCTCCGGTAATGGCTGAATTTATAAATGGATCGGCGGCTACGTTAAGTCCGACATGTTTCATGCACACCATTGAGCGTTTCCCGGCGTATGACATGCCGAGCGCCGCCTCCATGGCAGTTTTTTCATTTGCCGACCAACTCGAATGTATGTGGTTATCGAATGCGAATTTAGAATTCTGAATAAATTCAGTAATTTCAGTAGATGGAGTTCCGGGATAGGCATAAATACCTGATATCCCTGCATCAAGGGCTCCTTGGGCAATTGCCTCATCTCCCAGTAAAAGTAACTTCTGCATAGTTTGGTGGAATAGCTCGTTGAATTGGTACAAAAATAAGAATATTTTCCGTTTGATAGCTTATTCACAAAAGCGGGAGGCGCTTTTTTTTCTAACGGATTATAACTAATTTTGCAAGTTATTCAAGGCGACACCAATTACTATTATGATGAAAATTCGAAGATTTCAGTTACTCCTTTTACTACTGGTTTTCTCCCCGGTATTTATTTCACAGTGCTTTGCGCAATTCGGTTCAGTCAGGGGATTTGTTTATGAACAGGAAACCGGCGAACCCGTACTTTTCACTAATGTTTATTTTCAAAAAACTTCGATTGGGGCGCCTACCGATGCAAACGGGTACTTTGCGATTACCAAGATTCCTCCTGGAAATTATACGCTTATGGTAACTTATGTTGGTTTCGATACTCTGAAAATACCCGTTACCATTAAGACTGATGATCTTTTGACAAAAAAACTTTATCTGAAAAAATCCACCGTTCAACTCAATGAAATCAACATTTCGGCTGCACGGCAGGATAAAGTAAGAGAGACGCAAACGAGTATTATTAAAATCACTCCCAAAGAGATACAATCAATTCCTACTATTGGAGGGCAGCCTGATCTTGCCCAGTACCTACAGATTCTTCCCGGCGTTGTTTTTTCAGGCGACCAGGGCGGACAACTTTATATAAGGGGCGGTCCACCGGTTCAGAATAAAGTCATTCTGGATGGTATGATTGTTTATAATCCTTTTCACTCCATCGGGCTTTTCTCTGTTTTTGATGTTGATATTCTTAAAAACGTGGAGGTTTATACCGGTGGTTTTGGCGCAGAATATGGAGGCAGACTTTCTTCGGTTATGGATGTAACTACGCGTGACGGAAATAAAAACAGGATTGCAGGGAAATTTGACATCAGTACTTTCGGCGCAAAAGCTCTCCTTGAAGGACCGATATATAAGCCTAAAAATGAAGATGATGCGAGCGCCACTTTTCTGTTGTCTGTTAAAAATTCCTACCTCGAACAAACGAGTAAGATTTTTTACAAGTACATTGATGATAATGGGCTGCCATACAATTATCTCGATATTTTTGGAAAAATCGCCGTTAATTCACCAAATGGCAGTAAAGTAAATTTCTTTGGCTTTAAATTTTCAGATCAGGTTAACTACAAGGTTTTGCAGGATTACAACTGGGATTCTTATGGGGGTGGAATGAATTTTCTTGCTATTCCAGGCAAAAGTTCTGTTCTTATTGAAGGGAATTTCGCCTATTCCAACTATAAGGTAAACTTACAGGAGTTGGCAAAATCTGCAAGATCCAGCTCTATTTCAGGTTTTAACGGTGGATTGAATTTCACCTATTTCTTTGGACGTGACGCTCTCAAATACGGTCTTGAACTTTCAGGATATAAAACCACTCTCGACTTTTTCAATACCGTAAACCGGAAGATTGATTATACCCAAAATTCAACGGAGGCGTCGGTTTTCGCAAAATACAAGTGGATGCCAGGCAAATTAATAATTGAGCCAGGACTCAGATTTCAGTATTATGCCTCTCTTTCCGCAGCTTCTTTCGAACCGCGACTTGCAATTAAATATAATGTTGCGCCAAATTTTCGCCTGAAGATGGCTGCCGGAATGTATTCCCAGAATCTGATTAGTACTACTTATGATAAAGATGTCGTTAACCTGTTTTACGGCTATATCACCAGCCCCGACAACCTTCCTGCCACTTTTAACGGAAAACCGGTTACCAGCAAATTACAGCGATGCAACCAGATCGTTCTGGGTTTTGAGCTTGATATGCTTAAAAACCTGTCGTTTAATGTTGAAGGTTACTACAAGTATTATCCACAGCTTACCAGCCTGAACAGGAATAAATTGTACAACGATACCGAAGAGAATGCCAATATTCCCGATTATTACAAAAAGGACTTTGCCCTCGAAACCGGCGATGCTGAAGGTTTAGACGTTTCAGTAAAATACGACTACAAACGGATTCATTTCTGGGTGACATATTCCCTTGGATTCATCCACAGGAATGACGGTATCAATAGTTATGTTCCACCCTACGATCGCAGGCATAACCTGAACGTGGTATCAACCTTCACCTTTGGAAAAAAAGCAGGATGGGAATTAAATATCAGGTATAATTATGGATCAGGATTCCCGTTTACTCAAACAGGCGGTTTCTATGAGCAGATGAGTTTTGAAAACATGGGTTCAAGTTATACTACCGGAAATGGCGATCTTGGTATTCTTTATAGCGATTATAATAAAGGTCGTTTGCCATATTACAGCCGCCTCGATTTCAACCTTAAAAAATCCTTTTTCCTTGGAAAAACAACCCGTCTTGAAATAAACCTGAGCGTGACAAACGCGCTAAACCAGCAAAATATCTTTTATTTCGACCGGATTTCCTACACCCGCGTTGACCAAATGCCGCTTATGCCAAGTTTGGGAATTAGTTTCAGTTTTTAACCTCTATATGGATGTTCACGTTCTCATTGATTTCCGGGATTTCTGAAAAGATAGTACAGGATGAATTTTTTGGGATTCTCAATACTCCGTTGGAAGTTGGCGAAAACTTCCATGCCCTTCGTCAGATTTTTTCCTTTCTGGATTACACAACCCTTGAAGGTTCCGATACAAATACAAAAGTCAAAAGCCTTTGTGAAAAAGCCATAGAGTTTGGCGAAAAGGGTTTACCCTTTCCTGCCGCAGTGTGTATCTATCCTCCATTTATTGCTACCGCAAAAAAAGCCTTGCAAGGTACTCCCATTAAAGTAGCTACTACAGCGGCTGCTTTTCCAAGCGGACAAATGGTATTGCCTGTAAAACTAAATGAAATTGATTATTGTGTTCAGGAAGGAGCCGACGAGGTTGATGTGGTGATTTCCCGCGGTATTTTTCTCGATCAGCAGTATGATACAATACTTTACGAATTAACCGCAATGCGCGCTCATTGCCAGCAGCAAACCCTCAAGGTAATTCTTGAAACCGGAGAACTGCATACATCAGAAAACATTGCCTGCGCCAGTGAAATTGCCATAATGGCAGGCGCCGATTTTATCAAAACTAGCACCGGCAAGATTTCGCCTGCCGCAACTGTTGAGGCTGTTTATGTGATGTTGCAGGTGATAAGGCAGTACTATCTGAAAACCGGAAAAAAGATCGGCGTCAAACCGGCAGGTGGAATTGCCGAACCCGAACAGGCGCTCAAATATTACCTGATTGTTAATAAAATTCTCGGCGAACATTGGCTAACCCCTTCGTTATTCAGAATCGGCGCCAGTCGCCTTGCCGATCGCTTATCCGCAGTTCTTTTATCAACTTAATTATAATTGATCGCCTTATGAAAATTATGAATTTGACTCTGACAAACAGAGTGATTCTGACAAATCTCCTGGTTGACTTCGCTGCTATCGCGCTAATATATTTTATCCCGGCTACGGTGCACTTCACCGGTATTCCTATTTATATGATTGAACCGATGAGGCTCATGCTCATTCTTTCCATGGCGCACGCTACGAGATATAATTCTCTTTTTCTTGCGCTTACCCTTCCTTTGTTTTCATTTTTGGTTTCGGGGCACCCCGAGTTAATCAAGATGTTCATTATTACCGGCGAACTTGTCCTTAATACTTTATTATTTTACTGGCTGGTTAAAAAGTTCAACCGCACATTTTTCGCCATGTTTGTTTCGATTCTCGGCAGTAAAATTGCTTGTTACCTTGCTTACTGGCCCGTTTTTTCCATCGGATTTGTATTGGCAGAAGCAAGCCCTGATTTTATCCTCATTCAATTGATAACCACTTTGATTTTTAGCTTTTATATAGCAGTAATCCTGAAAAAGAAAATTTTATGAAAAAGTCATTTGCAATTATTTTTATTGTGATTGGTATTCTTGGATACCTGTTAACGGGATGCGCAAAACAAACCGATACAACGCCGGATTCAGTTACAAGATCATCTTATCTCGGACGTTGGAGTGTGACCGAATCCTGGACTAAGCTGACTTATGAAGTGAACATTACCGCTGATCCAGGTTCATCGGATGGCGTTTTTATCTCCAATTTTGCAAATACCGGTTCATCGGCAACACCAGCCGGAGCTGTTGTAAAAGGAAGTTCGATTATACTTGACGCGAATCAGGTAATTTCCGGAATTACCATCAACGGTTCAGGATCTTTGTCGGGAACCACGATAAATTGGAATTATACTTTAAATAACGGGGCTGATCTAATAAATGCTGTTGCGATCTACTCGAAGATATAATCAATTTTTCGGACTAAAACTTTTTTGTTGAGTCTCTAATTGTCCGATTACTTTTCCGTACAACTTTGAATACGATTCCGGATTCTGGCTATAATACATGAGATTATACTCATACTTAGCCCGGTTAAGGTGATACTTTTTAAAAATACCATCATACAGGGAGGATGTTTTTTCTTTTGAAACAATACCTTCATTCCGTTCGATCAATAAAGCAGCTTCAATAATATGGACGTCGGACATAATACAGACCATTTTTGTTTCAGAGATGAGTGAATCAGCGCTGAACCCGGTTGTATTATCCATTAACTTTTCTTTCTTCCCGCAGGAAGCAACCAGTAGAATAAAGAAGAAAAATATTCGAATCCGAGGTTTCAATTTCATTTTTTTCGTTGCTGATATTCGCGGTTCAACTCACCGAGAACAGACTTTGTGATATCGAGAGTGTCGTTGGCAACCAAAATTTCACCGGCAGTTTTATATCCCATTATATAATCAAACCTGTACTGGCGGTTGAACCGTTTAAGAAAGGCGGTAACACTGTCAACAAGTCGGATGTTCATATTCATTTCCTGTTCGGCAACCTGCTGGGTATAGCGCTCCTTTTTGTCCATCAAAGCCTGCTGTTTTTGCATCAGTTGCTCATAAATGACCTTTGCTTTATCTTCGGGTATCAGATTGGAGCCCATTTGACGCTGAAAATCGGCAGCCTCCTTTTCAAGCGCGGATTGTTCCGCTAAAACCTCGGTTTGTAATTTCTTTCCTGAACTTTCCAAATCGCGACGAAGAATTTTTACAAATTCGTAGTGCATATTTATGCTGTCGGTATTTACAAACACCACTGACAATGATTTTCCAGAAACTTTCTGAATTGGAAAGGCTGGAGCGCCAACATTTTCATTTTTTTTCGAAAAATGAAGAAAAGAGAGCGCAATTAGTCCAACAAGCGCCAATCCTCCCAACAATGTATTAAAATTAAAGGTAAAGAAAGATGGTTTTTCGGTTCCTGCGTAAGTGGAGCGGCTTTCTGTATAAATACCGGATTTTTCTTCCTCAACCGGTTGAGGGTTCTGATTGTTTTCTTCCTGCATGTAATGGGGGTGTTAATTTCCTAATTCGGACATAAATTTAATTCGCATGAGCCTTATTTCCTCTTCGGTAAACTCATCTTCACCGAGTTCTCTGAGCGCTTCTTCGATGGAGTCGGATTCGGCTTTGCGGAAGTATTCGAAAATCTCCTCCTGGTGGTATGGATCAACAAATTCATCAATATAATACTTTATATCTATTTTTGTTCCTGATCCTACGATACTTTCAATTTCCGTAATAAGTTCGTCGGAGTTAAGATTTTTAGCAAGGGCAATATCTTCGAGCGCCACCTTACGGTCTATACTTTGAATAATAAAAACTTTGATTCCCGATTTATTGATAACAGACTTTACTACCATGTCCATTGGGCGGACAATCTCATTTTCTTCGACATAATCCTTGATTAATTCAAGAAACGGTTTCCCATATTTTAAGGCTTTACCGGCGCCAACACCGGTAATCTGTTTCATTTCCTCTATCGAGATCGGGTACTGAATTGCCATATCCTCAAGTGAGGGATCCTGAAAAATCACAAAAGGAGGGAGTTTCTCTTTTCTGGCAATTTCTTTACGAAGATCTTTCAACAAAGCAAAAAGGGTCTTATCCGCAGTGCTGCTTTTCGATCCAAGCGCTTCAAACATTTCTTCTTCCTCTGGATTTTCAAAGTCATGGTCATCCACAAGCATGATCGAATGTGGTTTTTTAAGAAATGCCGCGCCTTCGGGACTAATCTTAAGCAATCCGTAGTTGTCTATATCCTTTGTCAGCAAACGTTCAATAAGGGTTTGCTTGACGACTGCATTCCAGAATTTCTCATCGCGATCAGAGCCTTTTCCAAACATTTCAAGTTTATTATGTTTGGATTGTTTGATACTTGATCCGCTTTTTCCAAGTAGGATATTTACTATGTATTTGCTTTTAAATTGTTGTTTAACAGCATTTACAGTTTCGAGAACAAGAGAAACATATTGTTTCCCTTCAAATTTTTTCTTTGGATGCATACAGTTGTCGCAATTCTGACAGTTATCTTCAGTATATATTTCTCCGAAATAATGGAGTAGTTGTTTTCGACGACATACAGAGGATTCGCTGTACGAAACAGTTTCAAAGAGGAGTTGTTTTGCAATTTCCTGCTCGGCAACAGGCTTTCCTTTCAGGAATTTTTCGAGTTTCTGGATGTCTTCATAGCTATAGAAAGCGATGCAGTTGCCTTCGCCATCGTCGCGTCCGCTTCGTCCTGTTTCTTGATAATAACCTTCAAGGCTTTTAGGAATATCGTAATGAATAACAAACCGGACATCGGGTTTGTCAATGCCCATGCCAAAAGCAATGGTTGCCACAATCACATCCACCTCTTCCATGAGAAATTTATCCTGATTTTGTCTGCGTGTGGCAGCGTCAAGTCCTGCATGATAAGGCGATGCTTTAATTCCGTTTACTACAAAAGTTTCCGCCAGTTCCTCCACCTTCTTTCGGCTAAGGCAATAAACTATGCCTGATTTTCCCTGATGGCTCTTGATATATTTAATGATATCCCTAGAAACATTTTTTGATTTGGCGCGTACTTCATAATAAAGATTTGGCCGGTTAAAAGAGGAGAGAAAAACCGAAGAATCAAGCATATTCAGGTTTTTTTGAATATCCTGCTGGACTTTTGGCGTGGCAGTGGCTGTAAGCGCAATTAACGGCACTTTTTGACCAATGGCGTCAATGATTGGACGTAAACGCCGGTATTCTGGTCTGAAATCATGACCCCATTCTGAAATGCAATGAGCTTCATCAATGGCGTAAAATGATATTTCTATATTATGTAGGAACTCAATATTCTCTTCTTTGGTAATTGTTTCGGGCGCTACATAAAGTAATTTGGTTCTGCCACTTACAATATCCTTTTTTACCTGGGTAATTTCCGGTTTTGTAAGGGAGGAATTCATAAAATGAGCGACATTGTTTTCCGTGCCGAAACTACGAATTGAATCCACCTGATTTTTCATTAGAGCGATAAGAGGCGAAACAATGATGGCTGTTCCCGGTTTAATAAGGGCAGGAAGTTGATAGCATAATGATTTTCCTCCTCCTGTGGGCATTATGACAAATGTGTCTTTGTCGGCAAGCACACTTCTGATTATTGCTTCCTGGTTGCCTTTAAAGCTATCATAACCAAACACTTTCTTCAATACTTCAAATAGCTGATGTTCGTCCTTATTGGCCACCATGTCTTAACATTGATTAATTTTCATACTTTTGTTCGAGGCTAAAAACAGTTATTTTTAGCTTGTCTTTATACAAATGTAAGTATAAACCCATTGAATTAACAAATTATTTTAAATTTATTATGTTTTGAAAAATCTAAGAGCATTAAAAGCGATCGCCATAAAAACAATTAATGACGAATCAGTCGCGATAGCAAAATTAGTAAAATCTGTTAATGATGATTTTTTTGTTTGTATTAATATGATTTTACACTCAAAAGGCAGAGTAATCATCACCGGTATTGGTAAAAGCGCCATTATCGGACAAAAAATTACCGCTACGCTCAACTCAACAGGCACTCCTGCAAGTTTTCTTCATGCAGCAGACGCAATTCATGGCGACCTGGGAATGATTCAGAAAGAGGATATCGTGATCTGCATTTCGAAAAGTGGAGAAACTCCTGAAATAAAAATTCTGGTTCCGCTCCTCAAAAAATACGGTAGCTTCCTTATTGCCATGGTAGGAAACACCGCTTCTTTTCTTGCCAAACAAGCCGACAGGGTTATAGATACTACTGTTTCAAGGGAAGCATGTCCAAATAACCTTGTTCCCACCACAAGTACTACAGCCCAACTTGTGATGGGAGACGCTCTCTCAATTTGTCTGCTTGAAGCGCGAGGATTTACATCCGGCGATTTTGCAAAACTTCACCCAGGCGGCTCAATTGGCAAGCAACTTTATCTGAAAGTTGGCGATCTTTTTCCCCGCAATCAGTCGCCTCAGGTTAATTCCGATGATGATGTCCGAAAAGTTATTGTCGAAATTTCTTCTAAAAGATTAGGCGCCACTGCTGTTATTAAAGGAAAGAAACTTATTGGTATCATTACTGATGGCGATCTGCGGCGTATGCTTGAAAAAAATTTTGAGATAAATCACCTTAAAGCTTCCGACATCATGTCAAAAAATCCCCGAACAATTTCTCCGGATATTCTTGTGGTTAACGCCCTGGCCCTGATGCGTGAATCAAATATAACACAGTTACTGGTGGTTGAAAAAAATGTATATATAGGGGTTATCCACCTTCACGATATTTTACGGGAAGGAATTCTTTAAAAGGTTTCCGGTCATTCACGGATAACCCGCTGAGTAAGCGATTTTTTTTTCGGTTGGGATAGTATAAAGATATAAACTCCGCGAGGTAATGTTCCCAAATTAAAATTTACGGAGTGATTTAGGGATTCAATTAACAAATGATCATAGTAAAACATTTCACCTTTAATATTATAGACTTCAAGAATTGATGATTCGGTAAAACCAGAAGGTATAAAAATAGTAACCATACCAGAGCCTGGGTTTGGGAATATTCTGAAATCAATACCTGCTTTATCCGGAATTCCATTTGAACCACTCACGACAAAATGTCCAGTCATCCCTTTTGCAGTATCAGGCGTGCTTTGATAATAATAAATGCCATCCACCGTCGGAATATAAATGAACGTATTGTTATCCTGATTGATAGGATAATCCCAGTCCATCGCATCTCCGGGAATTGAGGTTGAGGTTGTGGTATGGTTGCCGCTTTCCCAAATCCATTGAATGGTATCATGCGCTTTCACATGCGTAAGGTTATATGGAAAAAAAGAATAATTTTTAACGGTAACAGTCCACTTTTTTCCACTCACATTGCCAGTGGCAACCGCAAAGAAAAAACAGGCTATTACCAGCGACCGGAAAACTTTATTATTTATCATAAGCGTCATTAATTAAAATTTAACAATCAGGCTATAAAGGCAAACTGAAATTAGTTTACAGAAAACAAAATTAAGTGAAAAACAATCACGGATGTAATCCGTTATTTTTGTTTATTCTTATTTGCAAACACAAAGGATAGGTTTATGAATTATACGGACTATATGAACAAATGCCGATGAAATTTAAATTTATCATAATCTTCATGCTTATTATTAACACTTCTGCTATTTATTGTCAGATAACGAAGATTATGGGAACGGTTCGTGATGAACGCACGAAGGAAGTCATGCCGTTTGTCAATGTAATTATTCCCGGTACGGAAATTGGGATTCTGACCGATTTCAATGGTCAATACACGCTGGAATTCAAACAGAAAGCCGATTCAATCTCAGCTTTTCTAATCGGTTACAATCGGATCACCCGAAAACTTCAATTAAATCAATTTCAAATCATTGATTTTACTCTTACGCCTCAAAACCTTGATTTACCTGAAGTCACAATTACTTACCAGGGAAATCCCGCCGAGGTAATTATTGATAAAGTGATTAGCAGAAAAGATAAAAACTCGATACAATCGTTTCAGAATTACCGTTACGACGCATATACAAAAGTTCAGTTCGATGCAAACAATATAAGTGACCGCTTCCGGAAAAGGAGGCTTTTGAAAAAGTTCGATTTTGTTTGGACTTACATGGATACTTCAACCCTCACCGGAAAATCATACCTTCCTGTTGTGATCATTGAAACCATCTCGGAAGTATTCTTCAGAAAATCGCCGAAAGTGAGAAAAGAGATAATTACGGCTTCTTCCATCTCCGGGTTTAAAAATTCAAGCGTTTCACAATTCTTTGGCAACCTGTCGGAACAGGTTGATATTTATCAGAATTACATCCCTCTCTTTCAGAAAAACTTTGTAAGCCCGATTGCCGATTTTGGAAAAAGCTATTATAAGTATTACCTTGTTGATAGCTTATATGCAGGTTCTAAATGGTGTTATCACATCATGTTCAAACCCCGACGACAACAGGAACTTACATTTACCGGACATCTTTGGGTTGCCGATACAACTTTCGCAATTAAAAGTCTGATTATCAAAATTGCTGATAATGCAAACCTCAATTTTATCAACGACCTTCAAGTGGAACAGGAATATGAATGGACCAATAATCTTTTTTGGATGCTTACCCGCGACAATCTGGATGCTGATTTCAATATTTTGGAGGATTCAAAATTAGCTCTCGGTTTTTATGGACACCGAGCGACAACTTACCGGAATTTCCGGTTTGATGTTCCAGAAGACCCCAGATTTTTCAAAGTCCCGACAAATGTGATTATTGAAGAGGGCTCAATTGAAAAGCCCAGGGAATTCTGGAAAAATGCACGACCGGAGAAACTTAGCGCCCGTGAACAAGGAATTTATAATATGGTGGATTCAATCAAAGCGGTTCCGGTTTTCAGAACATATATTGACATTCTTGATATGTTATTCAGGGGTTATCTGAAATGGCAGTATGTTGAACTTGGACCTTATACCAAATTATTCAGCTATAATGGTATTGAAGGCGCAAGGTTCAGATTTGGTATGAAGACTTCACACAAATTCAGCAAAAAGATTCAGCTTGAAGGTTACCTTGCTTATGGAATGCGTGATCGAACTTATAAATATGGCGGCGAACTGATTTACATGTTTAAAAAAAATCCCCGCCGCGATATCACTGCTGCCTTTAAATATGATGTTGAACAATTGGGCGCAAGTCCATATGCAATTTCATCCGACAATATATTGTCTTCGTTGTTTCACCGGGGTCCCAACAATAAACTTACGATGGTGCGTGATTACCGGGTGGGGTATGAACATGAATGGTTTACAGGATTGATCAACAGGGTTCACCTAACGCACCGGGAAATGTTCCCTCTGGGTTCCACGGAGTTTATCATCTTTCCTGATAAAAAATCAGATCCGGTTTTTATGAATTCAATATTCACTTCTGAAATTCAGATTGATACCCGGATTTCATTTCGTGAGCGGTTTGTTTCGACAACCTTCAGCAGAGTAACAATCAGCTCCACTTTTCCTATAATTCAGTTTACATATATTTATGGAAGTCCAAACGCTTTTAACAGCGATTACGAATATCACAAACTCATACTGAATTTGTCGCAATGGTTCAATTTTGCTACAATTGGTTGGTCGAAGTACATCATAGAAACGGGAAAAATATGGGGAACCCTGCCTTATCCCTTACTTAGGATTCATGATGGCAATCAATCTTTTTTCTATGATGAATATGCTGCAAACCTAATGAACTACTATGAATTTGTAAGCGACACGTGGATTAGCGCAACCTATACACATCATTTCAGCGGTTTGCTGTTCAATAAAATACCTATATTGAGAAAATTAAAATGGCGGGAGGTGGCACATATACGTGGCGTATTCGGAACACTGAGTGAGAACAATGCTCGTTATTCATCGTTTCCTGGAAATCTCCGGTCATTTGCAAATGAACCGTATTGGGAAGCGGGAGCAGGCATTGAGAATATCTTTAAAATTATCCGCGTTGACGCCATCTGGCGAATGAGTCATCTTCATGATGCAGGAAATTCAAGCGTTCCCAAATTCGGATTATTTGTATCGTTGTTCTTTTCTTTCTGATTGACCCAAAAAAACCCTGAGGGACTGAAATTGGATTATACCGCAAACAGCGTAAAATTGTGACATTCTTACAGAAAAGCAAGGCGTATAATTTATAAAATCCCGTCAGGGACGAAATGATTAACGTTGATAAAAATCAATAATCTAACCTGAATTATTCATGAAATTACTCTTAGTGGCTTCATTGTGAAACCTTGGTATAACCTCTATATAAGAATTATTCACAGGTTCAACTGAGAAGGCGATGAGTTCACAAAGAAAGATATATTCCTCACTTTTTATGAAAAAAAGTTCCAGGTTCACAGTGAATTTGGGATTTATTCCGTAAAATTACAAACAATCTTAGGCGGCATCCCATGCAAAATATGAAATTGATATTCAGATAAACATATATAAATGAGGATAGAAAAAGACTATCTCGGTGAAATGGAAATTTCTGACGAGGCTTTATATGGTATTCATGCAGCGAGAGCATATAAGAATTTTCCAGATACTACGCGTTTTCATTTAGAGTGGTATAAGGCTGTCGGGCTTGTTAAACAGGCATGTCACCTTACAGTGATTGCCTTAAAACATGCAATCCATGTAAAATACAAGAATCATCCGGAGAAAGAGTTGCGAATCTGCGGGAATATGAATCTCAAAGATGAACAGATTTTCAGGCTTCTGACCATGGCGGCGGAGGAAGTTTCAGAAGGAAAACATTTCGCCGATTTCATTGTTCCCGCCGTATCGGGAGGCGCAGGTACCAGCATTAACATGAACATTAACGAGATTATTGCCAATGTTGCTTTAAAGTTTATGGGATTAAATCCGGGATCATATCAGATTATTGATCCCATTGAACAGGCAAACATTTTTCAATCCACCAACGATGTAATTCCAACTTCGCTGAAAGTCGCTGTAATGCTGCTTCTTCAGGATCTTGAGAAATCCATCAATGAATTGAGATTTGTGGTTGAACAGCATGAAACGGCGCAGCAGGGAAACCTCCGTATCGGGTTTACACAGATGCAGGAAGCAGTTCCAACATCTTTTGGTAGGCTTTTCAGTACATACAGCGAAGCTCTTTCACGGGATTGGTGGCGGGTTTCGAAATGTTTTGAACGGATTAAAATGGTAAACCTTGGCGGTAGCGCCATTGGAACAGGAATGGCAGTTCCCCGCTTTTTTATTATGGAAGCCATTATGAACCTCCAGAAAATTACCGGCTTACCAATAACACGAAGTGAAAATCTGGCTGACGCAACCTCTAACCTTGATTCGTTTGTTGAAGTGCATGCCACCCTCAAAGCACATGCAGTAAATCTCGAAAAAATGGTTTCCGACCTCCGCCTCCTCTCCTCCGACCTTACCAACTTAACAACTTACCAACCTACCAACTTACCAACTTACCAACTAATCCTCCCCCAAGTCCAGGTAGGCAGTTCCATCATGCCCGGAAAAATCAATCCGGTAATTCCCGAGTTTGTTATCAGCGTTTCTCACAAAATATACGCAAATGACATGCTGATCAGTTCATTGTCGGCGCTGGGATGTCTGGAACTCAATGCCTATTTGCCTGTGATTGGTCATGCAATGCTCGATTCCATCAGGTTACTGATTGCTGCCAATAACACCCTGATGGAAAATCTATTTAAAGGACTTATTATTAATCATGATATTAGTCAGGAACAGCTTTTCCGCAGTCCATCAATAACCACCGCGCTGATTCCTGTAATTGGCTACCACAAATCATCCGAACTTGCCCGTTTTATGAAATCGAACGGGAAAAATGTTTTCGAGTCAAACGCCGCACTCAATCTTCTCGATGATGATCGTCTCCGCCGCCTTCTTGAACCTGAAAATTTACTTAAACTGGGATATATTCTTTCCGATCTGGATGATTAATCTATCTTGGCAGGTTGACGCATAATCTGTAATAGTCCTCATCAGTGTTAACAGACCTTTCCAAACGTCAACTTGTCGGCTTTTTTCTCTAATTTTACGCCCTCAAAACCAACATCAGACACAATGAAAAGAACCTTACTCCTTATTGCAGGATTTCTGTTGCTTGCCATGGCAGGAAAAACGCAGAACGACATTAGAAATGTTGTCAACGACACTGCCACCTATCCTTACTGGATTGAAATGATGCAAAATCCGGACGCCAATTTTTTTCAGACTCAAAGGGCGTTTAATATTTATTGGAAAGACCGGAAAATCACGCGGGGAAGCGGATGGAAAGTATTTAAACGGTGGGAATATATGATGCAAAGCCGAGTGAACCCCGACGGGAGTCGTCCGTCGCCGGATGCAACATTTAAAGCTTATGAAGAATACGAGAGAAATTCGCGTTCATCTGCAGGTTCATGGGTTAACCTCGGTCCGGCTCAGATTCCGGCTCCCGGACCGGCGGGATATGAAGGACTTGGGCGTTTGAATGTTGTAGCCTTTCATCCAACGGATCCCAATAAATTATATGTTGGCGCGCCCTCCGGCGGAATGTGGCAAACCACCGACGGCGGTCTTACCTGGATTACCCATACCGATACCATGCCAACACTCGGAGTTTCAGCAATTGTAGTTGACTTTTCGAACCCGCAGAAAATTCTCATCGGCACCGGTGATCGCGACGCCGGCGATGCTCCGGGACTCGGTATTTTTAAAAGTCTCGATGGCGGATTGACTTGGAGCCCATCTAAAACCGGAATGGATAACAAAACCATTGGGAAAATAATTCAGCATCCAACCAATTCACAGATATTCATTGCTGCAACCAGTGGAGGAATTTACCGTTCGGTTGATGGTGGAACATCATGGGCAAATACGAAAACTGGCAACTTCAAAGATATCCATTTTAAACCCAATGACCCTAATATCGTTTACGCTGCGGCTGAATCCGACTTTTACAGATCATCCAACAATGGGACTACCTTTACGAAAATTACAACAGGACTTACTGCCGGTCAGCGCGGCGTAATTGCTGTAACTCCTGCCAATCCTGATTATGTATATTTTCTTCAATCAGATAATAGCAGCGGTTTCAAAGGACTTTACCGCTCAACAGATGCAGGGATGACTTTTTCTACCCGTTCAACTACGCCAAACATTATGGACTGGTCGTGCGATGGTGGCGGAACCGGTGGACAATCGTGGTATGACCTTGCGCTTGCCGCTGATCCGGTTAATCCTGAAATAATTTTTGCCGGTGGCGTGAATGTCTGGAAATCAAGCAACGGCGGAACTTCATGGACAATCAATTCACACTGGTACGGCGGATGCAACGTACCTGCGGTTCATGCCGACTGCCATTTCCTCGTATATTCGCCCGTAAACGGCAATCTATATGCTGCAAATGATGGAGGTTGCTATGTATCAAGCAATAATGGAACAACATGGACTGACAAGACGGTAGGAATGACTATTGGTCAAATATACAAACTCGGTCAGTCGCAAACAGTAAAAAACAAGGTAATCAACGGTTTTCAGGATAACGGCTCTTACACTCTTACGCCAACCGGATGGCTCGCAACCGGCGGCGGCGATGGAATGGAATGTGCCATTGATTATGAAAATGCCGCATTCACTTATCACACCATCTATTATGGAGATATTTTCAGAAAGATAAACAACGGCGGTGAATATCAAATAGCGGGTGATGGCGTTAATGGCATCACCGAAGGAGGCGGCTGGGTTACGCCATTCTGCCTGAGCAAGGCGGATCGTAAAGGGATGTTTGTTGGTTTCAAAAATATCTGGAGATCCTCGAATGTAATTAACTCGCCGGTTTCATGGACTAAAATTTCCGACAACCTGGCGAACAGCAATTCCGCTGACATGGCTGATGTTGAGCATTCTAAGGCAAATACAAACATTTTCTATGCTGCCCGATCCGACAACAAGTTTTTCCGCAGCGATAATTGTTTGAGCGCCAATCCAGAATGGCTTAACCTTACTTCATCGCTGCCTGCATCAGGTACAGCAACAGATATTGCAGCTCATCCTACCGACGAAAATATAGTTTACTTAACGCTTGCCAAAAAAGTTTATAAATCAGTAAACAAGGGTCAGACCTGGACTAATATCACCGGAAATCTTCCCAGCGTAAATATGAATGCCATTGTTTATTACCGAAATGCCGAGGAAGGTTTGTACGTTGGAACCGACGCCGGAGTTTATTATATGGACGCGACTACTTCCGGCTGGCTACCTTTCAGTTTGGGGTTACCTGCCAACGGAAGAATTACTGAACTGGATATTTATTATGACAATGATTCTGTTTCGCAGGATGCCATCAGGGCTTCCACTTATGGTCGCGGATTATGGGGATCGGATATGTATCACACAATGCCACAGGCAGATTTTATCACGGCAAACACAAACATTCCAACGAACTGTCCAATAGGTTTTACTGATCTTTCAACCGGGGTTCCAACATTTTTTCAATGGTCATTCCAGGGCGCAACTCCCTCGTCGTCGAATTTGAAAAATCCTGAAAATATCGTTTACCCAACGCCGGGAACTTACCAGGTTAAGCTAAAAGTGTGGAACGAATTTGGCGTCGACTCATTAACAAAAACCAACTACATCACAGTAAGTAATACGCTTTTACCTGTGGCGCAGTTTTCCGCAGATAAACTTGTAGTTTGTAGTTCAGAGTTTGTCCATTTTACCGACCAAACCGCCAACTGCCCCATTGCCTGGACATGGGAATTTACCCCTTCAAATGTTATTTTCCTTGAAAACACTTCAGCTTCGAGTCAGAATCCGGTTGTTAAATTCACCTCCGTCGGAATATACAGTGTGAAACTAACAGCAACTAACGGCGCAGGTCAGAGTTTCGTATCATATACCGATTACATCCGTCAGGGTGGCTACAGTTTGCCATTCAGCGAATCTTTTGCCGATGGTTTTGAAACCCGGCATTGGCAGGTAAAAAATCCCGATTTATCAATAACCTGGGATACCATCACCGTTGGTGGCATATCGCCGGGAACTAAAGCCGTTTGGATGAATTTTTTCAACTATAATGCAATTACCCGGCGCGATCAACTCATAAGCCCGGTTATTGATCTAACCGACTATACAACAGTCAGCCTGAGTTTTCGTCATGCTTATGAACAAAGGGTGCGGAAAGATTCACTCATTATCTATGTTTCCGGGGATTGTGGCGCTACATGGCAGCGAATCTGGGGAATGGGTCCCAACGGTACGCCTGATGTTTTTGTAACTCATCCGAGTACCAACACGGCATTTTACCCACAGTCGTCCGACGACTGGTGCGGAGGCAGTTATGGCGTAGGATGTTACACAATTGACTTGAGTCCTTATGCCGGAATGAGCGATGTGAAACTGATGTTTGAATCGTATAACTATTATGGCAACAACCTTTTTCTCACCGATATCATGGTAAGCGGACCTGTTGGGGTTAAAGAAAACAGCCAAACGGAATCGGCGCTGAAAGTATCGCCCAACCCTTCTGATGGAATTTTCAAAGTATCTATGACCAATTCCCCCGGGGATGTAAACCTCGCTGTATCCGATATTACCGGCAAGATTATCTATTCTGAGAATTTCAGTAATCAGAAAGTAAATTTCTCAAAACAGCTTGATCTTTCGAAGGTTAATAAGGGAATGTATTTCGTGCGGGTTACAACGGGAACTGGCATTAAGGCAGCGAAATTTGTGATAAAGTAAATTGTCAAACGAAGGTTGAAATCTTTATTTGAACAATCACAGACAGATAAACGCCATGCCCCGCTACCTGAACAACGGCAACAATCCCACCAAATCCGGATTCGGCGAGGGATTGCTTGCAGCAGGCAGGAATAATCCAAATGTAGTTTGTATCGGCGCCGACATTACGACGTCAGTGGGATGCGATCTTTTTGCGAAAGAGTTCCCAAAGCGTTTCTTCTCGATGGGCATCGCCGAACAGAACTGTGTTGGCGTTGCAACCGGTTTGGCACTTGAAGGGAAAATTCCGGTTTTCTCCACCTACGGAGTTTTTGCAGCGCTCAGATCTGCCGATCAGATAAGGATTTCGGTATGTTACAACAACCTTCATGTTGTTATCGGAGGCGCGCACGCAGGAGTTTCAGTTGGTCCCGACGGAGCTACACATCAGGCGCTTGAAGACATTGGCATAATGCGGGTATTACCGAACATGACGGTACTTTCACCTTGCGACGCAACCCAGAGTAAACTTGCCACCATTGCTGCGATTGAACAATGCAAAGGTCCGGTATATATCCGTTTTGGACGGGAAGCCATGCCCGATTTTACATCCGAAGATTTGGGTTTTGAGATTGGGAAAGCGCAAATGCTAAGGGATGGAGCTAATCTTACCATCATAGCCACGGGACACCTGGTATGGGAAGCGTTGGAAGCGGCTGTTATACTTGAATCACAAGGAATCTTTTCCCGCGTTCTGAATATGCATACAATAAAACCCATTGATAAAGAAGCAATCATCAGAGCTGCGATGGAAACCGGCGCTATTGTAACCGCTGAAGAGCACCAGGTAAATTGTGGTCTGGGCAGCGCGGTTGCTGAAGTTGTGGTGCAAAACCATCCGGTATCTATGGCTTTTGTCGGCACGCGCGACCAATTTGGCGAATCGGGAACTCCCCGGCAGCTCATGGAGAAATTCGGACTAACGGCGGTAACTATTGCAGAGGCGGGGATGCGATTAAAAGGCAGGACGGTAGCAAAATTTTTATAGCTGCTGATATTCGATTACCGGATACCCTTTCGACCCGTTCCGGTCATAGAATCCAATGAACCGTAGTTTATAATAGTTGCCTGACTGATTTCGAATGATATAACTGAGGTTTGGATGGATAGTATAATTATAGTTTTTATCGAAATCTTTCCAGTCATAACCAATCGCATCCAGCGATTTTGAGTATTGAAGGCTCAAAGCGACGTCTTTGATAATTCCTGAAAATTGATGTATCGTATCGCGGGCAACCTCTACCCCCAACCGGTTTGAAAGTACTCCGGTCACCAGGTATGGATAAGGAGCCCCTTTATCATAGAGCATAGTAGTATATTGTGTAAACAGCAAATCATAGCGACTTTTAGGAGGTTCCAATTGCTTTGTGACATTTTCGGTAAAACTGAACCAAAGGTAATTAACCAAAGTGTCTTTATGAACCACACCTTTTTTGGCCACACCTCCTGAAAGCACCGCATAACGAAAATAATAGGTTCCCGCTTTCAGGCTGTCAAATATTACCTGGTATTCGCCCAGTTGGTTACCGAGTTCATCCATACCGCGATTGACTGCATAAACATGATTATTTGAAACTGTGTCGGTTGCGGAAACAGTAAACCACTCCCCTATTGCCGTGGAATCAGGATTTCCATCCGATTTATCGAACCGAAGGTTTACGACAGGGATGGTATGTCTTATGCCAAATTCAACAGCCCCAAGGTCGACAACCTTCATAAAACTGCCCGAATTAAGGATTACGCGCCAGCCTAACGGGGTACATTCAAAACCCAAATCGCTTGCAGTTTTCATATTGGAACTTACAACACTGCCCGAATCAAGACTAAAGTACAACTGATATTTATATGTTTCGGTCATGGCGATTGTATCGGTCTGAACATCGCCTCTTGGGTGGAAAGGGATCATCACATCCTCCTTGAAACATGAATGAAATGCAAAGGTGACAAACATCAATAAAACCAGCTTTCCAGTCCGCATTATTTATATTTATTGAATAAAAATGAGAGTTTCGCAAAAACCGTACGTCCATATCCAATACTCATATTTCCGTCTCCACCTGAGTGAATCCCTCCTATTCCTCCGGTGGTAGGGATTGTAGTTGTATTGAAAATATTTTTCATACCAACCGATAAACGAATCCTATTGTTGAGAAATCCTTTGCTTGCAGTTAAGTCCATCATGTTGTATGGATCGATCCACCCCCAGCTCAATTTTTTCTCATCGAATCCGAGTTGCGGAGCCGATCCTGTATATTTGTAATATAATGAAAGCGTAATATCTCGTTTGATAAAATGGTAAGATGAACTCACAGATACTTCAGTTGCCCACTTAAAAGGAGGATAAGCAATTGCAGCGTCAGGACTGCCGGTGATTCCTGTTTCACTAAACCCAACCTGGAATTTAAACGAAGGATATAATTGATAAGCGCAGCTAATCTGAAACCCGGCGCTTTTATACCTGCTGATATTTTCATAACTGTATTCAAGGTTATTGCCGGTTTGGGCGAGCAGAATTACATTGGATACAAAGTTGTAAAATCCGTCCAAATCAATTGACCATGCTCTTTTTCTTTTCTCAATAGCATAATTGAGGTTAAAACTGAAATTATTCGAACTTTCTGCTTTGAGGTCGGGATTGCCAAGAACGTTGTGGTTTACATCAACAAAAATCATATAAAGTTCTTTAATGGCGGGAGCCCTGAAACCGTGAGCATAAGAAAATCGGAGGCTAAATGGATCATGGAAATTCCATTTGGCGCTCAGGGCATAAACCACCGGCGCATTATATTTTGTATTGTAGATAACCCTCATCCCCGGCTGCAACGAAAGTGATTTGACGGGATCGTATTTCACGCTCAAAAAGGCAGCGTAATCGCCGATCTCCTGTTTGTTTCCCTCAATCTTCCTGCCTGTTACGCTCTCATTGCTGATATCAAAACCAACCTGATAATTAAATTTGTGGTCCGGATTACTTTTTGCGAAGGTTCCTCTGAAAATCAGGTTGCGTATTTTTGCCGTATCACTCTTTTCAGGTATTACTGTTTTGTTTAGGGTGGGATAATCTATAAATATAGCCTCGTTGATGCGATTATAGGCTGACCAGGAGCCCAAAGCATTGATAAAATGAAATCTGGGTAGTTTTACAATGGCGTCAATCTTGCCAGTATATCTGACTGTTGTATAATAGTTATTAAGCGCCGTTTCATAGTATGGGTAAATCAGGAGACCTTTATAGATCATGAGTTCATTGAAATAGTCGCCGGCAACTTTTACTTTTAAAACATCGGTGGTATAAGTATAATAACCATCCATAAAATATTGCCTGCGAGGTTTGAACCTATTATCAAGAACTTCAGTAGAAACAACATCTGTGTTCCCCGCAGAAAAATTTCGACCGCCATCGAGGGATAATCCATGTTTTTTATGATTGAATGTCAAACTGCCGTCAAAATTGTAAACGCCTGACGATTCAAGATATGCGCTGGCTGTAGCATTCAGCAATGATGATTTATTTTCTTTGGTAATAATATTGATAACTCCGGCAAGCGCATTGCTTCCGTAGATTACCGACATGGGACCTTCAATAATTTCGACGTGATCAACATTGAACAGATTGATCTGGTTCAGGTCGAAGTTCCCGTTCATGCGGCCAATCAGTGGTACGCCATCCTGTAAAAATTTAACATTTTCACCCGACATGCCCTGGATTCGGAGGCTTGTCCCCAGAACGCCATCCTGGGTAACCCGCATACTTAACTGATCTTGTAGTAAATCAGCCATGTTTGTGGCAGCTTTCTGTTCAATTTGACGGGCATTGATCACTTCAATTTTGTAGATTGATTTATCTGCGCGTTCAGGCGTATATTGTGCCGTTACAACAACCTCGTCAATATTAAGTATCTTGGGAATAAGTTGTACCTGAATTGATTGACCGGGCTTAATCGTATCAGTATATGTAGCATAGCCCATAAAACTGATAGCAATTTTTGAAATTTCTTTAACATCGTTGAAAACGATTCCTTCAATTGAGGTAAGGCTGTATTTTGGGAAACCGGATTTAAGTCCTTCGAAACAAACATGTGAGAATGGAACCGGTTCTTTGCTTTTCTGGTCAATAACTTTAATAACAGCCTTCTGACCGTAACCAACGGTTACGACCAGAAGACTGATAAGTCCGAAAATCGGGGTGAATAGACCTTTACTCATGTCTATGGTTGATGAGTACTTTGGCAACCGACTTTGATGCTGCATTCAAGACGGTAACAAAATATATCCCGGGTTGCACCCCGGTTACATCACTGTAATAAACACTAAGCCTCTCAGCCTTGTATCCCGGACGATCTGCACGGAGTTGTCGGCCTTTCAGATCTGTAAGAAGAAACATAAACTCTTTATTAACTTTAAAGATTGCTTTTGAAAATTAACTGGGTTGCTTGTATGTGGACAATTGTTATTATTTTGCCGGATAAAGCTATTTTTCTATGTTGAATTTCACAATACCGGTTGAAGTTCCTGAAAAGGCAGTGAAATAGAGTTTATAAATATCTCCTTTCACCGGCTTAATAAAGTAAACTGTGGAATCAACAATTTTATAAGTATAGGTATTCATATCAAATATTTTCCAATTCCAACCAATGGATGATCGGGTTGAGTCCCAGATACCGACTTCGGAATTGGTGTAATTCAAAGCAACCGGATAAAACTTTTTGGTAATGACACTATCGGCGCTAAGCGCGCCTGTCACAAGGTATGGCGATCCATCAGGTTGAACCGACATATATTTGGTAAAAAGGATATCCCATTTGTTCCTACCCGGTTGAAAAGCAACTCGGGAATTGGTTTGGAGTGAAAACCCGGAGAAATCAGTGGCTATCAGGGAGCTTACATCTTCGCTTACATATTGTTCGCCGGAACCGTCAAGGTTTGCATAGCGGAATACGTAAATATCGAGAGATGATAATTTTTTAATCATCCACAGTTTTTTAAAATTTCCATCGCGCAATTTTATCACAAAAAGCGAATCACCTATCAGGTTATGCGTTACTTCGTTGTATATGCACCAGCCATAATCGGGGGAATCTTTGGCGTATCGTGAAAAAGCTCCGTTTTCCCAATTTCCAGGATCATTATACATTGGTTTCCATGAAGATAAACCAGTTGTATCCATGGTTGCCCAACCGCTGGTATCTGACTTGGGGTAAGTGTAAAGCGCCACGCCTGCGCCATCGTTGATAATGATGCTTGAACTCCTTTTTGTGGTGCGAAATGCTATATCCCAGGTGGCGCGTGGCGATGTTAGAGCAATCCCGGTTGCCAAACTGTAATAAACTTCATTGACATAACCCGCAGACATTACTATTGAGTCGGATTTGTTTACAACAGGCGGTGGATATACAAGGGATTGTTCCTCTTTCTTACAGGATAATGCGCTAAATAAAATGAAACTAAAAGACAGGATAGTAAAAAGATTTCTCATGGCTGGAAAGGTAGTAGTACAAAAAATAATTGTCGTTTGGATAATGATTTGAATGAAATAAGTTAATCCTGGAATGATTCTGCAACAGACTATTGCAAATAATTTGATTAAATTTACAAGTAAAGGAACCATATAGGTCTTAAACTTATAAACAAACCTCCCGATGTAAATCAGGATGGTTTTACCGGTTCACGGGTAAATCAGGAAATTGGAGGGGCGCGTAAACCCTGTGACGGGGATAGGAATATCACAGGCACAATAAAATCAGAAGTAACCGGAAGCAGGATTACACTAATAAACCTGATTTGGAATGGTTTTGAAAGAGCGTTGCCATCAGAAACAAAATGGAACTCATTCAGGATTTTGCCTCCGCAGGAGGTTTTGTTTGACTGAATAACTTTTACCGTTTTGTCATGATCGCGCTTAACGCCAATAAATTCAGGGATTAATGGCTTTCCCCAGATCTTGTTCTGATGAAAATTTATCAGCGAACCAAGAGAAATAATTGCGGTTGACATTCCAACGAAAAGAAGGAATATGAAACGAATATTATTAAAATGGCGATTCATGTACTGATAAATTTATAACAGCGCAAAAGTAGTAATTTTTTATTAACCAAGATAAGATTTAAGCAATTTACTACGGGATGAATGTTTGAGACGTTTCAGGGCTTTCTCTTTGATCTGCCTAACCCTCTCGCGTGTCAAATCAAAAATGGAGCCGATTTCATCGAGGGTATAGCTGTGTGGTACGCCGATTCCGAAAAACATGTTGATGATTTCTCTTTCTTTGTCGGCAAGGGTTGATAGCGACCGCTGGATTTCGCGCGCAAGCGATTCTCTTATCAGGTTTTCATCGGTTCCCGGAGTATCTTCATTAATAAAAACATCAACCAGTTTGGTCTCTTCATCCTGATCAATGGGGGCGTCCATTGATAAAATTCTTGTTGACATCCTTAATATTTCGGCAACTTTATGGTCAGGCAATTCCAGTTCAATTGCAAGTTCGTGAACCGAAGGCGCACGCTCAAATCGCTGTTCAAGTTTGACAGTTGCTTTCGACATTTTACTCATGGCTCCCACCTGGTTTAGCGGAAGTCTCACGATTCTCGATTGTTCTGCGAGAGACTGAAGTATTGACTGTCTAATCCACCACACCGCGTAGGAAATGAATTTGAAACCGCGGGTTTCATCAAAGCGACGCGCAGCCTTTATCAATCCAACATTGCCTTCATTAATCAGATCGGGCAGGCTAAGCCCCTGGTTCTGATATTGCTTGGCAACAGAAACAACAAACCGGAGGTTCGCTTTGCATAATTTTTCAAGCGCAGACTGATCGCCCAGCTTTATTCGCTGGGCAAGCAGAACCTCCTCATCGGCGGTAACCATACCTTCCTTGCCAATATCCGAAAGATACCGGTCAAGCGAAGCAGTATCGCGGTTTGTTATTGATTTTGATATTTTTAATTGTCTCATAGTCCGATTCCATAATAAGCTCTTAAACCGTTGGGATAAACACCCTCGATGAGTACGCCTCCCTGACGATCGGTGAGCGACTGTTTCAATTCCTGCACTGTACGCATTGGTTTGCGATCAACCGACAACAAAATGAATCCCTGGCTGATACCTGAATTTTTCAGTTTACCGCTTCCAACTGAAACAATCTTATACCCAAAATCAATGTTGAATTTTGCTTTTTCATTGTCGGTCAATTGCTGAAAGGTAGCTCCAAGAATAACAATTTTTGAATTATTTTCCGCGGTAACTTTAGATTCCTCACTTTGCAAAGTTAGAGGTAATTCATACTCCTTACTCTCCCTGTTAATAATAACGGTTGCCTTATCTCCAGGATTCTTCTGTCCGATAACCTCCATTAGTTCTGCTTTGCCATTTATATTTACGTTATCAATCCTGGTAATAACATCTCCTTTTTTAATCCCGGCGGCTTCAGCAGAGCCGCCTGCAACCACCTCGTCAATATAAATACCGCGCAAATCGGTAAAACCTTTTTCCTTTGCAAATTGATCGTCAATTTCACGAAAATAGACGCCGAGGTACGCCCTTTGGATTTTTCCGAATTTCATAAAATCATTGACAACTTTTTTCACAATATTTACCGGAATCGCAAACGAATAGCCTGTATAATAACCGGTTCCTGAAGCAATTGCCGCATTGATTCCAATGAGTTCTCCACGAGTATTTACCAAAGCTCCGCCACTGTTCCCGGGATTGATAGCGGCATCGGTTTGAATGAATGATTCGATAGCGCCCTGTGATCCTAAAATATTGATGTTTCTGGCTTTGGCGCTAACGATTCCCGCTGTAACCGTCGAGGTCAGATTGAAAGGATTACCAACAGCCAAAACCCATTCCCCGATTTTAACCTCATCTGAATTACCATAAGTCAAAAAAGGTAAACCCAGCTCATCAATTTTAATCAGAGCAAGGTCGGTACTTGGATCAGCGCTGACGATAGTGGCTTTATATTCGCGTTTATCATTTAGAGTTACTACCACATTTGTCGCCTCCTGTACTACATGGTTATTAGTAACTATATAGCCATCAGCCGAAACTATTACGCCCGAGCCCATTGCTGAATAAGGCGTTGAATATTCGCGCGGTTGAGGGCGTCCGCCAAAATTAAAAAACTCAAAAAAATCATCATAAACCATGCTTTTCTTTTGAAATTCCGATTTTATGTGAACCACTGCGTGAACTGATAAAGCGGCGGCTTCTTCAAAATCAGGCAGGTTGAATGCTGATGAAGGATTATAGTTTACCTTCTGAATCGGTATGCCCTGTGGCTTTGAGTAGGAATATCCAATCTTATTTTCAAAAGCTTTATAAAGTCCGAGGGCAACCGCGCCTCCAGCCAGCGCTATTAAAAACAATCCTGCAATTCTTTTCATTGTACGTTGAGTTTAAATGTTAGAAGTTAATTGAATTTTTCATGTTGAATTGGTTAAAAACGATGTTGTTACAATGTTATTACCATCACCGATGTTAAATTCTGTTAATCCCCTGTTAAAAAAACGTTAAAGAATTTGCACATTTTCGTATTACCTTTTTGACTTTTTCCGATTAACAGACAAAAATCAATCGTTAAAAGTTGTATCTATAACCTGAAATATGAAAATAATTCCATGCTTAGTTTTTATGCTGTTTTATTCAGCAATATCAACAAATTTGTCGAGTTCATCTTTCGATGTAAAAACCAGCGAAAATCGTGCCAGTTTAGATTCAATCAAAATAAAAAGTCAAAATGTCAGCGTTATTTTTTGGAATGCTGAGAACCTTTATGATCCTTATGATGATTCGACCACACTTGACGATGAATTTACCTCAGCAGGCGGCAAACGCTGGAATTGGACAAAGTTCAGTAAAAAGCTTAACCATGTTGCAAAAACGCTTCTTGCCGCCGGTGAATGGTCTGCTCCATCGGTGGTTGGGTTTTGTGAAGTTGAAAACAGATATGTTTTGAATAAACTCATTTATCAAACGCCGCTGAAACCGTGGAAATATAAAATGATTCATCATGAATCCCCTGATCAGCGAGGCGTTGACGTGGCATTGCTTTACCGTCCCGACATGTTTAAGGTTATCTCAGAACGTACCTTCCGAATCATGTTTCCTTTTGATTCGCTTTCTCAGACAAGGGAAATTCTAATGGTAAAGGGTATTTTTTATAACCGCGATACTATTCACCTTTTTGTAAATCATTGGCCTTCAAGACGAGGAGGTTATCTACAATCTCAGCCGCGTAGAAATCATGTTGCCAGGGTACTTCGGAAAGTTGTTGATTCCATTCAACTTGTTAACCCCAATGCAAATATTCTCATCATGGGCGATTTTAATGATGAACCGGAAAATGAGAGTCTGAAAACCGTTCTCGGGGCAAAAACCGTCGGGGATAGCGTCAATGCTACAACACTTTTAAATCTGATGGGAATCAGAAATCAAAGTCATCCCGAAGGGACAATAAAATATCGCGATCAATGGAGTACTTTCGATCAGTTTATCATTTCCGGCGCTCTGATAAGCGGAAATTCCGGTTTGCAAACGGGGACAGGTAATGTGAAGATAGTGAAAGCAGATTTTCTGCTGGATGAAGATAAAACCTATTTTGGTGAAAAATTAAAACGCACCTATTCTGGTCCAAGGTATCAGGGGGGTTTTTCGGATCATCTGCCGATAAAGTTGTTGATTAATCAATCAAATAAATAACGAAATGAGTTTGTCGCTTGTGATCAATCCGAAAACGACTTTTTACCAATCTTGAGCCTACTCCGAAAAGGAAACAATTTGGACTAAAGTCGAGTAGCAATCTGTTTATCAATTGCCACGACCTTAAGGTCGTGGCAATTCAAGTTGATGATATACCGGGCTTTAGCCAAATTTTGATTTTTCCGACCACTTTTCGGAATGGACTCAACGTATAAACTTAATAGTCGTTATTATTATTTTGACGCTTTTTCAAGTAATAAATCCACAGTTATTTCAATGGTTTTGGAAATATTTTTTACAACGGCTCCGGGAATATCAATCTTGTAATCAGCAAGTAAAATGGTAAAATTGGCTTTACCCTCAATTTTGTCCTTTTTCACTTCCAGCGTTCCCTTTTCGTTTAAGGCATTGGTAATGCCATGAATTGTGAGTTTGCCCTCAACGGTGACAGGATATATTCCGTCCTTCTCAACATTTACCTCCGTTATATTGGTGATCTTTCCAAGAAACTTTGCTGTTGGAAATTTATCCGACGCCACATAGTTTTCATTGAAATGTTCCTGCATCAGGGCTTTTTCAAATTCGAATGACTTCATAAGCACCTTGAATACAAAATCGCCGGTTGTAGCATCAAAGGCTGCATTCACCTGACGGTTATGCGCTTCAATTTTTTCAATGGAAGCTTCCGAAAAAAACCGGATATGCCCGGTTTTTGTAATAAATTTCTGAGCGCTTACCAGTATGCTTCCCAATAAAATGATTGCGATTATAATCGTTTGTTTCATGATTGTTAATTTTCGTTATTAATAATTAGGGAACATTTTTCTAAAACCACATCGGTATCGTTAAAGCCGGTGCAATAGCCTTTGATTCTGACCTCGCCGTCGGGCTGAAGTTTAATGGCCTCTTTATTATATTTTTTCATCATGGTACAACGCAATCCTTCATCGCCAAAATCGCCCTGTTTGAAAACAAAAACTGCTGTGACAAGCGAGTCTGCCGTTTCAACTTTCGAAAGAATGCCGGTTATCGCAATGATTTTACCGTTATAGAGTTTTGCGGAAGTATATGGATTTTTCTTAAACTCCTGGTATAAATCCTTTGCGCTCATAGTAAATGAGGCTTCGATGTTTTCATAATCAGGATGTTGTTTGTTATATACAAATTTGTATATGAGAGCGGCGCCGATAATACTTAGAACAATCAGAACCAACAATACCTTAATCCAGGTTTTCATATTTCGTCTTTTATGTACTTTTCATCTCGCTGTTAAATTTTCCAGGTTCCAGGTTCCAGGTTCCAGGTTCCAGGTTCCAGGTTCTAGGTTCCAGGTTCCAGGTTCCAGGTTACAGGTTCCAAATTTGAAGCTCCAATTCCGCTTAGCCAAACATTTCCGATTTTTATCAAGATTTGGACGAAGCAAATGTAATCAAAAACATCAGACGCACCGACTTCTTCAAAATGTGGAAAATCAACTATCAACGCAGGATATCTCACCCGGTTCCGACTGTTTTTGATTTATCTTTGCGCCCAATTTTTTAACGAGGCTTGAAGTTAGAGATCGTTAGTCGATAAAGCGATGTTTGGCGATGGATTTATGCTTTATACTCAACCCTTATTTAAAAGGTAGCCAATTCTTTTGTATTTTTAACGTTTATTTACGTTCAATCATGAAACACTTTCAGAAAATATTATTGTTTTCAATTAATAATCATCGGTTTGCGCTAAATATGAACCAGGTTGACCGCGTTATTCAGGCTGTCGCAGTAAACCCGGTACCCGATTCATCTCCGATTTTAAATGGATTGGTTGATTATCACGGAGAGGTTATCCCAGTTCTTAATTTCAGGTACAGGTTAAAACTGGAGGAGAAACCAACGGGAGTGAATGATTTTTTTATACTAACAAATACTTCCAGTCGGCGGTTTTTCATCATTGCCACCGAAGTACAGGGAATTATTGAAACATCAGAACAGGATATTATTTCTGTAACCGATCTGGAGCCAGGCGCTGGCGTGTCCGGTGTGATACAACGTGAGGATGGTCTTTACTTTATTTATGACCTCGAGAAATTTATTACCAGTAATGAAGATATTGAATTGGAAAAGGTTATTACAGGCGACGAATAAATAATACAAAAAATGATTCCTGAAAATCTCCTGCATCAAACCAAAAATCAGATAGCTCATCAATTAGGATGGGAATTTGGGCATACGCGCGCAAAGGATTTTGAGCGGGGTTTATGTTCCATGGCTCATGACCTTGGAATAAAGGAAACACCCGAGTCGCTTACCAAATGGCTTCAGTCAATACAATGGACAAATCATGAACTCGATATTATCACCAAATACCTGACTGTTGGTGAAACCTATTTCTTTCGTGAGAAAGCACAGTTGGATATATTTAAAAACCGGATAATCCCGGAACTTCTCGCCGAGCGCGCCGGAAAGGAGCAGATACTGAGAATCTGGAGCGCCGGATGTTGTTCAGGGGAGGAACCATATACCCTCGCAATTCTGTTAAAGGAAATAGTTCCCGACCTGCATCGGTGGCAAATTATGATTCTTGGAACCGACATCAACAAGAGTTTTCTCGAAAAAGCAAAAAAAGGAATTTATAGCGCCTGGTCTTTCAGGGAAACCTCTTCCGCCGTTCAACATCAATATTTTAATAAAGTCGGAAATCACTGGGAAATACTTCAGGAAATAAAGGAAATGGTAACCTTTTCGCCGCTTAATCTCGCTGAAAATACCTACCCTTCGCCATCGGGCAACACTAATAACATAGATGTTTTGTTTTGCAGAAATGTTTTGATGTATTTTACCTCCGGGCAGATCAGAACTGTTTCAAACCGGTTTTATCATTCACTGAATCCACGAGGGTGGCTTATTCCCAGCGCTGTTGAAATAAACGACGATAATTTTTCAGACTTTGCGCCGGTGAACCATGACCTCTGCACTGTTTACCGAAAAATCCCAAAACAGGCGCGCAGTATTTCCGAAGGTATGCCTCAATCGTCAATCCGTCAAAAAGCTGCGGATTCAAATCCTACAAAACCCAAATCATTGATCTCTTCATCGCGCTTGCCAATCCCAGCCGCGAGGAAATATCAAAAGCCGGAAACAGTAACGATCCCTTCTCCCAAAACTGTCGCTGAATTATTTTCAGAAGGTCAATATGATCTTTGTATTGAAATGTGTTTGACAATCATGGAAACCGCTTCTGGAAATACCGACATCCTGTCGCTGATTGTAAAATCACTTGCAAATCTGGGCAAACTTTCAGAAGCCAGACTTTGGGGCGAAAAACTCCTTACCGTGAATGGCGTTGATGCAACACATTATTATCTAATCGCTACAATTTTGATTGAAATGAATGAGTTAATATTCGCGGAAGATACCTTGAAACGTGCGTTATATCTTAATCCGCATCACATTCTATCGCAGTTTCTGATGGGAACGGTTGCCATGCGACTTGATAAACAGCAAACAGGAAAAAAGCATTTTAAGAACGTTATGGAACTTCTATCGCCGTTTCGGGATAGCGATATTGTTCCCGAAGCCGACGGATTAACAGCAGGGCGATTAAGGGAAATGGTTTCGGTAATATAGGAAAACAGTGCATAAGGTAACTTTAAAATACATGTATGATTGATGATTTCACAATATTAAAAAACAGAGCAAAAATTCTTGCCAAAAGGAAAACCGAAAACGACACAGGTGTTAATCGCCTTATGATTGTTGAGTTTCTTCTTATCCCTGAAAGATATGCCCTGCCGGGTGAAGCGATTGCAGAGGTTTTGCCCCTGCGCGATTTCACGCCTATTCCGGGAACGCCTGCCTTTGTTGTCGGCGTAATCAATGCGAGAGGCAAAATCATCTCAGTTATAAACCTGAAAAGTTTTTTACATCTTAAGGAACAAGGAATAACCGAATTGAATAAAGTGGTCATTATGAAAAATGAACAAATGGAATTCGGTATTCTTGTTGATGCAATCCTTGGCGCACGAGAAATTTCATTGAATTCACTGCACTCTCCTCCGGCAACTTTAGAGGAGGCAGGCGTTGAATATATTGAAGGCGTTACTGAAGACGGACTGGTTTTACTCAATTCAAAAGCAATAATATCAAATAAATTATTGATTATCAATCAAAAATAATTATTAATTCACCAATATGCAAACAACAACCGGAGGAACCAATATGAAATCAACGACTTATTTAAGCACTCGTGCAAAACTTTTTTCAGGCTTCGGACTGATTTTGATAGGAGTTATTGCTCTTGTAACTGTCTCATATTACAATATGACCAACCTTGCATCAACCGAGACGGAAATAATAACTTCGTATGAAATCACGCAAAGACTGATTTCAATAAGGTCCGACGAAAACCGAATGCGAACGCTTATTCTGCAAATGATTGTAAATAAAGATGGAAATAAATTGAAAGAATTTGAACAGTTAATTAATGAAAAGGCTGATTCCACTAGAAGGTTTATGGAAGAAATTTCGGTTCAAATTCAATCTTTTCCTGAAGATATTGCACTGTTCAAAGAAATGGAAGCATTGATTACGAAATATGGCGATAACAGAAAGATAGAACTTGAAAAGATAAAAGCCGGGAAAACTGAAGAAGCAATTGTATATGAGGAGACGACGCAAAACCCTTTATGGGAAGAAACGAGAAGTCATATTTATGCCCTGCAAAACGAACAGGATAAGCACCGGGCTTTGAATATGGCAAAGGCTGCCTCAGTTAGCAGATTTGAGAACATTTCACTTGTAGCTATGGGAACAGGAATGATCATACTCACCATTATCATTACTGTATGGATATTAAGTATGCTTCGCAAGATTTCACTCGAGATCAGAAACGGAGTTAACATACTTGGCACTTCGGCTGCGGAAATTCTTACAACCGTTACCGAAGTTTCTACCGGAGCAACCGAAACTGCAACTGCAGTTTCTGAAACTACAACAACAATTGAAGAGATCAGGCAAACTGCTCTGCTGGCTACACAGCGGGCGCAAACCGTTCTCGAAATTTCAAACCGCGCTGCCGGCGCTGCCGAAAATGGCAAGGAGAGTGTGCAGCAAACCATCGAGGGCATGAAACGTATTAACCAGCAAATGAATATGATTGCCGAAAGTGTCGTCAAACTATCGGAGCAGAACCGTTCAATCGGCGAAATAACTTCAAGTGTCAACGATATTGCCGACCAGTCGAATCTGCTGGCGGTAAATGCAGCAATAGAAGCAGCTAAGGCTGGCGAGCACGGACGTGGATTTGCCGTAGTTGCCCAGGAAATCCGAAGCCTTTCAGAACAATCAAAGCAGGCAACCGCACAGGTTAAAGAAATTTTAAATGATATTCAAAAAGCGGTTAATCAGGCGGTAATTGCAACTGAACAAGGTTCAAAAGCAGTTGAAAACGGAAATAAACTGGCTTCGCAAAGCGGTCAGATTATCGAAATACTCGCTGAAAGCGTAGATGAGGCTGCGCAATCGGTAATCCAGATTTCAAATTCCAGTCAACAGCAAATGGCGGCAATGGATCAGATCGTTCCTGCAATGGAAAATATAAAACAAGCCAGCGAGCAAAATGCAGTTGGAACGAGGCAAACGCAGATTGCCGCCCATAACCTTAATGAATTGGGGCAGAATCTGAAGAGCGTGGTTGAAAAGTTCAATCTGTAAAACAACCATGGATAAAAAACAGGAAGCATTTCTTCAGGAGTTGCTGGCCGACTTTAAAGTTGAAGCATCGGAGCATCATCAATCCATCATCAACGGATTGCTTGAACTCGAAAAAGTTCCGCCCGCTGCCGTTTCCCAGCAGTTGATTGAAACAACTTTCAGGGAAATTCATTCATTGAAAGGCGCTGCCCGCGCTGTAAATCTTATTGAAATTGAGCGTCTTTGCCAGAGTATGGAAAATGTTTTCCATGCAGTCAAACAGGGTTCCCTTGAACTCGCCTCTCTTGTATTTGATGCGATTTACAAAGCTGTTGATACGCTGAATGTTCTTTTAGCCGAGATTGACAAGCCCGAAAAAAGCGTAAGCGCTAATACTCTTTCACAACTGATGAAGCGCCTCGACAGCGTTCAGCGCAGCAATACAGGTCTCCCCAAAATCACTTTCGCCCCTCCGCCTCCGTTATCGGCTGAACCAACGGTAGTAAGGCAGGAGTTGGTTGTTTCGCCACCCACCATAAAAGAGGAAATTTCTGTCATTGAAAATAAAAAGAACGATAGCCCCGTCGTTTCTCTCGAAACCCCTGCATCAGTTGATGTTCAACGTGCAAAAGATACGGTTAGAATATCTACCGCCAAACTTGGAAAACTTCTTCTGGAAGCAGAAGAATTTATCTCTTTGAAATCAACGCTGAGTCACTATATCAAGGAATTGAACAAACGGAATCATCGCGACCAGATAACGTTGGTAAGAGATCTCAAAAGATTCAATCGTTCAATGTCCCGGATGATTGACGATTTGCTGCTCGATATCAAAACCACGCTGCTCTATCCTTTTTCTACACTTCTTGAAATTGTGCCAAAAATTGTCAGGGATCTTGGAAAAGAGTTTGGTAAAGAGATTGCCGTAGTTATTCAGGGAGGTGAAATCGAAATTGATCGGCGGATTCTTGAAGAGTTAAAAGACCCGATAATTCATCTTATTCGCAATTGCATTGATCATGGAATTGAGACTAAAAGCGTTCGCCAACTGTGTGGTAAAAATCCGGCAGGAACACTCAGTATTTCAATCAGGCAGGAATCAGGAAATCAAATTGAACTAACCATCAGGGACGATGGCGCCGGAATTGACCGGGAGAAGTTGATCCACGCAGCGATAAAAATGGGCGTTATAACCGGCGATAGTATTAATAAAATGAGCGATCATGAGACTTATGGGTTAATTTTTAAATCAGGAATTTCCACAAGTCCGTTCATTACAGATATTTCAGGACGGGGATTGGGCATGGCGATTGTTGCCGATAAAGTTTCGAAACTGGGCGGAAATATTGCTATTGATTCAGTTCAGGGCAAGGGCGCTGCATTTACAATAACCCTGCCTGTAACGCTTGCCACATTCCGCGGAATCCTGGTAAGGGCTTCTTCACAAATGTTTGTTATACCAACTTCGGCGGTTGACCGGGCTTTGCGGGTTCCGAAAAGGGAGATTCGGACAGTTGAATCAAAGCAGTACATAACACTGAATGGCGAAACTATTGCAATGGTACATCTGGGCGATGTACTCGGTATTGCCGCCCGGAAAATAAAGCAAGATGAAATAATTTCGCTGCCTATGATAATCTTATCGCTTGCGCAAAAACGAATCGCATTTATTGTTGACGAGGTGTTTGGCGAACAGGAGGGAACTGTAAAAACACTGGGACCACAACTTGTTCACGTGCGAAACATTTCAGGCGCCATTGTTCTTGGTAATGGAAGTGTAATTCCCATTGTGAATATCCAGGAAATCATGGAATCAGCATCACGAACTTCGGGCGCCGTATTGTTATCTGATTCTGTTTTGGGTGACGAAAATGCAGATCGCCGGCAAAAAACGATTCTGGTTGCCGAAGACTCTATAACGCTTCGTTCTTTGCTTAGAAATATTATCGAATCAGTGGGTTACAAAGTAAAAACTGCGGTTGACGGAATGGAAGCTTTCCAGTTTTTATCGGAAGAATCCTTCGATCTCGTGGTTTCTGATGTTGAAATGCCTCGGATGACCGGCTTTGATCTGACGGCAAGGATAAGAGGCGACAAGCATTTTACCGAACTTCCGGTAATTCTCGTTACCGCTCTCGATTCGCATGAAGACCGCCAGCGCGGGATGGAATCGGGAGCCAATGCCTATATTGTTAAAGGGAGTTTTGAACAGAGTAATTTGATTGAAACTATTAAAAGACTCATCTGATGGCTCTGAGCAAAATTCGCGTACTTATTGTTGAAGATACCCTTGTTGGACAGGGTTTACTTAAAGGTTTGCTTGCCGAAGATCCTCGCTTTGAGGTAATCGGAATAGTTGGAAACGGGCGGCAGGCTATTGATTTCATTTCAATAAATAAACCCGACGTGGTAAGCATGGATATTTATATGCCAGTGATGGATGGCGTGGAGGCAACAACCATTATAATGCAGCAAACACCGGTGCCTATTGCTATTGTCAGTAGCTTTTATAACACTTCAGAAGTCCAGATGTCATTCAAAATTCTTGAAGCCGGTGCATTGACTATTCTTCCGCGACCTTATGGTCCGGGTCATTCCCAGTTTGCAATAACCGCCCGCAATTACCGCAATACGCTTAAAATGCTTTCCGAAATAAAAGTTTCCGCTCTGAAAGTCCGAATCAAATCACGGTATAATGGCTCAGGCGGCATATATTTTTCCAACCAGACGAATATTTCCGATGACAAAACATCTTCAAGGGAAAATAAGTCTGAAAATTATGAAATTATAGCAATCGGGGCTTCAGCCGGAGGTCCTCAGGCAATTCATGCAATCCTAAAGGAGATACCCGAATCGCTTCGCGTTCCGGTAATGATCGTTCAGCATATTGACAAAAATTTTGCCGATGGATATTGCGACTGGCTTAATTCGGTTTCAAATATTCCAATCCATATTGCCCGAAACAATGAAACTATGCTTCCCGGACATGGATATCTGCCTCCGGGCGATAATCACCTTGGTTTGATACGTCAAGGGGTAATTGGGCTATCGAAAAATCCGCCTGAAAAAGGTCTCCGACCGGCGGTGAGTTTTCTTTTCAGGGACATTTTGACTTTTTATGGAAACAAGGCAGTAGCGATACTCCTTTCAGGTATGGGCGCCGATGGAGCTCCGGAAATAAAAAAATTACGCGATGCAGGAGCGTTAACTATTGCACAGGATGCAGAAACCTCTTTGGTGCATGGTATGCCAGGCGAAGCTATCAGGCTTGGCGGGGCGGCAAAAATTCAGTCTCCCGAAGAAATTGTAGTTGAAATCACCAGATTATTTACCATTTAATATTATATATTTGTATCCAACCTTCCAGATGACTTTGAATAGCGGTTACGTTATGGCAGTTGAGGACTCAATGGTCCAGGCAAAAAAACTGAAAAACTTTCTTGATCAGAATAGTATCAGGAATATTTTATTTCCAACTGCAAATGAAGCCTTTCTTGCAGCTATTGCCGACCCTCCTGTGCTGATTATCAGCGATATTGTAATGCCGGGGATGAGTGGTTATGAATTTTGCACAAAACTGAAAACCCATCATATTCTGAAAGAAATCCCGGTTATTCTTTTAACCTCACTCCGCGATCCGCTCGACATCATTAAGGGATTACAGGCTGGCGCCGATAATTTTATCACAAAACCTTATGAAGAGCAATATCTCCTCTCAAGGATTCAGTACCTTCTGGCAAATCGCGAATTGCGAAAAGCAGGATCCGCTGAAATGGTTATCGAAATCGTTTTCCGCGGTAATAAATATGCAATCAATTCTGAAAAAAAACAGATACTGGATCTACTGCTTTCGGTTTATGAAGCGGCAATTCAGAGGAATGATCAACTGATCTCAACACAGGCTGAACTTGAAGCTTCCAACGAAAACCTGCTTGCCGCAAACCAGGAACTTGAAGCCTTTTCCTACACAGTTTCACACGATCTGCGCTCACCACTCAACGTGGTTGCCGGTTATACACAATTGCTTCAGGCGGATTATGGGGATAGACTCGATCAGGAAGGAAATGAATACCTTGAACGAATGCTTCACTCTGCCTTTTCAATGGCAAAACTAATTGATGATCTATTGAAGTTTTCACGCTCAGGCCGGACGGTAATTACCCCTGAATATGTTAATCTCACTGATATGGCTGACAAATTGGTGGACGAGATTAAAGCAAGGGAAAAAGATTTGAAGGCAGATATACAAATTCAAAGAGGGCTTCTATCCCAGGCTGACCCAAGTCTTATGAATGTTGTTCTTGATAACCTGATTGGCAATGCCCTCAAATATTCAGGAAAAATTGATCATCCGGTAATTATCTTCGATAAAATGATTTCAGGAAGGGAAACAGTTTTTTTTGTCAGAGACAATGGCGCCGGGTTTGATATGGAGAAAGCAGATAAGCTGTTTAATCCTTTTCAACGGCTTCACACTAATCAGGAATTTCAGGGAACCGGTATTGGACTTGCAACCGTGAGAAGAATAATTGAACGTCATGGCGGCAGGATATGGGCAGAATCAGAACCTGGAAAAGGCGCTACTTTCTTTTTTACACTTGGAATTTAAAGCCCAGCCGTAGGAGAAATATGTTAAATACCGATTCAGTGTTGATGCGATAATATGACAAGAACTTTTTTAACAGGAACAATAAACGAAATATAAACTGATGAAAGTGAGGGATTGGTCAGGTATGTACTAAAACTATCATAATGTGATTGCGGAATAATAAGGCATCAACATCAAAAAAAATAAATATGCGAAAAAATTGGATGGTTGAAATATTTATTTGTATTTTTGTACGCAATAAGACTCACCACGCTTCCCATTTGAACAGCGCACCAGGGTGGGTTTTCGATTTATATAGAGTGAGTGTTTGATGAACTATACCAAACCCCCGTTATCCATTACCGACCAAATTAGCAAGCTCAAACTGCGAGGTTTGACTTTTTCCGACGAAACTAAAGCAGCCCACTATTTATCCAATATCAGTTATTACCGACTCAGGTCCTACACATTTCCCTTTCAGGATAACAACGACCCTGCACACCCCTTTAATTATAAAATCAGTTTTGAGGAGATCATTCAATTGTATGTATTTGACCGAAAATTGCGGTTACTGGTGTTTAATGCCATTGAGAAAATTGAAGTTGCATTGCGCACTAAAATTGTACATGAATTCTCTATGACCTTTGGGAGTCACTGGTATGAGGATGGAAATATGTATCGTGACAATTACCATTTTAACAGGAATATTGCCACCTTGTACGATGAAATCAACCGTTCTACTGAAACTTTTATTCATCATTATAAACACACCTATACAACCCCTGTAAATCCACCTGCGTGGATGAGCCTTGAGGTAGTTTCAATGGGTTTGCTGAGCAAATTGTTTTCGAACTTAAAGAAAGTTCCTGAAAAGAAAAGGGTAACTGCTGAATTCGGTTTGACAAACCCGGTCATCCTTGAAAGCTGGATGCATGCGTTTGCCAATCTGCGAAATATTTGTGCTCATCATAGTCGTTTATGGAACCGAAGGTTTACCATTAGCCCCCAATTACCTTATAATACAATTTATCCTTTTTTAAATAACCGGGATTTGCACACCAACAAACTTTATGCACAACTTTGTTGTATCAATTACATTTCTACTATTATTAGTCCTGGAAACAGTTTTGTGAAAAACCTCAGCGACCTCTTACAAACTTGTCCGTTGCTTGATTTAAACGAAATGGGGTTCCCGGCAGATTGGAAAACGGAGACAATTTGGACCAGGTAAAAAGAAAAATGAAGCTTTAATGACTATTCAATTTTGACACACAGGAGTATGATTATTTGACGCACATTCGAAACCTTGTTGTAAAAAAGCGTTGAAGATGAAAATTTAACTTTTCCGACGTTTTACAACTTTTTTAAACCACTGAATATGAATAAAAACGAAATATAAACAGATGAAAACAACATTCCTCATCATTATTCTCTGTTGGTTAGCCTGTCAGTCGCCTGCGCAAAATTCAATCAGCATCGAGGCTGGGTTCCTCGGCACTTACACGAGTATTGCCGAATATCCTTCGATTGGACGAACCGACTTCCTGCTCGATTCAATGAAACTGTTTCAGAACGTCGTATCTTTTCATGCAGCATTAACTGCTAATATTGAACTTGGCAAAAAGTTCTTTCTTTCAACCGGATTTCATTACAGCAGAAAAGGGCTTAAAGAGGTTGACTATACTGATAACGACGGTTACATCTGGTATACATCGGCAAAGCAGTATTACCTTGGATTGTCGGTACTTTTGGGTTACAAATTCCGCCTGAAGAACAGCAGGTTCGGATTTCAGTTTGCCACCGGTACTCAGGCTGATTTTGCAATAGGCACTCCTAATGGCGGCGCTCTGTTTTCGGGATCATATCACAGGTTTTTTATGCCTTTTTCAAGATTCAACGAAGTTGACCTAAGCTGGGTTGCCGAAGGAGGTTGCAATTATAAACTTGGACCGGGAGATATTCTTGTTAAATTGACATACCATTACGGATTAAGCGATGTGCTCGAAGATCCTTTCGTAATCGGAAGGAGTATGTCGTTTGGAATCTCTGCAGGGTATTCATTTAATCTGCGCTAATCTTTGCATAAATCCGCGCTAATCCATGAGAAATAATGCGCCGGCAATAAAATTACTCAGTATAGAATCTAATCATCTTCCTAATCGCATCCTGACATACCGGGCAGAAACCAGGAGCTTCGTTTGATTTCATCCGGCAATCCATAGCCGGACTGAAAATTCCCTTTGCAACATAACCACCGCCTTCAAACATTCCGGTCTTTCCTTTGTATTTATCTTCACGCGGCGTTGGTATCGGTATTCCCGACGTTAACATCTCCCTCCATTTGGCGTTGAAATTTACGTTGGTAGTGATATTTGGTTCCCAGGGTTCAAATTTCAGATTGTAGTAATCGGAATATGTAACTTCCGAAGTATAGTATTCATCGGCAAGTCCTGCAAACTGATGACCAAATTCGTGAAGCGCTACAATTTCAGATAACTGGTGATCTACAGTACTCTCGCCGTAATGATTATAGAACCCGCCGCCGCCATACCGTTTGCTGTTCACAAGGATAAAGACCATATCATAAGGTACCGCTGAAGCCAGGTCATACATTGCGCGGGTATCGGATGTAGTGAGGTAACGATCCATGTCGAATGTGTAGAAACTGCTGTGAATATTAGTGTTTACATAAATATCCTTTCCTGGAATAGTAACCCCGGATTCGGAAGACGGCGCTTCAATGGCATAAAAATTAAACAGGTTGGCAAATTCGTTGTATGGAGTAATTGTTAAAAAATATTCAGCCATTCTCGTTGCGTCGGCAATGAATTTATCCATTTCAAGCGTTGTATAGCCCTCGGCAATAAATGCGATATCTACATGATTTGAAGGATTGCCTGTAACTTTAATTTTTGTGTATTTCACCGTTGGAATATTTTCATTGACGATGAAATAATCCATTGGATTGATGTAGCGTTCAAACAGCTTTTCAAATTCATTTGTGGCAAATGAACGTTTTTCAATAACAAATCTGATTGTGTTTTTGGGAAAAGGCATCACTGCTGTCATTGGATATGCGCGTTTCATTTTCTTTGCCTCTTCCGTACCTTTCCACTCTTGAAAAAGGGTACTGAATCCTCGCGAAAAGAGCGCTTTCCCCGATAATGAATCAAAAACCTGGTAGCGATAAGTTCCGAAGCCGAATGGATCAATAAGGTTTTTCAACGGACCACCGTAATTTGGCTCCTCTTTCATCTGGACAAAATACGCTGTTTCTGATGATGAATCGCCAGCCAACAGATAATCAATCCTCAGTGTTTTGGGGTTAAACCAGGCGGCGAAGTCAAAAAGTTCATCCACAACTGTAACAGGTTCAGAAAATGCGGTTTGAACCTGGGAGAATCCAATCAGTGGATTGATAAGAAAAAGCGTCAGGATTATGGAACAATACGATTTATTCATATACATGGAGAAATAATTTTGATTAACAGGACATTGTGGTTTCAAAATTACTCACTTTTCATCAGATAGAAAAACCGCCATCGACCATCCTGTTGACATGGAAAAAAAATTGCATTTCTGCCGCTATTTGTATAGGTTTGTACCCTCATCAAACAATAGTGTTATGCTACACAAATTAATCGCTCTATTTTCTGTTGCCATCTTGTTTGGAGGCACGGCATGTCAGGTAAATATACCTGAAAATAAACCAGATAATATCCATGTTAATATTTCATCAGATTTTGAAGATTATGTTAAAAACGAAAATCCCATGATAACGAAAAAACATTTCGGAATGGCTGATCATAAAGAGGTCTTCCTTTACACACTTGATAATAAAAATGGCGCTAAGGTTAGCATAACTAATTACGGCGGCATTATTACCTCCATAATGGTTCCTGATAAAAATGATAAGATGGGAGACATTGCGCTTGGTTACGACAGCCTTGAACAGTACATTGCAAATAATCCATATTTTGGCGCCATCGTTGGACGATATGCAAACCGGATTGCAAAAGGGAAATTTACCTTAAATGGTAAAGTTTATCAGCTTGCCATCAACAATGGAAAAAACAGTCTTCATGGCGGTATAAAGGGATTTGACAAGGTGGTATGGGATGCTCAGGAATATAGTGATTCAGTGAAAACAGAGCTTGTGCTTACCTACCTGAGTAAAGATGGCGAAGAAGGTTATCCCGGCAACCTGAATGTGAAAGTAACATATACCCTCGACATTCACAACAACCTGACAATGCTGATTGAAGCTGAAACAGACAAGCCGACGCCGGTTAACCTGTGTAATCATACTTATTTCAATCTTAGCGGGGCCGATACAAACATTCTGGGACATCATCTCACCCTTTATGCAAATAATTTTACGCAGGTTAACAATGAATTAATCCCAACCGGCGCCTTGCCTTCAGTTAGCGGAACGCCAATGGATTTCAATAACTCCCAACAAATCGGTTCCCGAATAAGGAAAGTCAAAGGGGGCTATGACCATAATTATGTTTTGAAAAAAGACGCCGGGAAACTTGCCATGGCGGCGCAACTCTTTGATCCTCGAACCGGGAGACAGATCGAGATTCTAACGACTCAGCCTGGCATACAGTTCTATTCAGGAAATTTCCTCGATGGAACCATCAAAGGGAAAGGAGGGAAAATTTATGGAAAACATTACGGTTTGTGTCTTGAAACACAACGTTTCCCAGATTCACCGAACCAGCCCTCCTTTCCGAATACCATCTTAAAGCCTGGAGAAAAGTACTCTGAAACTACTATCTACCGGTTTTCTGCCTTTAAGTAGAGATTGCATTTTTCTTAATATCGGTTTGGCACAAACGCCTGCTCCGACATTGGCGGTCGAACATAAGATTTGTCGCGCTCCAACGGAGGCAGAACAATCGAATCGCGTGGTACATCTTCATAAGGAATCATGCTCAACAGGTGACTGATGCAATTGAGCCGAGCCCGCCTTTTGTCATCGGCTTCTACCACATACCATGGCGACTGTTTGGTGTCGGTATAAGCAAACATATCATCCTTGGCTTTTGAATAATCCACCCATTTTGTCCGGGATTCAACATCCATCGGACTTATTTTCCATCGGCGCGTGGGATCGTCAATCCGCTGAACAAACCTACGTTCCTGTTCAGTATCGCTAACGGAGAACCAATATTTAATCAGGATGATACCTGATCTGATCAGCATGGTTTCAAAATTAGGACATGACCGGAGAAAATCCCAGTATTCAGCATCGGTACAAAAACCCATAACTCGTTCAACACCCGCCCGGTTGTACCAACTGCGGTCGAAAAGAACCATTTCACCCGCTGCCGGCAGATGTGATACATAACGCTGAAAATACCATTGTGTTTTCTCCTTTTCAGTGGGAATGCCCAAAGCAACCACCCGGCAAACGCGTGGATTGAGTGTTTCGGTAATCCTTTTAATGGAGCCGCCTTTGCCTGCGGCATCCCTGCCCTCGAATAAGACTACTACCCGCAACCCCTTGTATTTGATCCATTCCTGAAGTTTTACCAGATCAACCTGGAGTTTCGCCAGTTCTTCCTCGTACAAATGAGATGGGAGCTTGTTTTTGCCTTCATCTTCCGGATCGGATGGTTTTGAACTCACAACAGGAGCTTCGCTCTTTTTCGACTTCTCCTTTTTCTCTTTTACCTTTTCTGTTTCTTTTGGTTTTTCTTTCTTGTGTCCCATTTTTCTAATTATTTAGTGAAAATTCCGAAAACTATTTATTTACCAAATCTTATCCCTCGTCCTTCGTCCCTCGTCCTTCGTCCCTCGTCCTAAGTAATCTCCCGCGCTCCATCCGACGCTTCACCGATGTAAAAATCTGCTATCAATCCGGTTTTAGCGTGATATTCCCGTCCAACCTGCTCAATAAAGGCGTCAACCGCATTATCTCTGACAATATTCACAGTGCAGCCTCCAAATCCTGCTCCGGTCATACGAGCGCCAATTACGCCGTTGATTTTCTGAGCCTCCTCAACAAGAGTATCGAGTTCAAAACCGGTAACTTCATAATTATCCCGCAAAGATTCATGCGAGGCATTCATCAGCGCGCCAAACTGTAATATGTCGCCTTTCAGCAGCGCCGATACGGCGTTGAGAACACGCTGGTTTTCCGATATAACATGACGCGCCCGGCGTCGTATCAATTCATCGGGAATTTGTTCCTGTATCTTATAAAACTGCATGAAACTGATTTCACTAAGTTTTGAGATAGGCGCTGATTGGTTGAGGTAATTAACCGCAAGCTGACATTCGGCAACCCTTTCGTTGTATTTTGAATCAGCCAGTCCGCGTTTCTTATTAGTATTGACAATTATCAGTTTGAAACCATTGAGAACAAACGAAACTTTCTTGTATTCGAGCGTGCTGCAATTGAGAAAAATAGCGTAATCCTTCTTTCCCATTCCTACGGCGAACATATCCATAATGCCGCAGTTTAGTCCTACAAACTCATTTTCGGCGCGTTTCGACATGTTGATCAGGTCAATCATCTCCAGCCGGGTGGTATTCAACATCACTGTGAGCGCGTATGCCGTAACCATTTCAATTGAAGCCGAGGACGACAGTCCGGCGCTGTTTGGAATATCGCCCGAAAAGAGCATATCAAACCCGGAAAGTGGAATCTTCATCTGAAGAAATTGATCGAAAATGCCCATGGGATAGTTTGTCCATTCCCGTGCGATTTTCTGTGGAATTTTACTAACCGGAAAATCAGCCCGGAAGGTCATGTTGGTTGACGCCAACCTGATTTCGTATTCCTGATTAGGACGGATAAGCAGATATGTACCGTATTGCAAGGCGCATGGAAGAACAAAGCCGCCATTGTAATCGGTATGCTCGCCAATAAGGTTAACCCTGCCGGGGGCGAAAAACATTCGGGGAGTTTCGTCGGGGCGGCCATAAAGAGTATAAAATTGATTTTTTAAATCGTTGAAGTCCATCGGTGGTTGTTATTTTGTTTATATATCCAATCTTCATCCAAACCGGAAGCAGGCGTTAATACTCTGGCGAAATTAATCAAAATGGTTATAAAACAGCAATTCTGCACGAAATCATTATAGAGGAAAAATGAAACAACGGAAAATTGTATTTTTGCCGCCATAAACACTGTGCGTATGTTGTCAAAAATCATCAGAACTTGCTTTTTCATTACGGTTTTTTTTTCCATCACCGGCGTTGGTCAGGATCTTAATATTTTCGATCTCAACGGTAATTGGAAGTTCCGCAGGGCAGGCTCAAAGGAATGGATGCCTGCGAAGGTTCCGGGGGTTGTGCACCTCGACCTGATGCGGAACAATGTTATTCCCGATCCATATCTGAGGGATAATGAATCAAAACTTCAATGGATTGGGGAAGTTGGATGGGAATATATGAAAACTTTCAACTATGCTGAGGAAAAGTTTGCGTGGCGTCATATCGGCTTGGTTTGTAAAGGGCTCGACACTTATGCCAATGTTTATCTAAATGATTCACTGATACTTGTTGCCGACAATATGTTCCGAGAATGGTTTGTGGAAATCAAGCAGATTCTTCACATCGGCGAGAATACCTTACGCATTCAGTTTCCGGCAGTCGTACCTCAGATGAAAAGCGTTTATGATACGCTTCCGCATAAACTTCCAGGCGACGAAAAAGTTGTTTGCAGAAAGGCAGCCTGTAATTTTGGCTGGGATTGGGGTCCAACACTTGTCACCAGCGGCATCTGGCGTCCGATATTCATCCGTGAATGGAATGCGGTGAATCTGCTGGGAGTTCAATTTATTCAGAAAAAACTTACCGATTCAATCGCCACAATTTCCGCCCAGGTAACAATGTTTGCCGAACTTGACGACTCGGCGCAGATTCGCTTCTTTATTGATTCCACCGAAGTATTCCGCGAGTCGGTAATTTTGAACCAGGGACCAAATGTTGTTCGCGGCGATATTTCCATACGTAAACCAAAGCGCTGGTGGCCTAATGGTATGGGTTTTCCGAATCTCTATAATTTCGGATATGAGGTTTGGTTCAATGGGGAAATAGTTGGTCGCGGACGACAGAAAATCGGTTTACGCACTATTGAACTTGTTCAGGAAAAGGATTCTCTCGGCAAATCATTTTATTTCAAAGTGAATGACCAACCCGTTTTTATCAAGGGAGCCAACTATATTCCGCAGGATAACTTTTTACCCCGTGTGAAGGATTCTACTTACAAAGCTCTCATCAGCGATGTTAAACAGTCCAATATGAATATGTTGCGCGTTTGGGGAGGAGGTATTTACGAGAACGATATTTTTTACGACCTGTGCGATGAGAATGGGATAATGGTGTGGCAGGATTTCATGTTTGCCAACTCCATGTATCCCGGAAGCAAAGAATTTTTTGATAACGCGAGGGCGGAAGCGGTGCAGAACATCGTCAGGCTCAGACGTCATCCCTGCATTGCCTTGTGGTGCGGCAATAATGAGATTGATGAAGGATGGAAAAACTGGGGCTGGCAAAAACAATATGGTTACACACCCGAAGATTCGTCCGAAATTTACCGCGATTACCGCATGCTATTTACCGTTATCCTCCCCAACAGTGTAAAACGGTTTGACACGGCGCGCGCTTATATCCCAACTTCGCCGCTCCATGGCTGGGGCCGACCCGAAAGTATGACTGAAGGCGATTCTCATTATTGGGGCGTGTGGTGGGGTAAAGAACCGCTAACTACATACAGTAAAAAGGTGGGGCGATTTATGTCGGAATATGGTTTCCAGGGTTTTCCTGATCTTACTACAATCAAAAAATTTACCAATCCCGAAGACCGTACACTCGGTTCGGTTGTAATGAAGGCTCATCAGAAACATCCAGTAGGCTTTGAAACCATTGACGAACACCTGCTTCGCGATTACCGGAAACCAAAGGATTTTGAGTCCTACGTTTATGTAAGTCAGTTGCTGCAAGCAAAAGGCATTATTTCGGCAATAGAGGCGCATCGCAGGGCAAAACCCTATTGCATGGGAACAATGTTCTGGCAGTTGAACGATTGCTGGCCAGTAGTTTCATGGTCGTCGCGCGATTATTACGGAAAAAAGAAGGCTCTCGCGTATGCCCTTCCTGCGGCTTATAGTCAATTTCTTATTTCTCCGGTAGTTGAGGATGGCAGAATAAAGGTATATATATCTTCTGATGACCCGCAACCGTTTGCCGGCGTTATGACCGTCAAGCTAATTGATTTTCATGGTAATATGTATTCCGATGAAGGATTTAATGTCGAGATTCCCGGAAACACTTCACTGGTATATTATGATACCGCCCAAACCGCCCTGCTTGGAAAACTGAATCCCGCCGAAGTGTTTTTACTTGTCACTTACAAGAGCAAAATGTTTTGGGAAAAATCGGTGAATCTTCTCTATTTTGTCGCTCCCAAGGATCTTCAGCTTCCGGTTCCGGAAATTTCAAAAAAGGTTACCGCTTCGCCAACTGGTTATAAAATTAAGCTTTCTAGCGAAAAACTGGTGAAAAATCTATTTCTTTCAACTTCAGTTCCGGGCGATTTTTCCAACAATTATTTCGATCTGCTTCCGGGTGAAACTGTGGATATAGAATTTGTCACACGGAAAAAAGATCCGAAGTTGGAGGAGAAGATCATGGTTAGAAGTTTAGTGGATACCTATTAGCGTCAATGCCAAGGTTCAATAAATGAAAAAAAATTATGCTGCTTATCTGCTGAGGTCAAGTGGTAAATAAGTTTGGATATAGCAAATATTATGAATAATCATATCACCCCTTCGGGGTTTAAAACGGGTTTTTCAATTCTTTCTATAATCATGTCACTCCTTCGGGGTTAAAAAAAACTTCGATTATATAAAATGTTGATTGGTTGCCAAATCCCGAAGGGATGATACGATTATAGATTGAAAAGATTGGTTTTGAAACAGAATCCCGAAGGGATGACATGATTATAGATTGAAAAGATTGGTTTTGCAATCAAATCCTTTGAGAAAACAGAAATTATGCAACTATTCTATGTTACACATCTGAAAGAAGATACCTGTTTACTAGGGGAAGAGGAATCATGGCACAGCGTGAAGGTTCTTCGACTTCGAGAAGGCGATGAAGTGAATCTGACGGATGGTCAGGGATGGTTTTACAAGGGAAAGATGGTGAAAATTCATCCTAAGGCAAGCATGGTTGAAATAACAGGGCGCACCTTCAAACCCCGTAATGCCCGAGAGTTACACATTGCCATAGCGCCAACAAAAAACCTCGACCGCTTTGAGTGGTTTCTTGAAAAAGCTACTGAAATAGGCATAGATGAAATCACGCCGTTAATCTGTGCCCATTCGGAGCGCGAAAGCCTTAAAATGCCACGATTGGAAAAAGTTCTAATCTCTGCTATGAAACAATCTTTGAAATCATGGTTACCTTTATTGCATAATCCGATAAAATTTTGTGATTTTATCAACCTCGGCATTCAGGGAATGAAACTGATAGCATATTGTGAAACCGGGCATGAATCGGCATTAAATAAGATTTATCAACCTGATTCTGAAGCAACCATACTGATCGGACCAGAAGGCGACTTCTCGAAACCGGAAGTGGAACTTGCAATTAAAAATGGGTTTATCCCGGTAAGTCTTGGAAATTCCCGGCTACGGACTGAAACGGCTGGGATTGTGGCATGCGCTACAATTGGTATATTAAATGGCGGAATAGCGAAATAGATTGAAAAGATTGGACTTGCAACAGAATCCCGAAAGGATGACATGATTATAGATTGAAAAGATTGGTTTCGCAACAGAATCCCGAAGGGATGACAGGATTGTAGATTGAAAAGATTGATTTTGCAACAGAATCCCGAAGGGATGACATGATTATAGATTGAAAAGATTGATTTTGCAACAGAATCCCGAAGGGATGACAGGATTGTAGATTGAAAAGATTGATTTTGCAACAGAATCCCGAAGGGATGACATGATTATAG
>JBAXRP010000005.1:0-55713 GCA_037131145.1 Bacteroidota bacterium
CTTTGAATTGCCTCCAGCTTTGAATTGCCTCCAGCTTTGAATTGCCTCCAGCTTTAGCTGGAGGTTAAAAATGTCTGATACAACCCCGGCTTTAGCCAAATTTTTAAATATAAACCCCACCCATCAGGAAATGCCGCTGTTGTGAAATATTTCTTTTCAATCAAAATCTAAAATTTTCATGATTAACCATAAATTTTTCTAATTTTATCGACTATATTTTTTTGACGTTTGAAGAATTAAAAGAAAACAATGGAATTGACCTTTCTACAGAAAATTATACTTTTAGCCCTCGATGATAAGGGTTGGTTTGGAGCATCCGAACACAAAATCAAATTCGGACTGGTAGGTTCAATTCTCTTTGAGTTATACAAACAGGAAAGGATTTCTATTGTTAATGATGAGGTTGTGGTGACAAACGTTCACTCAACCGACAATGTTCTCCTCGACCGCGTTCTTAACGTGATAAAGGCGTCGAAAAAGCAGCATAGCATTCGTTCATGGATTCAGCGAATAGTTTATAAAAAACTTATGCTGAGAAAAACCATCTTAAAACAATTAATTGAACAGAAGGTAATTGGCAGGGAGGAATACAGTTTGATGGTAGTTTTTTATCAAACAAAATTTCCTATTCTCGATGTTCCTTTGAAACGTAAAATTCAGGAGGATATTTGTGAAAGCGTTATTTCCGGGAAAACCCTTGATGATTACGAAACCATGCTTTTGGTTATTATGAACAGTTGCAAAATGGTCAGGAAGAACTTCGGAGGCTATCTTCAATTTATCAAGTTGCGCGGAAAAATCATTGAGATAACTCAGTTTAAAAACCCGCAAACCGAATCAGATCAGACGCTTAAAGCATTGCAGACTGCCATTTCGAGGGCAATTCTCGCTTCCAACGTCTCCATTCACGTATAAAGCCTGCCCTGCCAGGTGTCCTGTTTTTCAAGTTCCGCTTCAATTAATCGAAGAACCGCATCATACCTGATCAGCTTCCATGAGCTGTGATGCAGATAACGCGGCGGGGTTTCTCCCGAAAACCTTTCAATGACAATGGCAGGATTAAGTTTTTCAATGAACTGAACAATAAATTCAACATAATCCTCCAAGGTAAACTGATAAAAACCTGCGGGATTTTCTTGGTACTCAGTCTCCATCGGTGTCCCTTTGACGATCTGCAACTGGTGAAATTTTACCGAATTAAGCGGTAATTCCGAAATTACCGAGGCGGTTGCCAGCATCATTTCTTTGGTTTCACCGGGCAATCCAAAAATAAAATGGGCGCCGGTTTTGATACCGCGCCGACTTGTTTTCAGTATCATCTCCATTGAAAGTTCAAATCCATGCTTACGATTAATTCGCTCAAGAGTTTCATTGTAACATGACTCTACTCCGTATTCGATTTGAACATATACTCGTTCTGACAGTTCCTGAAGGTATTGCAGAATTTCCTCATTTACGCAATCGGGGCGGGTGCCGATTACCAAACCGATAACGCCGGGATAGGAAAGCGCCTCCTCATATAGTCGTTTCAGCGTTGGAATATCTGCGTAAGTGTTGCTGTAAGGTTGAAAGTAAACCAGGTACTGTTGCGCCCGCCGGTAGCGCACTTCGTGAAAGGCGATCCCCTTGGAAATCTGGAAATGCAGCGGTTCGCGCGGATGACAATAAGAGGGATTGAAAGCGTCGTTGTCGCAATAAGTGCAACCGCCGGTTCCTTTTGTTCCATCGCGATTCGGACAGGTAAATCCGGCATCCACAACTACTTTTTGGATTCGACCACCAAATGTCTTTCGGATATGTTTGGTATAGGAATTAAACCGCCGGTTGTGTCCCCACTGATAAACTTCAAACTTCAAATTTCGATTGTTCTATTGTTCAAGTATTCTACTGTTCAATTGTTCAAAAAAAATCCGGCGAAGTTCTTTTGCTTCGCCGGACAAAGATAATAAGATAACTATAAAAATTTACTTGGTAACATCTTCCAACCGTTTCATAATCGAGAAGATAAATGCAGCGGCAAGGAGACAACACACGACAAAGATCAACCATGCCTGCCAGAGTTCGAGACGGGAATAAGCAATAGTGCCAACAAAAAGCAATGAGTTCCCCACTGCGGTAGCAGCAAGCCATCCGCCTTGCATAAGTCCCTGGAAACGAGGTGGCGCAACCTTCGATACAAATGAAAGTCCCATCGGGCTAAGGAAAAGTTCGGCGAAAGTAAGTACAAGGTAGGTACTTATCAGCCAGTACGGAGAAACGCGGTCGGGAGCGGGATCGCCTTGCAGTTCAGCCGGGGAAACCAGTCCGAAAGATGTAAACATGATCAGCACAAATCCAATTGCGGCCAGGATCATACCTATCCCGATCTTTCTGGGTGTGGATGGTTCAAAGTTGCGTTTCCTCATGAAGGCGAAAAGACCAACAACGACCGGGGTCAAAAAGACGATCATAATTGGGTTGAACTGCTGGAATATCTCAGGTTCAATAGTATTAGCCGCAGTAAATGTTGAATAGAAATAGTAGAGCAATCCAGCTCCGGCAACCAGTAAAATTCCCCCAATTCCCCGGTTAAGAGGTTTTGTCTCTTTCCTTGTCAGCATCGAAATTCCAAAGAGCCCGGCGATAAGTGATAGAAATGCGGGTAGATAGAAGAAGATGTAAGTAAACGGTCCAACGGTTTTATCAGTATAATCCCTGGCAAAAAGAGTGAGAGTCAAACCATTCTGATGGAACGACATCCAGAAGAATATTACCACGATGAAAACAAGTCCAAGCGCTATCAATCGCTTTTTCTCTTCCACCCAAGGCATATTAATGATTGATGCATCCTTCTTTACCATTGCTTTCCGGTCGGGCAAATGCGATTTGAAAATCAAATAAATTACCAGTGATATGATCATTGCGATTGCGGCAACGCCAAAAGCATAATTATAGCCGGTTGAAAAAACCTGAACATAGTCAGCGGCAAATGCCTTAAGATTATCTACAGGAATTCCCGAAACTGTAGCTTTGTTGGCAAGTTCCTGCAATTTGGAAGTATCAGACAAAGTACCGCCAATTATCCTGTGGCATAAGGCTGGCAAATCAGGATCGTAGTTGAAGCCATGCGAATGAAGCCACCAGGAACGAACGCCGCGGGCAGCGCTGGGCGCAAAGAAAGCCCCAATGTTGATACCCATGTAGAACACGCTGTAGGCCGAATCCCTGAGTTTGGCATATTTCTCATTGTCATACATCTGACCTACCAAAGCCTGGAGGTTTCCTTTAAACAAACCATTCCCGAAGGCAATTGTGAAAAGTCCAAGAAGCGTAAACGGCAGTCCCATCCCGGGAATTGCCATGAGCAGATAACCCACAAACATCACGGCCTGTCCTACCATGATGGTACCTTTGTAGTTTTGGGATCGGTCGGCGATATACCCGCCAAATAGCGCCAGGGCATAAATGGAGAAATAAAACACACTGTAGATGTAACCCGCATTTTCAGTGGTAAGGTTAAATTTTGCCTGTAAAAACAGCACCAGAATAGCCATCATGGTATAGAACCCGAAGCGCTCACCCATGTTCGCAAAAAATGCTACATAAAGTCCTTTAGGATGTCCTTTAAACATAAAACGTAAATTATTGGTGGATACTTATTGAATTGTGACGGATATTGGTTGCAAAAATAATCAAATTTGAATACCATCCAAGCTATCATAATCAGATACAGTTTTTTACATATTGTTTTGTAAAGATGTAATAATTTGTTGGTTGCATCGTCTAACTTGCCGTATGACCCTCCAGGAATTTCAGATACAGGTTTACCCCTTGAAAAACAAGCTTTTCAGATTTGCCAAGCAGATTCTTGCGCAAACGGAAGAGGCTGAGGATGTGGTTCAGGAGGTTTTCATACGTCTTTGGAACAAGCGCGAAAAGCTGGATGAATATAGAAGCCTAGAAGCGCTGGCAATGGTCGCGACAAAAAATATGTGCCTCGATAAAATTAAAGCCAAACGATATCCTGTGGAAAATATCGAAAATCATCGGTATTTCCTTGAAAATATGCCCGAAGAAACCAAAGCCGACCATTCCGACCTGATATATGGAATAAACCAGGCAATGAAAGCGCTCCCGGAACAGCAACGGATGATTGTTCATCTCAGGGACATTGAAGGATATGAATTTGAAGATATTGCCGAAATAACAGGGATGAATGAAAATGCCATCCGCGTAGCGCTTTCCCGCGCAAGAAAACGAATCAGGGAATTGATAACAAACGCCAGATCTTATGAATATCAAAGAAATTGAAAAACTGTTGGAAAAGTTCTATAGGGGCGATTCCAGCCTTCAGGAGGAAAAAATCCTCAGGGAGTTTTTTCTCAGGAATGACGTCCCTGAACAATTGAAAATTCATCAGCCATTTTTTCAATGGGCAGGTGATGAAGGAAAACGTGAGATTACATCGCCTGATTTTGATCGGCAAACCACTGATCGGTTGTTGAATTCCGAACCTTCAACTACGAAAATTCATTTACATCACCGGCGCACCCGAATCCTGTATATCGCCGGCATCGCTGCCTGCATCCAACTGCTTATTGGCGTTTTCTTTACTTTCAGGGAGGATTTGTTTAACCGTTCTACGCTGAAAAGGAATGTGACTGCGGAACTTGCCTACGCCGAGGCACAGGAGGCGCTGATAATTGTATCATCTAACCTCAACGCCGGGCTGAAGCAGGTTGACCGGTTGCAAATGCTTGATAAAGGAATGAAAAACCTTCAATTGTTCAATAAATTCTATCAGTATCAAACCATAATAATTAACCCGGACGAATTTAACAACGAGTCCTCAAAACCCCAAAAACCATGAAAAAGTTGATGTTTAGTTTAATTTACCTCGCATTCCTTGCCGTTTCCATGAACCTGAATGCCCAAAGCCCGATAGACAAGGTATTTGACAAATATGCCAGTCAGGATGGTTTTACCACCGTGAATATTTCTAAGGAGCTCTTTCAGATGATGATGCAGATTGGACAGGGCGAAACCAAGGATACCAATGCGGTTGAGATTAAAAAAATGATGGAGCAGTTGACAGGTCTCAAGGTGTTAACCTTTGAATTTGATTCCACAAAAATCGTGAAAGCAGTTTCCATTTATAATGAATTTGCAGGGCTTTTTCCATCTTCCACCTACAAAGAACTGATGTCGGTAAACGAAGGTCGCCAGAACATTAAATTTCTGACAAAGCAGGACGCTTCAGGAAAAATTAATGAAATGGTGATGTTAATGAAAGACAAAAACGAAGTTGCCGTTCTCAGTCTCACCGGAAATATTGATCTTTCCACTGTGTCAAAACTTTCCAAAGGAATGAATATCAAAGGTATGGAAGGGTTAAACAAGATGAGGAATCATCAAGGGAAATAGGGGCTGCGGATTCACCCTGGAACAGATTACTACCCGCCAAGAATAGAAATAATTAACTTTGCATCCGCTTCCACTTTTTTCAATCTTGTTAGCGTTTGTTAATGATCTGTTAATAATACATTTAGATGAACTCAACTGAAATCCGTCAGACCTTTCTCGATTTTTTCCAGTCCAAACAACATACAATCGTACCCTCGGCGCCGATGGTTGTTAAAAATGATCCTACACTGATGTTTACCAACGCCGGAATGAACCAGTTCAAGGATATCTTTCTCGGCAATAAAGAAGGGAAATACAAGCGCGTTGCCGATACTCAGAAATGTCTCAGGGTTTCAGGAAAACATAACGATCTTGAAGAAGTTGGTCATGATACATATCATCACACGATGTTCGAAATGCTCGGGAACTGGTCATTTGGGGATTATTTTAAGAAAGAAGCAATTGCCTGGAGCTGGGAACTGCTAACCGAAACCCTTAAAATTGATAAAGGTTGCTTGTATGTTACTGTTTTTGAGGGCGACGATCAGGAAGGTTTAAAACAGGACAGTGAGGCTTATGAATTCTGGAAGCAGCATATTTCGGAAGACCATATTATAATGGGATCAAAAAAAGACAACTTCTGGGAAATGGGCGATACAGGTCCATGCGGACCGTGTTCTGAAATTCATGCCGACATTCGCGCCGAAGCCGAAAAAGTTAAAATTCCCGGCAAAGACCTTGTCAATAAAGGAGACCCTCATGTTGTTGAAATCTGGAATCTGGTGTTTATCCAGTATAACAGAATGGCAAACGGGCAATTGGCTGAGCTCCCTGCAAAACATGTTGATACCGGTATGGGCTTTGAGAGATTGTGCATGGTACTCCAGGGCAAACGATCAAACTACGATACCGATGTTTTTCAACCGATTATAGGGGAGATTGCCCTGATGGCAGGACGGGAATACGGACAAGAGACAAAAGCCGATATTGCCATGCGCGTTATTGCCGATCATCTGAGAGCTATTGCATTCGCCATTGCCGACGGACAGTTGCCATCGAATGTGAAGGCAGGTTATGTTATTCGCAGGATTCTCCGCCGCGCAGTCAGGTATGGTTATGCTTTCCTTGGATTTAAAGAACCCTTTATCCATGAACTAATTCCGGTATTAGTTGCTCAAATGGGACATGTTTTTCCCGAACTTATAGCACAGAAAAACCTTGTTACCAATGTAATCAGGGAAGAGGAAGCATCGTTTTTACGAACTCTGGCAACCGGCATACAGCGGTTTAATGCCTATATTGAATATCGAACATCGAATGATGAATATCGAATATCGAATGGAGAGATTGATAGTCCTGACCACCGAATAACAGACGAACAATCCCTCGTCCCTCGTCCTTCGTCCCTCGCCCCTCATCCTTCGTTCATCGATGGTTCCTTCGCCTTTGAACTCTACGATACCTTTGGTTTCCCAATCGATCTAACAGAACTCATGGCGCGCGAAATCGGCTGGACAGTTGACATGGAGGGATTTACCAAATGTATGGCAGAACAAAAGGCGCGGTCGAGACAGGATGCCGCCGTTGATACTTCCGACTGGACATTCCTCGTTGAAGACGTCGGAATGCCTGAATTTATCGGATATGATTTGCTTCAGGTTGAAAGTATGATTACCCGTTACAGGAAAGTAGTAACCAAAGGTGAAGAATTTTATCATATCGTTCTCGATAAAACCCCATTTTATGCTGAATCAGGCGGACAGGTTGGGGATAAAGGCTGGCTGATAGCGGGAGATGAAAAAATCGCCATAGTTGACACTGTCAGGGAAAACGAACTTATCATACATCTCGCAAAATCAATGCCCGCCAATCATTATCAAATATTGACCGCAACAGTTGATAAGGTTAAGCGGACAAATACTGCCAATAACCATTCGGCAACCCACCTCGTGCAAACTGCACTGCGCATTGTGTTGGGAACGCATGTTGAGCAAAAAGGATCGCTTGTTGACGAAAATCATTTCCGGTTTGACTTTACCCATTTCGCGAAGATGACCGGCGAAGAGATAGCAAAGGTAGAAGCGTTGGTGAATGCAAAAATTCGCGAGAACATTTTTCTAAAAGAAGAACGCGCTCTTCCCATTGCTCAGGCGAAAGAGATGGGAGCCATGGCTCTTTTCGGAGAGAAATATGGCGACATGGTCAGAGTAATTGTATTCGATCCTCTGTTTTCAGTGGAACTATGCGGCGGTACCCATGTTCTGGCAACCGGTCAGATCGGATTGTTTAAAATTGTATCTGAAAGCGGTATAGCTGCGGGCATCCGTCGAATCGAAGGCGTCACTGCCGGTAAAGCTGAAGAATATTGGAATTCACGCGAAAGACTGCTCGATGCGATCAGCGATTTGCTTAAAAACCCCAGGGAACTGATAAAAGGCGTTACCAAACTGCTAAATGAAAATCTCGAACTTAAACAACAGGTAGCCGAACTGAGTAAGTTAAAATTGCAAGCGCTCAAAGAGGAGTTTGCATCAAAGGTTCAGCATTATAATGGCGTCAATTTTCTGACAACCAAAGTTGATCTGGACGCAGATACCGTTAAAAGTCTTGCTTATGAGCTGAATGCCTCAATTCCCGATCTTTTTCTGGTTCTTGCCACTGAGTCCGAAGGTAAAGCGACGCTTACTGTAATGCTATCAGAAAACCTTGTCAATGCGCGCAAACTCCATGCAGGAAATATCATTCGGGAACTTGCTAAAGAAATTCAAGGCGGCGGAGGCGGGCAGGCTCATATTGCAACAGCAGGCGGTAAGAACCCCGCCGGTATTGAAGCGGCGCTGAATAAGGCGCGAGGATTTCTGTCATCGTGAACGCTGAAATTTGAGGCTTGGGATTTTTAAATGCGCAGTTTTATCCAGTGATAAGTATAAATTGACCACAAATTACCCAAATATTACAGTTATTCACAGTGTCTGAAAAATCCGCGCTAATATATTTAATCTGTGCCATGTGTTTGCAATTTCGAAGCAAGCTCTTTTATTCGTTTCGAACCATCGTAGTATCAATCTTCCTGATATTGTAAACCGGGTAAACCGCTGCCAGAAGACCGATAATCATCACAGTAAAAAAGACGGTGAAAAAGTCGGCGGCTTTCATCAAAACCGGGTAAGCGCTGACAACAAAACTGCTATCTTCGGCGCCGAGACGAACAAATCCGTACCGAATTTGTAACCAGCAGATAACAGCTCCCACCAGTAGTCCTGAAATTGCGCCGATAAAAGAGATTAAGGTTCCTTCCATAAGAAAAATTCTCTGAATTAGCCGCTGGTCGGCGCCAATACTTCGTAAAACAGCGATATCTGTCTTTTTATCGAGAATCAGCATCGAAAGGGTTCCGATAACATTAAATGTTGCAATAATAAGGATCAGAGTTAATATCATGAAAATGTACCTCTTTTCCGAAATCATGATCTGATATAAAATCTCCTGTTGCTGAAAACGGTTTTTCACAATGAAATTGCCGCCAACTGCATCTTCAATCTGTCTCTGAATAGTTGGTAAAGCGGCTATATTTCCAACAGCGACTTCAACCGAAGTGCGCTCATGTTCATATCCTGTAAGTTTACTTGCGAAACGCAGAGGGAGCAAGGCGTATTTAATATCAAATTCATATTGTACCTGAAAAACACCAGAAGGAAAAATGATTTCGCTGTTAAATGCCTGCTCAAACGCCCCTGCGAAAGAGGCATCGCGACGCGGAACAAAAATCGTTATGGGATTGAGATAATCGCGAAGGTTGATTCCAAGCGTAGCTGCAACGCCATAGCCGGGAATGGTAAAATCTTTATCGCCTTCCTGAAGTGAAAAATCTCCTTCTGCCATCATTGTGTCAAGTCCGGTCATGCGAGTATATTCTTCACCTACCCCTTTAATAGTTACAATGCTTTGATTGTCTTTATATTTCATCAAAGCTTCTGCTTCGATCACCTCAGCAATGTGCAAAACCCCGGGAATCAGTTTAATTTTTGCGACAGGAAAACTGTTGATGTTAAAAGTTTTCCCATGCCGTGGCGTGATTTGAATGGCAGAGTTAAAGGAACTGAAGAGCGAAACAACCAGATTATCAAATCCATTGAATACAGATAAAACGATTATCAGCGCCATGGTTCCAATAGCGACGCCAACAATTGAAATAGATGAAATGATGTTAATAATGTTGTGCGATTTCTTTGAAATCAGGTAGCGGCGGGCTATGTAAAATGGGAGGTTCAAGGTTCAAGGTTCAAGGGTTCGCTTTTCGCCCCTCCCTTTTTTTTCGAGAAGAGCCGTTGGGGTACTGGATTTACTTCCACGCTTTTACGATAAGCCCGGTTCCTGTTTTATGATTTATATTTGTATCAAGCCAGTTACATAGAAATGCGACGGGGAAAGTTATCAGGTAATAAAATGGCAGAAAAATAAAAAATATTTTCGATGCTCCAAGTAACAGAATCGGATATTTCATTGAAAGATTCCAGGCAATTTTTCCGGGAGCGCCATAAGAATACTTTGCCTCTGTTTTTCGAAAACCGGCTTGTTTAAGTTTCAATTGTATATCATTCATGTTGTACCCATCGCGAACATGTTCATCAATAAACGATCCTTTCACATTGTGATCATGCACATCGGAACCACCCTGGTCCGACGGCGTTGAAATTAGTAACATCCCACTTTGAGTCAGGCAATCGTAAAAATTCCGAAAAACCAGTTCATCTTCTGCAATGTGCTCCATCACATCAACAGATAAAACCAAATCAAACCTGTCGGGTTTTGAAAAACATGTAAGGTCTGCATTTTCAAACAGAACATTTTTCCTGTTGATGCGGGTAAAAAACTTGTTACAGTCTTCTATCTGTTCATCCTTAACGTCAACAGCGTCAACAAACCATTGCCTATTCAAATTGGAAAGGAAATAGGTGTATTGCCCGAATCCTGAACCGGCGTCAAGAATGTACCTCGTTTTACCGGGGTTAACTTTTCCAATCTCAGAAGCCCACAGCCTGATCTCCTTTCGGATGTGCCATGATCGTAATAGTAATAAATCCAGTAATTTATAAAATAATATCCTGAGAAACGGGGTTTTATTGAAAACCTTACCTAAAGATTTTTTTATCGGATCATACTGCATGAAGGAAAGTTAAAAATATAAAATTGATTTGGAACCTGAAACCTGGAACCTGAAACCTGAAACCTGAAACCTGAAACCTGAAACCTGAAACCTGAAACCTGGAACCTGGGATTCATTTTTCCCCATTTCATTTCAACAACTGATCAATATTTTCGATATAATCCAGCGAATCGTCCAGAAAAAAATGAAGTTCCGGCATTACCCGCAATTGCTGATGAACCAGTTGAACAAGATGATGACGGATTTCACGACCATGTCGCCTGATTTTATCCAGCAAAGCCTGTTTGTCGGTAGTAATGAAAAGGCTAAGATAAACTTTGGCAATGGCGAGATCTTTGCTAACCTGCACCTTGGTAACTGTGATAAGGGCGCCGTCAAAAAGGTTGCGGCTTTCCTGCTGAAAAATTATCCCCAAATCCTTTTGGATCAGTCGGGAGATTTTTTGCTGACGAGTTGATTCCATGTAGCAAAGGTACATTATTTTTGCAGAAGTGGGAAACGGTGGGACGAGGGACCTAGGACGAAGGACGAAGGACGAGGGACGAAGGACGAGGGACGAGGGACGAGGGACGAAGGACGAGGGACGAGGGACGAAAAGGGTTCTTTATTTTTGCATGGTGAAATAAATAACAATACTTTTGCGGTTTTTTGGAAAAATGAACTCCTAAATATATTATACTATGAAATTACAAAAAATGTTTTTCCTGATGGCACTTCTGGCGATGGTCGCCGGGACGCCAATTCTCGCTTCAGCCGCAGAAACTGTGGTTGACAACCTTCCCGCCGCCGTTAGCGACGATCAGCATTATAACCGCGCAATTCATATCATGGCAATGCTGCTGATCGGTTTTGGTTTTTTAATGGTCTTTGTAAGAAAATATGGACGTTCCGCTTTAACGGCGACATTTCTGCTGGTCAGTACTTCCTTGCCGTTGTACATGCTGATGAATAGCGTTGGAGCCGGCGATGAGGACGGGGAGATAAAGCGGCTGATCCTTGCAGAATTTGGCGCAGCAAGCTTGCTTATTGCCGCAGGCGCCGTTCTCGGCAGACTGAAAATGCACCAATATATTATACTTGGACTTCTCTTTATACCCTTCTACGTTTTCAATGAATGGATTGTACTGAATGGAGGACTTGGACTTTTAAAAGCAGGATCGGTGGTTGACACGGGTGGATCCATAGTGATACATGCCTTTGGCGCGATTTTCGGGCTGGGTGTTGCCATCACGATGACTACGAGACAGGAATTTGAACAGACCATTGAAACTGACGCCACAAGCGATCGTTATTCCATGTTGGGCAGCATGGCCCTGTGGATTTTCTGGCCAAGTTTCTGCGCCGCGCTTGTACCTCCCGCTCTAATGCCTCACACTATTGTAAATGTGATTCTGGCGCTTTGTGGTTCGACAATAATCACATATATTGCATCTGTTTCGATCAGAAAAAAGATCTCCATTGCCGATATCGCTAATGCTGCCCTTGCCGGTGGAGTCGCAATCGGTTCAACCTGCGCCCATGCAAGCCACACAACGGCAGTGATTATCGGTATGATGGCTGGTGGATTGTCAACCTTTGGATTTGCAGTAATCCAATCGAAACAACAGAAACTGATGAAACTCATTGATACCTGCGGAGTTACCAACCTTCACGGACTTCCAGGCTTAATGGGCGGCTTTGCGGCTTTGTTTGTAATCAAAGGTTTGCAGATGGAAAACCAACTTTTTGGGATAGTCATCACCATCATTGTTGCATTTCTTGCCGGGCTGGTCACAGGTAAAATACTCGTTTTGTTTGGGAGAAAAGTGGAGGCTTACAATGATGCTGAAGAATTTCTTGATGCAGAGTGATTATTTCACAATTGCAGGATCAATCTTTGGCTGCTTCCCGCCGAGGTAGAAATCACGAGTGAGGCTAACCGCGAAGGAATATTGCGGGGTCATCTGTTTCCCATTATAATACTTGTAAACCGGAATGTCGCAAAGAACGGTAAGGTTCCATTTTCCAGCAATGCTGTAACTAAGTTGCGGTGAAACGGTAACTATCTGAAATCCCGAATTTATCACCATGTCGCCGCCATCATTATTGGGATTTGCGAAATCCTGATCGTTGGTTTTCCATTCGTTACGAACCTGGATAATGCCGAAAAAATATTTCACGATTTTCTTTGAAACGAAAACAGAGTTAAGCAGGATGTTACCGTATTTATAGTCGGTTCTGTCGCGGAAATTATAATCATAACGGTTGATGGAAAAGAGCCTTAGTGTAATCGCAGAAAATCCCTTATTCAGGAATAGCATTGCCGAGGCGCCGAATGCATTGGTGGATGGTTGAACGTCGCGGTTGAGCTGAACCCCGTCAATCACCTGAGGTTTGGCGCTAAAAGGGTAGCGAAATCCAGCTCCGGCAGTGATCTCAACCTGTGAAGCCGGTTTGATGAAAGCGCCGTATTTTACTGTCACGCTTCCATTCGACAAGCCATAACCTTTGGTTTGGGGAACTTTTGGATTTATGTAGTTCTGGGTCTTGTCGAAATAATACCCTGCGTCGGTTTCTATGGTAAGGCGTTTCGTAATGCCATAAGCAATTGCGATACCTGAAAAATTGTAGCTTGAGTTTGACAACTGAACTGTTTCATTCGTCTTCTGCGAACCTTCGTAATAGGTGTTGGAATTGCTATGACGGTAATAGGCTATGGCGCGTAAGTAGTTTTTCCCAAGCACACCTACATAAACTGACGCTCCTACCGGGCTTCCGGTTGAACAGCACTGTGAAAAAGAGAATCTTGGGAAAGATAAACTTATCGCGAAAAAAAACAGCAGCGCCCGGCTAATTATGCGACCTGATAACAATTTGTTTCGTTTCAGAGTTATTGTTCTGGTCGGTTACCTCACAGGTAATTGTAAATTTTGCTTCGTGACAAACAGTCCATTGAACCTGAGCGCCACTGCCAATAAATGTGCCATAAGTTGCCGACCATTTGTATGTAATGCCGTCGCCATTGGCGTTGGCGGTAATGGTTGTAATGTCGTTCACTTTAATAACCGTATCAGCGGCGGCAAGGCTGTTGAAGGTAAGAACTGTTTCAGATGGAGCAGACTCCTTTTTGCTACAGGCGGCGCCGCCAAGGAAAACCGAAATCAGGCATAGAATTGAAAGTATCTTTTTCATGTTCCGTAATTTTCAACAAAGATAACTATTTACATTTGTAATTATGTTGTGATTTTATGAACTCCCTGAAAAAATTCGCCATATTCTTCTATATTTGCACCAATGAAAAGATTTTTTAAAATTTTACGATATGCCGGTCCCTATTGGGTTTACGCTGTTTTAAACGTTGTTTTTAACATTTTATCGGTTCTTTTTTCCCTTGCCTCCTTCGGATTATTCATCCCAGTGCTTCAAATGCTCTTTCACCAGATTGAAATACCGCATTCAGCCCCGCCTGTAAAATTGGAAATAAATGCACTGAAGGATAATTTCTATTATTATACCGGTCACCTGCTCGAAAAATATGGAAATGAAAGGATGCTTATTTATATTGGCATCACAATCATAGTCCTCTATTTCCTGAAAAACCTGTTTCGTTACCTTGCAATGTATTTTTTGGCCGTGGTGAGAAATGGGGTGGTAAAAGATTTGCGGAATGATCTCTATTTAAAAATTTTGATCCTTCCGTTGTCCTATTTTAATGAAAAACGCAAAGGGGATATCATTGCCCGGATGACAACCGACGTGCAGGAGGTTGAATGGTCAATTATGAGTTCGCTGGAGATGGCTTTCCGCGATCCTATTACAATGATAACCTTCCTCATCACTCTTTTTGTTTTAAGTCCGTCGTTGACGGTTTTCGTTCTTGTTCTGCTCCCTGTCAGTGGTTTAATTATCGGCAGAATTGGAAAAAGCCTCAAACGCACCTCCGATAAAGGTCAGTTAAGGATGGGCATAATACTATCCATGATCGAAGAGACGATTTCCGGACTGCGAATTATAAAAGCGTTCAATGCAATTGATTTTGCCAACAATCGGTTTAGAAATACGAATAATGATTATAACCGACTTATGATTCGGTTGTACAGGAAACGTGATCTGGCGTCGCCACTTAGCGAATTTCTAAGCGCATGTGTGGTTACTATTGTACTTTGGTACGGCGGTAAGCTGGTTTTTACGCCCGGCAATTTCCTTGACGCCGCTGCATTTCTAGTTTATCTTGGAATATTTTCTCAGTTAATGCCTCCTGCAAAAGCCATTACTCAAGCTTATTACAACATTCAGAAAGGCGCCGCTTCTGTTGACCGGATTGAACATATTCTTTCCGAACCGGAGGTGATTGAAGAAAAAGCCGACGCTTTGGAGAAAAATGAATTTTTGTCGGAAATTGAATACCGGAATGTCAGTTTTGCCTACGCGATGGAGCCGGTTCTGAAAAATATCAACCTGATTATCCCAAAAGGACGGACGATTGCTGTCGTAGGTCCGTCGGGTGGTGGAAAATCAACGCTTGTTGATCTCCTGCCTCGGTTTTACGATTGTATTGAGGGTGGAATTTTCATTGATGGCATTGACATCCGCGACATGATTATCCACAATGTAAGAGGTTTGATGGGAATTGTATCGCAGGAAACTATTCTGTTCAACGACACGGTTTTCAACAATATCTCCTTTGGCATGGAGAATGTGAGTGAGGAAGCGGTTATTGCCGCATCAAGGGTTGCCAACGCTCATGAATTTGTTGAAAAAATGCCGCTTGGATACTACACCAACATTGGCGACCGGGGAACAAAACTCTCCGGCGGGCAGCGACAGCGGCTTAGTATTGCCCGCGCTGTTTTACGTAACCCGCCAATTCTTATTCTCGACGAAGCCACTTCAGCTTTGGATACAGAATCGGAACGCCTTGTTCAGCAGGCTTTGGAAAATCTAATGAGGAACCGTACTTCAATTGTAATTGCACACCGGCTTTCAACTATTCAATTTGCCGATGAAATCATAGTTATGCAAGCCGGAATACTTATCGAACGTGGCGCCCACAATGATTTACTTGAGAAGAATGGCGTTTACAGGAAACTTTACGAACTACAATCATTTGTTTAACCACCACTGTTTCGCTAATTCGCTATTCAAACTTCCGCCATCCTAATCATCACCGACTCCAGTTTCTTTTTCATCAGTTTTACGCGGCAATCGAAATTATTCACAATCAGTGAAAATACCAGTTTACGACCGGTAACTGTGTTTATGTAACCTGCAAAACTTTTCACATTGTTTATAGTTCCGGTTTTTGCCCTGATTCGTCCAACAGCGGCGCTGCCTTTCATGGCGCGGTGAAGCGTTCCTGTGAGACCAGCGAGCGGAAGAGATTCCAGAAAAACTTCAAAATAAGGAGAAGCGCGCATTGCGTAAAGAGCGTCAACCAGTTGTTTGGGAGAGATAGCATTGTTTCTGGAAAGTCCGTTACCATCGTAAAAATTCATCCCCTCGGTATCAACGCCCTTTGTTTGCCAGAAATCCAGTATAGCCTGAACGCCTGACTCGGTAGTAGCTTTGTTGTAAACTTTCCCACCGATTTTGCGAAGTAGTTTTGATGAGCGCCAGTTAACGCTCATCTGGTTGGTGATTGTAACTTCAGGGAAAACCGGTTTGCCGAAAAATTCCAATGCGGCAGCGGTAACAAAAATTTTTAAGGTTGACGCCGGCATCATAAGTTGTTTTGAATGATAATCGGCAACGATTACAGGATCTTTTGTTGTAACATCCACGATTAGGTAGCCAAGCGAGGCATTCTGAAGCAAAGGGTCATTCTGAAGTAAATTCAACGCCTGAAGCATTGCGTCAAAACTATGGTCAAACACTTTGTGCCCAATTACAGGAAGGACTTTATTTGTATTTGAGTTTGAAGTATCGTTCTGACAGGAAAACAAAGTTTGCAGCAAAATCAGCAATAAAATAATGATTGGTTTTGAAGACATCTGGCAGGTGTTGCAAATATTTGCCAAAGATCGGAAAAAATGGTTAATCATGGCTTAATTATATTTACCTCTGATAATAATTCCTTTTTTATCCCTAACCTGCCATTGCTTTGCATCATGTTTCGATTACCCTTTCTTTTTCCCCGCTGATCCTGACCCTAACGGTTTCATCCGGAAGTAAGGATTCTATCAGTTCCGGCCACTCCAGGAAGCAGTAACTCCCCGAAAAAAGATAGTCTTCATAACCAATGTCGAAGGCCTCCTCGGTTTTTTTTATCCGGTAAAAATCGAAATGAAAAATAGTTTTGCCATCAACGGTTTTGTATTCGTTGATGATAGAAAATGTTGGGCTTTGAACAATATCGGCAACGCCCAATTCCTGACATATTGCCTTGATAAACGTGGTTTTTCCCGCGCCCATACTTCCATAAAGGGCAAAAATCCGAACATTCGGGTAGGCGGTTAACAATTCAATTGCCGCTCCCGGAAGTTCTGATTCCGATTTTATGGTACATTTCAAGGTTGACGATTTCTAAAATTTTATTTTGGTTTTAGGGTGATAAAAGGAATCAAAATCTCCTCCATCGAGATACCGCCATGCTGGAAGGTGTTTTTATAGTAGTTTGCGTAATGGTTATAGTTATTCGGGTATGCAAAAAAATCATTTTTACGGCAAAAAACAAAGGAGGCGTTTACATGCGATTTGGGCAAGAATATATCCGCCGGATTACGAACCTCGTAAACCTCATTCTGTTCATACTTCAAAGCTCTGCCGGTTTTATAACGCAAGTTGGTATTTGTATTCCTGTCGCCAAGAATTTTCACCGGATTATCAACCCTGATGGAGCCGTGATCGGTGGTAATTACCACATTAACGTCTTTTTCCGAAAGGTATCTGAGAATTTCAAGCAGCGGCGAATGGTTGAACCAGCTCAATGTAAGCGACCGGTATGCCTTTTCATCATCAGCAAGTTCCCTGATAATTTCCATCTCGGTGCGCGCATGAGAAAGCATGTCAACAAAGTTGTAAACAATAAAATTCAGCTTGTTGACCATCAGATTCGGCATAAGTTCAACCAGTTTCTTTCCGTAAGTCTGGTTAAGAACCTTATAATAGGAATACTTGATATCGTGTCCATAACGTTTCAGAAGTTCGCCAAGCAACTCGCTTTCATAGTTATTTTTAGGACCTTCCTCATCTTCATTGATCCATAATTTCGGATATTTTCTCTCTATTTCGGTTGGAAGAAGTCCTGCAAAAAGCGAATTCCGGGAATATTGAGTAACAGAAGGCAGGATGCTATAGTAAATTTCCTCCTTCTCAACCCTGAAATAGTCTTCGAGAACCGGCTGAAGAACTTTCCACTGATCAAACCGAAGGTTATCAATCAAAATGACAAAGGTTGGTTTATGGTCATTGAGTAATGGAAAAACCTTCTCCTTTACCAGAGTGTGCGACTGAACCGGTTTATCATGCGACTTGCCTGCAATCCAGTCAGTGTAATTCCTTTCAACGAATTTACAGAACATCTGATTGGCTTCATTCTTCTGCATTTCAAGAATCTGATTCATTCCGTCATCAGACAATTGCCCCAATTTTAATTCCCAGAAGATCAATTTTTTATAAATCTCTTTCCACTCCTCAAAATTCAATCGGGCGCTAATCTCCATGCCGATATTTCTGAATTCCTGCTGGTATTGATGAGTGGTTTTTTCACTGACCAGTTTTTTGTTTTCAAGATTTTTCTTCAGGCAAAGAAGAATCTGGTTCGGTTTAACGGGTTTGATCAGGTAATCGGCAATGCTGGAGCCAATGGCGTCCTCCATGATGCTTTCCTCCTCGCTCTTTGTAATCATAACGACCGGGAGAGACGATTGAATCTCTTTAATCCTTGCCAGGGTCTCAATCCCGGAAATCCCAGGCATCTGTTCGTCAAGAAAAACAATATCAAACGGTTTTGCCTTAATCATTTCAATAGCATCCTGCCCGTTATTTATCGTATGTACATCGTATCCCTTTTCCTTTAAAAAAATAATATGCGGTTTCATCAGGTCAATTTCATCATCAACCCAGAGAATTGTGATTCTATCCATAAAATTCGTTTGATTAAATAAATGTCGTAAGTTTGCTTTTATTGTGCAAGTAAGCCTCTTTTTACATTTCTTTAACAAAAACAACCCGATTTGTTCGCCACCAACAAACTAAAGATCATCAACGACCCTGTTTACGGATTTATCACAATCCCGAGTGCATTGGTATTTGATATCATTGAGCATCCCTGGTTTCAACGATTGCGCCGGATCAAACAACTCGGACTTACCAATTACACTTATCCATCGGCGCAACACACCCGTTTTCAGCACGCGCTGGGAGCTATGCACCTGATGATCCAGGCTATCGGCGTTCTTCGTTCAAAGGGAATTATTATCGCGGACGACGAGGCAGAAGGTTTGACCATTGCAATTCTGTTGCACGACATTGGGCATGGACCCTATTCACACACTCTTGAACAGACAATAGTCAGAAATCTCCACCATGAAGAATTATCAGAACTTTTCATTGCTGCCCTGAACCGGCATTTCAACGGCGCTCTCGATACTGCTTACGCAATTTTTACCGATAATTATAAAAAGCAGTTTCTTCACCAGTTGGTTTCAAGCCAGTTGGATATGGACAGGCTGGATTATCTTGCCCGCGACAGTTTTTTCACGGGGGTTGCCGAAGGGGTAATAAGTTACGACCGGATTATCAAAATGCTTACGGTGCATGAAGACGAGTTGGTAGTTGAAGGAAAAGGCATCTATTCGATTGAGAAATTCCTGATTTCCCGTCGCCTGATGTACTGGCAGGTTTACCTTCACAAAACAGTTATTGCCGCAGATCAGTTGCTTGTGAATATCATGAAACGTGCAAAATGGCTCACAGAATCAGGGGTTCATCTGTTTTCTACCCCGGCATTGGAACAATTTTTAATCTTTACACCCTCAAAATCCGATTTTGAATTGTACCCGAAGTGGCTTGATCAGTTTGCCCAGCTTGATGATTACGACATATTTTCGTCAATTAAAACCTGGCGCGAAAATCCCGACCCAATTTTATCTTACCTGTCGGACAACCTTGTAAACCGCAAACTGTTCAGAGTAGAGATGCAATCGGAACCTTTTGATCCTGTGTATGTGGAAACGCTGCGAAGTCAAACCATGCTTTATTTCAATCTGACTGAAAAGGAATTGCCATATTACTTTACCTGCGAGCGGGTGGAAAACAAGGCATATAATCCATTGCATGACCGAATAATGATTAAAGGAAAATCAAACGAGCTAACCGATATTTCAAAGGCTTCTGAGCAGTTGAACAATGCTATGATGCCAACCACTGTGAGTAAGTATCTATTGTATTATCCCAAAGAGATAAATCACTAATTATCTGATAGTTTATAAATTACTACCTGGGTTTGCAAAATTTTTGGTAACTTGCGCCGCTATTTTACATTGTAAAAATCACTATAATAATTGATGGAATTTACTGCCAGTCAGATTGCCGGATTTCTCAATGGCGTCGTTGAAGGCGACCCGGATACCAGGGTTAGCAATCTATCGAAAATTGATGAGGCCGAGCCGGGAACAATGACCTTCCTTGCTAATCCAAAATATACCCCATATATTTATACAACAAAGGCTGCGATCATTGTTGTTAATAAAGATTTAATCGCCGCCCAGTCAGTTCCCTGCACTCTTATACGCGTTGACGACGCCTATTCGGCTTTTGCCACCTTGCTTGAAATGTTCAGCAATGCCAGTCCTTCGGTTACCGGAATATCAAAGCAATGTTCTATCGCCTCTTCAGTCTCAATGGGCGCCAATATTTCAATTGGCGACTTTTCATACGTTGGCAAAAATTCGGTTATAGGCGCTAATGTTTACATTCATCCTCAGGTTTATATTGGCGATAATGTTGTAATCGGCGACAATTCTATCTTTTTTCCGGGAGTAAAAGTTTATAATGATAGTGTTATCGGGAAGAATTGCACTTTACATTCAGGAGTTGTTATTGGTTCAGATGGTTTTGGTTTCGCGCCGATATCAGGAAATCACTATCAGAAAATTCCTCAGCTTGGCAATGTAATTCTTGAAGATCATGTTGAAATAGGATCAAACACCACAATTGACAGGGCAACTCTCGGTTCCACCATCATCAGGAAAGGAGTTAAACTCGACAATCTTATCCAGGTTGGGCACAATGCCGAGATCGGCGAGAATACGGTAATAGCGGCTCAGACCGGTATCAGCGGTTCTACTAAAATCGGAAAGAACTGCATGATTGGCGGGCAGGTAGGCATTGTGGGTCATATCACAATTGCCGACGACGTTAAAATCGGCGCAGGATCGGGAGTTGAAGCAAGCATTACAAAGCAGGGCGCAATGATGCTTGGATCGCCTGCTATTGAAATCCATAAAGCGAGGCGAAATTTCATCCATTGGCGTAACCTCGATGAAATTGTTAAAAAGATATACAAATTAGAAAAAAAGGTTCAATCAACGATATGAGTGAAAGGCAGAGAACAATCAGTGAACAGGTGAGTATTTCCGGCGTTGGTTTACATACCGGAAATGAAGTTGTCATCACTTTTAAACCGGCTCCGGATAATTACGGATATAAATTTCGCAGGGTTGACCTGAATACCGGAACACTCGTTGACGCTGATGTTGACAATGTTGTTGATACCTCACGCGGAACCAGCATCGAACAGGATGGAGTTCGTATTGACACGGTGGAGCATGTTCTGGCAGCTTTATCGGGTTTGGAGATTGACAATGCCCTGATTGAAATGAACCAATCCGAAACCCCTATTCTCGACGGAAGTTCCAGATACTATGTTGAGGCGCTTGAGTCGGCGGGGATTGTTGAGCAGAAAGCTTTGCGCAGCTACTGTGAGATAACATCGAACATCACATTTCTGGATGTGGAAAAAAAGGTGGAACTCATTGCAATTCCTTCAACGGAATTCAGGGTTTCGGTAATGATTGATTATGAATCGAAAATCCTTCGCTCCCAAAATGCCACTCTCAATAATATCGCACGCTTCAAAGATGATTTTGCCACTTGTCGCACATTCGTGTTTCTCCATGAGCTGGAATATCTTGTCAACAATAATCTGATCAAAGGCGGCGATCTTAGCAATGCCATCGTTTTTGTTGACCGTGAAATGTCGCGCGAGGAGCTGGATCGCCTTGCCCATCTTTTTAACAAACCGAAAGTTGAAGTATTAAGAGAAGGAATCCTGAACAACCTCGAATTGCAATTTCCCAATGAACCGGCGCGGCACAAACTTCTTGATGTTGTTGGCGACCTCGCTCTCGTTGGAATGCCTATCAAGGGACATATTATTGCAACGCGCCCCGGGCATTATTCCAATGTGCAATTTGCCAGAATGATTAAAAAACAGATGCTGAAAGAGCGCAGGCTTGAGGTTGGTCCAAAATTCGATCTGAATAAAACGCCACTTTATAACATCAATCAGATCAAGGAGATTCTTCCACATCGTCCGCCATTCCTTTTTATTGATAAGATACTTGAAATGGGCAAGGATTATGTAGTGGGCGTGAAAAACGTAACCATCAATGAAACTTTCTTTGTCGGACATTTTCCAGATGAACCTGTTTTACCGGGAGTTATCCAGATTGAGGCGATGGCGCAAACAGGCGGAATTCTGGCTTTAAACATGGTTGACGATCCTCAGAATTACAATACCCTTTTCGTAAAAATTGACAGCGTTAAATTCAGGAATAAGGTAGTGCCGGGAGATACAATTGTATTTTTTAATCAGCTTACCGCTCCCATGCGACGTGGATTAATTTGTATGAAAGGCGTTGCTTATGTAGGTAGCAAAATAGTTATGGAAGCCGAGATGATGGCTCAAATTCAACGCAAATAACTGTAAAGTATGAATCAACCATTAGCTTATGTGAACCCCCAGGCAAAAATTGCCTCCAATGTGGTAATTGAGCCATTTGTTTCCATCGAAAAGAATGTGATAATTGAAGAGGGAACCTGGATAGGTTCAAACGTCACAATTATGGAAGGCGCGAGGATTGGGAAAAACTGCAAAATATTTCCCGGCGCTGTAATATCTGCCATACCTCAGGATTTGAAATTTGCCGGCGAAGAGACTATAGTTAAAATCGGCAACAATGTTGTCATCCGCGAATTTACTACTATTAACCGCGGCACCAAAGCCAGTTACGAAACCGTGATAGGCGATAATACCCTGCTGATGGCTTATGTTCATATCGCGCATGATTGTGTTGTGGGGAATAACGTAATAATGGCAAATGCCGCTATGCTTGCCGGACATGTTCTTGTTGACGACTGGGCAATAATTGGAGGCATGGTGCCCATCCATCAGTTTTGTCATATTGGCTCGCATTGTATAATTGCAGGTGGAACAGGGGTAGGTAAAGACGTTCCGCCTTTTACAAAAGCGGCAAGAGATCCTCTTTCTTATGTCGGGGTTAATTCAATTGGATTGCGCAGAAGGGGATTTTCGCCCGAAGTGATCAATAAAATACAGGAAATATACAGGATAATCTTTCTCAAAGGACACAATGTTTCACAGGCTGTGGAAATCATTGAAGCCAAAGTGGAGGCTACGCCTGAACGCGATGAAATTCTGCTGTTCATCGCCAACTCAAGTCGCGGGATTATGAAAGGATATTCGAGAATGCGCGAGAAATAGTAGTTTCGGTTACATCACGAAATATCTTTAGGATTTCAGGCTGCCATGCAAATAACCTTAAAGGATATCGGAAAAAAATTCAATCAGGAATGGATTTTCCGCGACATTTCCTACACATTTCCCGCAAAGTCGGTTTCAGCTATTCTCGGAAGAAATGGTTCTGGAAAGTCAACGCTCCTTCAACTTCTTGCAGGAAATCTCACTTCAACATCGGGCGCTATCACATATTCGCTGAACGGAAAGACGATTTCAGGGGAGACAATTTTTAGTCAACTAACGCTGGCAGCCCCATACCTCGAACTTATTGAAGAGTTTACCTTACAGGAAATGGTGAATTTCCATTTTTCCTTTAAAGAATATTTTCCCGGAATCAATTACAACCAACTTGTAGGAATGCTCGGCTTTAAGCCATCCGGGTCAAAACAAATCAGGCAGTTTTCATCCGGAATGAAACAACGGGTAAAACTTGTTCTTGCCCTGCTTAGTAATGTGCCGCTGATTCTGCTTGATGAGCCCACTACAAACCTTGACGAGGAAGGCATCGGGTGGTACCTTGAACTCATGAACAAATATTCAAAAAACCGCACAGTTATTATCTGTACAAACCTGCATCACACGGAATCGTCATTTGCCGCTAATTTGCTGAAAGTAGAGGATTATAAGGGTCAAGGGTGTGCAACGAAGTAATACTCGCTGCCGGTTTCATAAAATTTCTGAAATTGAGCATCCGATAAAGCCGGCGCTTTATCAATAAATCCCTGCAAAGTGGATATTTTTAATCCGCATTCACCGGTAATAAAACGATATAAATCGCCGGGACTGGAATTATAGAAATCGGCGGCGCCAAGTCCAAATTCAAAAATCACAATGGGCTTCCATCGTTTCAAGGTGTTTACCGCTCCTTTCATCACCCTGAATTCGGCTCCTTCGACGTCTATTTTTAACAGATCAATACGAAGATCGGCAGGGATGACATCATCGAATCTTTCAGTTTCAACGGTGATCTGCTCAATGTCAACCTGCTTTCCGTCATACTTCCGCTTTTTTATGCCACTATATGCAGGAGCATTAAGAACATGTTGAAAAGAGGTCTGCCCCTTTTTATCGTAAAGCGCAATGGGACTGATTTCAATGTCAGTCACACCGCTATACTTTGAAAGCAGAAACTGATACAATTCAGGAATAGGTTCAAACCCGAATTTTTTTCCGCGAGGCGCTTGTTTAATCATCAAATCAAGGATTTCTCCTTTATGGCATCCAATATCTGCGCAGTTTGAGTCGGGTTTCAGAACCTGCTTTAGAATTTTTCTGGTAAAGGCGTCATATTTCTGATTACGGGTTACCGAAATATGTAGCAGAGAGAGAAAATGTTTGAGTAGTTGTTTCATTAGCCGTAAAGCGAGCTCGTTTTCTTAACAGCGGCAAAATTAACACATTTAATTCAAGTTTTTTGACTAATTTTGCAGCCCTTTATGAATGAACAATCAATAAATTTTTATGGCAACAACAGCAGATATCAGAAATGGTCTGGTTATTGAATTTAATAACGATTTATACAGTATCGTTGAATTTCAGCATGTCAAACCCGGGAAGGGTCCGGCGTTTATCCGTACAAAACTGAAGAGCCTTAAACATGGCCGGGTTATTGCCAACACTTTTGATTCGGGAGCCAAAATTGAAATCGCACGCGTTGAACGCAGAAAATATCAATATCTTTTCAAGGATGATTCAGGCTATCATTTCATGCACCTCGAAACTTTTGAACAGATATACATTCCTGAAACGCTTATAAATGCGCCACAGTTTCTGAAAGATGGTCAGGAAGTTGAAATCCTTTTCCATGCCGATACTGAAACTGCACTTACCTGCGAACTTCCTCCGTTTGTTAATCTTTTGATTACCTACACCGAGCCTGGTATGCGCGGGAATACGGCAACCAATGCCCTGAAAGAGTGTACCGTAGAAACCGGAGCAACAGTTAAAGTTCCCCTTTTTATCAATGAAGGCGAAACAATTAAAGTTGATACAAGAACGGGTGATTATTCGGAGAGGGTGAAAGTTTAGTTCAAAGTTTCAGGTTCAAAGTTCCATGTTTTAGATTATGAAGTTTCTCAAGCCTTTTACGCTTTCCGAACTGGCGACTATGCTGAATGCAATGCCGGTTGGCGATCCGGACTTTCTGGTAACCGGTATGAACGAAATTCATAAGGTTGAGCCAGGGGATTTGACATTTGTTGATCATCCAAAGTATTATTCAAAGGCATTGAATTCAAATGCTACAACGATTCTGATCAATAAGGAGGTTCCTTGTCCTGAAGGAAAAGCCCTGCTTATTAGTGAAAAACCTTTTGATGATTTTGTTTCGCTGGCAACTAAGTTGCGTCCTTTTGAAAAGGCTGCTTCTTTGATTAGTGAAAACGCTGAAATCGGCGAAGGAACTGTAATTCAGCCGGGAGCTTTTGTGGGAAATCATGTAAAGATTGGCAAAAACTGTATTATACATGCTAATGCCGCTATTTACGATCATACGGTTATCGGCAATAACGTAATTATTCATTCAGCCGCTGTTCTTGGCGCAGATGCTTTTTACTTTCAGCGTCGTACTGAAGGCTGGAAAAAACTGGAATCGTGTGGCAGGGTTGTCATTGAAGATAATGTTGAAATTGGCGCTGCTACTACTATTGATAAAGGAGTTTCAGGCGATACCATAATTTCCTTCGGAACCAAACTTGATAACCATATCCAGATCGGTCATGACACTTTTGTAGGTCGCAATTGCCTGATCGGCGCTCATTGCGCTATTGCAGGCGTTACGACAATTGAGGACGATGTGATTCTTTGGGCAAGAGTTTCGGTAAACAAAGATCTTACCATCGGTAAAAAAGCTATTGTACTTGCATTGTCAGGCGTTGATAAATCGCTTGAAGGCGGTAAAACATACTGGGGTATTCCGGCCGACGATCCCAGAAAAAAGTGGCGCGAACTCGTTGTACTTAGACAGTTGGCGCAAAAATGAAATCGCGAGGTAGCGAGGTAGATAGAAAGTGAAACTTCAGAGTTCTGATTTTTCCTTGTTTCCCGAATATAAGTCGAGGGCTACAATTGCAGCAATAAATCCCCAAACCGGTACGGAAGCTTTGTCGGTGTCGAGAAAGTTATTCATTATTCCATGAATGAAATAGGTCAGAAGGGCGAGCATTAATGATAAGCTCAGAATTTTTATATATTTCTGGTCACTCCTTTTATAAACACGGAGCGCGGTTAAGATAAAGGTAGCCACTACCGCCAGAACCAGAATCATTCCAATAAATCCCTGTTCAGCGAGAGGCCCGATGTATTCACTGTGCGCATTTCCCTTATCGCCGGCGTTGGTGCTTATCAACGTTTTCTCCCGCGCCCGTTGAAATGGCGCATACTCAAACTGATAGGTTCCAGGTCCGTACCCAAAGAATGGTCTTTCATCAAACATACGTAATGCCGACTGCCAGCGATTGATTCTTTCGAGGTTAGAATTATCAGTGGAGATATTCAATATTGACCGGATGTGCTCCACAAAGTTAGCGGATGGTCCCTGTCGGTTCTTTTCGAGGCGATCAAGTATTTCGTAGGAAAACAGGTAAAATAGAAGCCCAAACAGAATGGTGGAAAAGAGTATCCATCGGAATTTGATCCGGGAGATCACTAGAAAGAATACGCCAATAGCAAATGCCAGACTCAGCCAGGCAGCCCTGCTAAAAGAGAGCGCCAGAGCCACAAACAATATAGCCAGTACAACCACACTGAAAAATCGCGAGGTTTTCCCTGCCTCTTTATTCAGAACAAACCCAACGAAAATGGGAATAAAAATGGCAAGGATTGCGCCATAAATAGTATGGTCATTATAAAATGGTTCCATAACCCAATGACCGGCTTCCTCATTAAATCCCCATAACGAGTGATGATAGGTAGTATAACCGATCACAATGATAAGTGGAATAGTATAGAGCCAGACAAACAAATTGATATTTGATATTTTCCTGAAAAGCGGGATGCAAAGAACATAAAATGGCACAACAAACCACAACCTGGCTAGTAAGTGTTTGAAAGAAACCATCGGCATATCACTCATGATACTCGTAATCAGCATCCAAAGCAATTGCAGTCCGATAACGATAGTCATAGGATGAGTCCATATCTTCTTATCAAAACTATTGGTGTAAAACAGTTTAATGACGAAAAGAAGCAAAACCCCCAGCATCAGAGGTTCTGTTGGAATGGATACTCCAACATTAAACTCAAACTGGGTAACGTTTATCGCAAGCGGCGTAAGAAAGGTGATGAGAAGCAGAATCTTGTCAACGGAATAGAAATAATAATAGAGAATCACAATAAACACCGGTAAAAACAGCAGCCAGTAAGTATCTCTGCCAATGAGATAGCAGTTCAGTCCGATGAACAGGGCGCAAAGTGCATAAAGGATTGAAATCCTTTGATTGCTACCGGTAAGGTAACTTTGTATTTCAGCTATTTTCTCCTTCATTAGCTATTGTGTAACTGCGGAATCGGCTGCGTTCAATCATCCCAATTATCAGAATCGCCATAAAAAATGTTGCCAGGGTACTGAAAACCACGATTAACCATCGGATCGGATAACTTTTTTTATCGGCAACGAAGGGTTTGCTAAGAACATTTACATAAGTATAATTTCGATTGTAATCAAGCAATGCGCGGTCTGCATCAAGTTTCATAGCGCTGAAAGTTCCCGACTCCGATTTCATCATCTCCGACAGCAACTGGATTTCACCGCCATTTTCTTCCAGATTCTTTTTTAATGCCTTGGCTTCGGCTGATCGAACAGAACCTCCTCCGGTACTCAGGTAAGCGCGCATAACTTCTCTTGTTTGCGACTGATATTCAAGAAGTCCAAATTTTATTCCGAGTTCCTCGGCTCTGCTTTTGAGGGAGTCGAGGTAATTTTTTTTAATCCCCATGATAAAATTGTAATTGCTTACAACCTCCCCAAACTTTGTTCTATGCATTGAGCGAATCTTCTTGTTGTAGGCGTCCAGCATAGCGAGAATCAGATCGCGCGCCATTATCGGATCCTGATCCAAAACTTCTATTTCAACCGCTTCGAAAGGGGTTTTTCCAATATGTACCCGCTGACTGTATTCCCAAACAAGCGAACTTTCAAAATGTTTATATGCGCTGTCTATTCCCCAGTGTCGCGCAAGATTGAATTTTTTCACAAGGCTGTCTCTGATGTCTCTTGACTGAAAAATTTGCAAACTTTGCTCGGTTTCACTTTCATCAGAATAAGGCGAAACATTGGAAGGATATAGTACGCAATTTGATTTATATAATGGCGTGATGAATATCGGACTTGAAAAAAGCGCTGAAAGCAGAATAGCGGCAACAACAACAACCACAAGCTGTAGTTTCCATTTTAATATTAAATCAATGATATTTTTACTATTGAAAAAAGTGTCCATAATCAGGATATTGTAATTTATGATTGTCCTACCAAAAATTTCTTATGTGAATTGTATGCAGAGATATTTTCATTAACAATAATGAAAATGATTGCCATAAAAAGCGCTGCAACGGTTGAAACAAGAATAATCAGCCAACGTATCGGGTATGACTTTTTCTCGGCTTTGAAGGCGTCGCTGACCACAAATTTTTGAGGCAGATTTTGTTCAGCGTCAACCTTTGCCTGCTTGTATTTGGTTTCAAGCAGAATGAGTTGTTCCGTTTTAAATTCAAGTGAATTTTTTAAAGCCATATAAATCCCGCCATACTTTCCAAGCACATCAAGTTTTTTCTGCAAAGCTGCCTGGGCGATACGATTTCCGTTCATTACGGTGATTGCATATTGCTGATTAAGCACCTGCGATTGGTATTCTACATCATTAACTCCCAAACTTCCCAGTACTACCAGCGAATCTACTATTTTATCTTTATCCGCTTTCATCGCTTCATATTCAGCTTTTACAACCTCATAACCTTTAACGGAACGCTGCCGCATCATATCGTTTTTAGTAGAATCGAGTAATGAGGCAATGGTATTGGCAATGTCGGCGGCAAGTTGCGGATCTTTATCAAAAACCGTTATCTGAACAGCCATGAACTCGGTGCGACGAAAGGTGATGTTGTCGTCATATTCTTTGAAAAGCATTGAATACTTTATATCCGAAGCGCTGTCAATATCATAATGTCGCATCAGGTCATACTGCTGCACAATCTTGTTCCGGATTTTATTGGAGTGCAAAATCTGTAGCAGTTGCTCTGCCTGATCATCCTCGCCAAAGGCAGTAATATCCTGACCTTTTATTGATTGTTCATTCAGCAGCGATTGGGAAATGGAACTGCTGCTCGCAGGAAACATGATTACCGTTGATTTGAATTTTGGAGTAATGAACCATGGCGAGGAGAAAAACCATGAGGCGACCACGGCAACCAGCATAACAATAAACAAGGGTTTCCGCCACTTGTAAAGAAAGATCACGAGGTTTGAGGAATCGAAATCATCTCCGTTTTTTACTTCATTGGTCATAGGAGAAAAATCAAAATTGTTGCCAAAGATAGGCAATTATCCGAATGATAAAGCGGGAGTCAAATGGAAATCCTAAATAATCAGCGGTCCTGGCGAAGAATTTTTTGCAGCGACCCGAAACTCCATAATTTCAGAATTGAGGCAAAAATTACAGAAATTAACAGGACAAGAGTAAAGCTGCCAAGCCAGGAGTATGACGTTGGCAGGAATGACCAATTAATGGGAAACATTTTTGAAATATAGTTGAAAACGATCACACCTGCGATAAAAACAAATAAGGTGATAAGATATCTGAAATTCACTTTAAATCTGAAAATTTTCTGAACTATAATCACCTGAAGAACTGCCATGGTAAATTGTGTCACCAGACTGGCAATTGCCGAACCTGTTGCCAGAAATTTGGGGATAAGGATGAAATTAAGTATGAAATTAATCACAAGTCCTGATAAAGCAATGAGATTAAGCTGTTTAAAACTTCCGTTGGCGGTTAATAACGTGCCAAAGATATTAACCGTTGAAACGGCTATAAAGCCGGGAATGAGTAGTCGAAACACGGAGGTTGACTCCTCAATATGCGAATCATAAAGAAGATCAATCACCTCCCTGCTGTAAAAAAACAATCCGATTGATACTATTGAAGCTATCGAAATTATCAGGGTGAAGGAGAGTTTCAGCATCTGTTCCACCGGTTGTTTCTCTTTGAGCATCCTGCTGAATATGGGAACCAAAAGAACGGCAAACAGATAGGCAACCATATTGGCGGCGTCGAGTAACCGGAATCCCGAAGCGTAAATCCCGGCCTGTTCATTGCCGGTTTTATCGGGCAATAAACTCTCCATCATTACAGGGTCAAGCCGGTTATAGAATGTCATTAACAACACCAGCAAGGCAAAAGGAGCGCTTTGTTTCATGATCATCAGAAAAAAGGGCCAGTTCCAGTTTAATTTCCGGAAGCGCGCTTTTTTAACAACAATCATGAAAGCAGTAATTGCGGTAATGGAATAAGCCAGCGTTTGGGTGTAAACAAACCACTCAATCCTGAATGGAGAATCAATAATCCCTCCCCACAGCAATACGCCGCAAAACAAGATCATCATCACCCTGTCAAGAACTGATAACATGCTATCAGTTCGAAACATGAGAAAGCCTGAAACATTGGAACGCAGGTATAAAATGAAAGAGAGCAGAAACTGATTGAATGCCAGCCATCCGAGCAAACGAAACTGAGCCGCGCTGTAATTCAGAATCAGGGCAACGGAAAAAATAATTAAAATATAAATAACCGCCAGCATGAGTTTTAGCACGAGCAAACCCTCGAAATGCTTGTTTAGTAACTGATTGTTTTGGGCGATATTCCGGTTGTTGAAATTGGTTATCCCCAGATCGAGAAGGATGTTGAACAGAAAGGAGAAATTCAGAATAACTGAATAAAAACCGTAATCAGTCACCCCGACACTGCGCTGAACAGTAAGGTCAATCCCAAAAATCCAAACGGGTTTTATGAGAAGATTTATGAAAAGAAGTAAACCCAGATTTGTCAGGAACTTCCGCTGCATGAAATAGGTGTAAAGTCGGCCGGGATTGGGATCTTTTACTATTAACTCAAAAAATATTCAGATATTTGCTACAAAGTTAAAAAATTAATGAACATTGCGGTTAACACACGGTTGCTGATCAACAACAAGCTGGAAGGTATTGGCTGGTTTACTTATGAATCGCTGAAACTGATCACTACCCAGCATCCGGAGCATCGCTTTTATTTTATCTTTGATCGCGACTACGATCCGCAGTTTATCTTTTCGGATAATATAACTCCCATTATCCAATATCCGCAGGCGAGGCATCCGATCCTGTATTTTACATGGTTTGAGATGGCGCTTCCGAAGTTGTTCGAAAAAATCAAACCTGATCTTTTTCTTTCCCCCGACGGATTTTTATCCCTGAAAACGCCGGTGAAATCATTAACTGTTTTCCATGACCTTAATTTTGAGCATTATCCACAGGATATTCCATACTGGACAAGAAGATATTACCGGAGATATTTCCCTAAATATGCTGCAAAAGCAATAAGAATCGCTACCGTTTCCGAATTTTCAAAAAGCGATATTGTCAAACAATATCATGTTTCGCCTGATAAAATTGATGTTGTTTATGATGGAGCAAACGACGCCTATCAACCGATTAAAAAAGTGAACCGGGAAAAGATCAGGGCGATATATTCCGGGGGTCATCCCTATTTTGTGTTTATTGGTTCGCTGCACCCGCGAAAAAATCTCGTTAACCTGTTTCGCGCATTTGATCTTTTTAAAAAATCAAATCCTTCGGAAGTAAAACTACTGATAGTGGGAGCCAGGAAGTGGTGGACCACTGAGATTGACTCGGCTTTCAACCGTATGGTTTTTTCCGACGACGTGATATTTACAGGCAGGCTCAACATTGATGAACTGAAAGGAGTTCTGGGTTCGGCTCTCGCTCTCACTTATGTTTCATATTTCGAAGGTTTTGGAATTCCGATAATCGAGGCATTCAGAGCAGAAGTGCCGGTGATAACCTCCAATGTTACTTCAATGCCCGAAGTTGCCGGCGACGCCGCTCTTTTTATCAATCCTTTCGATCCCGAATCAATTGCCGAAGCGCTTTACAAAGCTTATCAGTATGAGAGTTTGCGCGAAGACCTTATAATTCGCGGTCGTCGGCGCAAATCTCTGTTTTCGTGGCAGCAAACCGCCGACCGTTTGTGGGAATCTATTGAAAAAGCACTTAAAGCCTGATTATTTATGAACATTTTATTGTTGGGTTCCGGAGGAAGGGAACATGCGCTGGCATGGAAGATTTCACAGAGCAGCCTGCTTTCCCGTCTGTTTATCGCGCCCGGAAATGCCGGAACTGCTTCGATCGGAACCAATCTCGATATTTCTGTCCTTGATTTTCCTTCAATTAAAAAAACTGTTCTGGAACATCAGATAAATATGGTAATCGTAGGACCGGAAGACCCTTTGGTACATGGTATCTATGACTTTTTTCTTGCCGACCCTCAAATCTGCCGGATTCCGGTAATCGGACCATCTGCCAAAGGCGCCCGTCTTGAAGGAAGTAAAGACTTTGCAAAACAGTTCATGCGCCGGTATGAAATCCCAACAGCGCGGTACATGACCTTCGACAAGACTACAATCAGCGCCGGAATTGAATTTCTTCATACCCTCAAGCCGCCTTATGTGCTCAAAGCCGATGGACTTGCCGCAGGAAAAGGAGTTATTATCTCAGATTCACTTGATGACGCCATTACCGAATTCACGGGAATATTTTTGGAAAACCGATTTGGAAGCGCTTCCGAAAAGGTAATTATAGAGGAATACCTCCATGGCATTGAACTGTCGGTTTTTGTGATAACCGATGGCGCGTCCTTTAAATTACTGCCCGAAGCCAAGGATTACAAAAGAATCGGCGAGCGCGATACAGGCGCAAATACAGGCGGCATGGGATCGGTTTCACCGGTTCCGTTTGCCAATGATTCGTTTATGGATAAAGCCCTGGAACAGATTATCCAACCTACCATTAACGGCTTGATAACAGAAGGAATTGATTATACTGGATTTATCTTTTTCGGATTGATGAATGTCAATGGAAATCCCTTCGTTATTGAATATAACTGCCGCCTTGGCGACCCTGAAACCGAATCAATAATACCTCGTTTGCAGAACGACCTGCTTCAGTTGTGCAATGCAGTTGCAGCCCGAAAACTGGAGCGGGAAATTATTCAAATTGACCAACGAACCACAGCAACCGTAATGCTTGTATCGAAAGGCTATCCCGGCGTTTATGAAAACTTCAGGTCAATCACGGGAGAACAGTATGTAACCGGAAGCCTGATATTTCATTCAGGGACAACTTCAAATTCACAAAGTGGCGAAGTTATTACCAATGGCGGACGAGTAATGGCTGTTACCTCTTTCGGGGCAACAATGGCTGAAGCGCTTGAGAAATCCTACAAAAATGCTGAAAAAATTAATTATGAAGGAAAACATTACCGGCGCGACATCGGTTTCGATCTATGTTCATAAACTTTTTTAAATCCAGTTTTTTCAGCCAGTATCTGATTATTGCAATTACCGGCATGTTTCTTTGGATGAGCGCTTTCATTACCCCGCCGGAAATGCCGGCTCCTGATAGTCCGGTTCCCCTTTACAATTTGGTTTATTTCTGGCTCAATAATTATCCCTTTGTTGCTACGCTGCTGGGTTTTATACTGATTCTGACCGAAACCTATTTTCTTGCCACCATGTTCAGCAGGCATGAACTGGTTTTAAAAAACTCCTCGCTTTCCGCTTTGGTATTCTTTGTTCTGATGAGTTTTCTGCCTGACAATCTCACGCTAACTCCGGTTAATATTGCTGTGGGGTTTATGATAATGATCCTCTACCAGATTCTTATATATTATAACAAACCCGAACACCTTGACAGGGTTTTCGTGGCAGGCCTTTTCACATCAATTGCCGGTTTTTTTTACCTTCCGTTTATCATCTGGTTTGCCTTTGTTATTATCAGCCTTCTGCTTTGTAGCGCGGCAAGCTGGCGCGCCTGGATGGCTGCCTTTATCGGACTTGCCACGCCTTTGATTTATATGGCTGTATGGGCATTCTGGCATAATGAATTCATTGGAACTATTGATTCGTATATCAAATTTTTCAGCAGGATTGTTTTGTTCCCAAATCCATTCAACGCCGATTTTTATATACTTGGAAGTTACACTCTGATTGTGGCTTTCTGGGGAATTTTATTCTACCGGAAAGGCGCTGATAAAGTTGTAGAAATCAGAGCCAAATCCAATGTTCTACTCTGGACAATTTTTTTTGTTATCGCCTCTTTCCTGTTTTCAGGGTCAATGGCTGTTTATCATATTGCCCTCGCAATTCCTGCCTTAACAATGGTAACTGCGCGAACCCTCACCGGTTTAAAAAAAACAAAGGTAGCCGAAGTGATTCTGCTTATCTATTTTTTTTCTGTCCTGCTGAATAATTTATTTATCCATAACCTGTTTTACCGGTGAAAATTTTCTGACTGCGATGTTACGAAGCCATCTAACAGATATGCTTACCGAAGCAGGTTGCGATGAAGCGGGAAGGGGTTGCCTTGCAGGTCCTGTTTTTGCGGCAGCAGTGATTCTTCCGCGCAGTTTCACCCATGAAACCCTTACTGATTCCAAGCTACTTACTGCGAAACAGCGCAACAGCCTCCGTCCTGTAATTGAAGAAAATGCAATTAGCTGGGCAGTTGCGCGGGTTGACGCTCCGAAAATTGATGAAATAAACATTCTTAACGCCTCAATTCTCGCAATGCATATCGCTATTCAAAAACTCACTGTTATACCTGAACTTCTGCTTATTGACGGAAACCGTTTTAAACCGGTATTCGGAATTGTTCACAAATGTATTGTGCGGGGAGATTCAATTTTTCTTTCGATTGCGGCAGCATCCATTCTTGCAAAAACTTACAGAGATGAGTATATGCAACAGATACACCATGAATTTCCGGAGTATGACTGGCATACAAACAAGGGATATCCGGTAAAAAAACATCGTGAAGCTATTCGTAAATTCGGTCTGACTCCATATCACCGCCTTTCATTCCGATGTGAAACCCCTGAAACGAATCTTATTAACAATTCCTCCGCCATTGGTTAAAAACTTTTTCCCCCTTTTTATTTCTTCGGGCTACCTTTGCATTGGTTTTCACAGAAACCATCCATGAAAAATATCAGGCTCATACTGATTTCACTTTTTGTTCTTCTTGCCATCGCGGGTTTTTCGTGGCTTGGATTTAATTTGTATCAAAAATTTCATCGTCCCGCCGAATCCCCTTTTAATGCAATACCGGGAAATACGGCGATGATCATCCAACTGAACCAGGCTGGTAACCTGCTTGATGAGTTGAACCGTTCGAACCTTTTATGGAAATCCATTTCTCAATTTCCGGGGATTATTATTGTTCGTAATGAACTTCAGTACTTTGATTCAGCAAGCCGGAAAAACCAGGAGATCAGCCATATTTTTCAGCAATACAAAATTTGGGTTGCCATTACGCTGAGCGGACGATCAAATTTCGGAGCTCTTTACCTTGCGTCGGTTAATGGCGCCGATCCCGAAACATATATTCTTGATTTTATCAAAGATCTTACAGAGGATAAAGCAATAATTACTTCCACGCCATATTCCACAACAAACCTGCACCGAATTCAGGTAAAAGGCGCCCGCAACCCTTTTTATTTCGCAGTGATGAAGGGAGTTTTCACGGGAAGTTACCATGCCAACCTTGTAAAAAGATCAATTGACCGGCTCTCACTCAATACCCCGCTGGCAACTTCTGCCGGGTTTAAAAAAGTTGAAGCAACCGTTGGGAAAAAAGCCGACGCCAACATTTATATTAATTACCGGTTTTTCTCACTCGTTTTATCAACCATTACAAGGGAAGAAACCCTTGCCGACCTGATAAAATTCTCCGGTTTTGCCGACTGGAGCGGGCTTGATCTCATAATCAAAAAAGATGAACTATTGTTCAATGGAATCACGGTTGCCTCCGACAGCAGCCAGCAATTTCTTTCGCTGTTCTCAGATCAGGAACCACGAAAAATGAAAATTTCGGCTATTGTTCCATCAAACGCAATTTATTTCACTGCTTATGGATGGAGCGATCCTGAGCGCTTTTCCCGTCGTTTTCAGTCGCGCACAATAAACGATGAAAAATCCACCGCCGATCAAAACGCCGTTGCTTCGATAATAGATCGTTTTCAACTGAATATCGGCGAATATTTTCTTCCCTGGATAGGCATGGAAGCCTGCGTTTTTGGACTCGATAACACCGGAAGCGTCGAGGAGCGCAATTGCGCTGCGATTGCAGCGCCCGACACTGTAAAAGCAGCTTCTTTGCTGTTAGCGCTTGGCGATAGTATCGGACTGAAATCCGATTCTTTGGTATATCGTGGCAGTAAGGTCTATCTTCTTGATCTCCCGCCGTTTTTCCCGTCTCTGTTTGGAGAAATTTTCGGAAAGGTAAAAGTAAGATGTTTCACGTTTGTACATGGATATCTCGTTATGGGAAATTCAACGAAAGATATTGAGCAAATTATAAATCAATTTCAGGAAACAGCCACACTTGAAAAAGACAAGACTTACAGCGACTTTGCCTCAAACCTTCCGGATAATTACAATGTTTACAGCTATTATAATACGCGAAACGCTATCCATACTATTCAAAAATTACTGAACCCGAGCCTCTCGGCGCAGTTGAACCCTGTTTTGGACAGTTTGCGCAAAATAGAATCCATTGCTTTCCAGTTCAGTAATGCCGACGGACTTTTCTACTCCAATTTTTTTCTGAGGTATAATCCTAACCTTGAAAATGAAGGACCGCTTCAATGGCAGGCAAGACTTGACACAACCATCGGCAAACCGCCAAAAATCATCAACATCACCAGGGATGGTGATAAAGCAATTATTCTGACAGATATTAACAACAAACTTTACATGATTTCGCCGGATGGGGAGATTAGGTGGAAATTACCAATCATGGGGAACATTCGTGGCGAAATCCAAACAATCGCCCTGCCGGGTTATGATTCTTTGTTTCTCCTGTTCAACACCGATACCCACCTGTATATGCTTCATGCGGATGGTCGTTTTGCCGATAAATACCCGATGCGTTTTCCACTCAGGGCTACGAATCCACTTACGCTCATACCGCCGGATAAAGATGGGGGTTACACTATTCTGGTCGCTTTTCAGGACAACCGGCTATATAAATTTAACCTTGAAGGAACATCTTTTCCCGATTGGAAACGCCCGAATATCGGAGAAGAAATTTCACACGAGGCTTATGATCTTCATATTGGAAACCGTCGTTATTTCGTGGTGACAGGCAACAGCGGGAAAACCATGATTACCGACCCTGACGGAAATCCTGCGATTGCGCTAAATCCCGGATTTATAGCGGCGCCATCCTCTGGTTTTTATTGCAACAAAACGAACAAAAAAGGGGTCATTCTTACTACCGGACACAGCGGTAAACTGGTTTTCATTCAGGAAAACGGAAGAAAGTCGGAAGTCACCCTTAATATTTTCTCGCCAGATCATCGGTTTTTCTATGAAGATATTACCGGAAACGCACAACCGGAGTTTATCTATTCCGATCGTAACCAAATATTCTATTACAATCGAAACTATAAACTCATTTATTCGTATGCCTTTCGGCGCGACATCAGGAACGACCCGTTCATTCTTCATGGTCAGGGCGGGAAGGCGCTTGTTGGCTTTGTTGTTCCGGAAACCAATGAGCTGTTTATCTTTGACCATAATGGTTATCGTGAACTTGAATCCGGCGTCAGAGGAAATACGCCGTTTGATATTGGTATCCTCGAAAAAGGACGACCGATGAGCTTAATTGTTGGAGCCGGCAGAATTGTAAAAAATTACCGTTTATCGAAGTTTTAAAACCGTTCCCGGCTGTGGCTCAACCAAATCCAGGAGGTTATTGCGCTTATAGATCATCTTCAGTTTGACGCCATATTGCTGCGAAATTCCATATAACGTTTCGCCTTCCCTGAATGTGTGATATTTCACGCCTGCCCGGCGGCGTTTTTGTTCGAGATATACGATTTGACCAGGTTTTAATGAAGTGGCAAATGCCAGATCGTTGGCGGTAAGCAACTTTTCAACGCTGATGTTAACATCTCTGGAAATCAGATAGACATTATCATCGCTTTGGGCAATTATCAGCTTCAGGCGGTTATTCAGAAAAATATCCCTACCGGTAGCGCCTTGTTCGATTAACCTGAACCCGCGCTGAACTTCATCTCCCAATGCCACATCTGAAGCCTGAACAGTTTCCGGTTTTGGCTTTCCTGCCGCAATTTTATCAAATTTGTACAGTTTATAGGTTTCAATAGTTTTGATTAGAAGATGGGCATATTTGGGATTGGTAGCATAACCTGCGGCTTTCAATCCGCGAGCCCATCCCTGGTAATCGGATATTTCAAGAGCAAACAAAACTTTGTAACGGTCGCGCCGGGTGAGGAAATGAGAATGATCCCGAAACGACTCCAATGGATCGCTGTACTTTCTGAAACACTCATTTTTGGTTTCATCATCCTGAATAAAGGTCTTTCCTGTCCACTCTTTATGACATTTAATGCCGAAATGATTATTCGCATCGGTGGCGAGTTTGCTTGTACCTGCTGTTGATTCAAGAATTCCCTGAGCAAGAATTATGCTTGCCGGAATTTTATAAAGGTTCATTTCATTTACCGCAACGCCCTTATATTTCTCAATGTAACTATTGACATTTTTTTCGTAATTCGAATTTTGCCCGGTTAAACCTGATGAAAAAAAAGCGCTACTGACGATTAAAAGAAACTTACCCGCGAAAGTCATGGAATTTCCGTTTATTTTCATCATTACCTTTGTATGAGTTCCCGAAATCTTTTCCCACGTTCTTCGAAGTTTTGAAATTCATCATAACTTGCGGCGGCGGGAGAAAGGAGACATACATTTCCGGGACGAGTTTCGCGGAAGGCGATTGGCGCAAAATCATCAAACCTGTTGATAAAGAAGAGCTGTTTTTTGCCCAATGAAACGAGTTGGATTTCTTTGCCGATCCGGTAACCGGCAGCGCCAATGAGGATGATATTCCTTACGTCGGAACCGGCAAGAAAACTGCCAAGTCCGGCGTAATCAATTCCGCGGTCGAAACCGCCAGCCACAAGGGTATCAACCGAAGGTATTGCCCTGATTGCCTCGATGCAGGCTTCGGGGATAGTTGCAATGGAGTCGTTGTAAAAATGAATCTTTTTATATTCGCCAACATATTCAAGCCTGTGCTCCAATCCTTTGAAAGTGGCAATTCCCTCTTCAATAAATTCGGGATCAATACCAAGAATCATTGCTACATTGATTGCAGCCATTATGTTTTTCAGATTATGCTCCCCGCGGAGGAAACGATCCTGATGAATTTTCCATACCGGAACCTCCTTCAATCCATCGCAAAACACTATTTGTCCGTCGCGAAGAGATGTTCCTTTTTCCTGTTTGACTGAAAGTGAATAAGAAAACCCCTTCCGAAAAGGAAGAAACGGATTGATTAGCGCGGAAACCAGATTATCATCGGCGTTAAATACAATGAAATCTGATTCTGACTGATACCTCGTAATATTCAATTTGGCGTGCTGATAGGCTTCGTAGGATGGGTATGCATCGAGATGTTCCTGAAAAAGATTCAAAAAAACCGAAATATGCGGGGCGACTTTCAGAAATTCCAGTTGATGCGACGACAATTCAACAACAATGAGTGTTTCCGGCGTTATTAGCCCGGTTATATGGAAAACAGGGTTGCCGATATTGCCGGCAAGTAAAACATCGCGCCCGGCGCACCGCAGAATATGATGAATAAGACTTGAAGTTGTGCTTTTCCCTTTAGTGCCGGTAATTCCGATTACCTGAGCGCTGTACTTTTCGAGGAACAATTCTGTTTGAGAAGTAATTTTCCCATGTGAAATCTGACCATCAGCAACCGGTTGTCCCGGCAAACCTGTAAGTTGCCAGATGGTAATTCCTGGAGAACGAACAATCAGATCAAATTCAGGGAGATGCGATTCATAACCGTCTCCGGTGATAAATTGCAGGTTATTATCCCGGGCGACCAGAGGATTTGCGACTACATTTTCATTAGCGTCGACAATGGTTAAAGGCAAATCGGGTAACACTCGTCTTATCAGGGAGTAGGTGGATTGCCCTTCTCTGCCAAAGCCGAGAATCGCCACAGATTTTCCGCTGAAACGTTTACGGATCAGGTCATCCATTGATTGCCTTTTTGAGAATTTGTTCAAATTCGTGCGGCAAATGATGATGAGGTGAAAAAGCGAGGAGAGTCTTCTCAAAATTCCCAGGCAAACATTGTGGATATAGACGACTATTCCGGTAATAATCCAGAAGAAAAGGGAGTGAATCCAAAGAGTTTCTGCCGATGATTTCACACAGCGCAACATTTACTTCATCAACTGTGCCGATGCAATCAAATGGTTTTTCCTCTGCCAATCCTGATAACTGCTCAAACCAGGGCAGTAAACTTTCAGTGGATAACAGATTTTTTCCGAAAATCGCTTTAAGGCTGGTTTCGGGTAAAAAAGGAGCCAATATTATATAAGTAAACAGGCATTTAGGGCAATTGCAGCACCAACTGTCGGTTTTACTTCCTGCATTGCAGCTTTTAAAAACAGGATGATATTTGGGAAAGCCGGAGAAAAGCGCCGCAATCTGTAGCTCATGCAGAGGTCTCAGAAAACTGAAGTAGTTGATTTCACTATTAATCCATGTAGAAATATATTGACGGAAGTTAGTTTCAAAAGCAAACGATTTTGAGTACTGATGATTGATATCGGTTCCCGGAATTGTTGGCTCGTTAGCGCTTGATTCATTTGAAAGCGCAATATGTTTTTTGCCGGTCATCGCCGATGCGAGAACGGTGAGAAAGCCGAGAAGCGCCGAAAACGGAGTATGTCCGTTAAGAAAACCCATGTCGTTAAGCGACAGCAACAGAGGATCAATAGTCCGATGAATTTCGAAATAATCGTTCCCCGCAAATCCCGCTGCCACCATTGATTTGATGCAGGCTTTCCGTGGGTTCAAAATCAGCGGAAGAGCGCCGGGCGTCATTCCAAGTAATTCGAGAGTTACCGCAGAATCCTTTCCCCCTCCTACCGGAATGATAATGGAATTATCGAGGGAATACCTTTGAGGCGGAAGATGATTTTTGGAGGCAACCTCAATATTCAAAAATGTGTCTTGATCAGAAGGGATGGAATTCAGATAAAAAAACTCGCCTAACCCATGAAAATAAAGATGTTTCCACCATGCAATCTGTTCAGGAAACAAACCGAAGGGCTGAATAATAAGATTGGGCGGACATGCCGCTTTCCAGTAGCTAATCAGTTCGATCATTCCGATGTTGAAAACAATATTGGGCAGGCGGTTTGCAATATTTTCATCGGACAGGAAACAGGATTTCCTTGGTATAAAAAGCGTAGGGTAAAACTTATATTGATCGGCGAGATTAAAAGTAAACCGGATTTCGAGACCGCGACTACCGAGCGAATATTCCTGCTTTTCAAATACGAAAAAAGGAAATTGTTCCTTTAACGTTAGAAATCTTTCGCGCCTGTTTGATTTTAGCATGAAATGGTATTATATTTGTCGGACGAGCCTGCGCAAAAATACTAAAATTGTGAGAACAACATGGAAAAACCAGTTATAAAACCAAAGCAGGGAACCATCCTCATTTCGGAACCTGCGCTGCGCGATTTCTTCTTCCGACAAGCGGTTGTACTTCTCGCTGAGCACAATGATGAAGGCACATTCGGACTGATCATCAACAAGCCCATTGAAATCAAACTGAAAGAAATCCTGAAAGATTTTCCGCCGTATAAGTTCCCTGTCTATCTTGGCGGACCGGTAAAGACCGATAGTCTATTTTACCTTCACAGACACCCGGACATTGACAATAGTCTGCATGTAATGGAAGGACTTTATTGGGGAGGAGATCTTGACATCATCCGCGAAAAGATGAAATCGAAAGAGCTGCTTTCAAATGATATCCGGTTTTTCCTTGGTTATTCCGGATGGTCGCCTAACCAGCTTGACAAAGAAATCAAGGAAAAATCCTGGGTTATATCCCAAACAACGGTCAGTGAAATAATCAATGACCACCCCGAAACGTTATGGAGCAATTACCTGAAAAGTATGGGAAAGGATTACGCAATCTGGGCAAATTTCCCTGCAGATCCTACCTTCAATTGACAATTTCGCATTTCACAATTTGATAATCTTCCCGTTCCCCAATTTATCTCCTGCCTGAATCCTATAAAAGTATATCCCGTCAGGCAGATTTCCCGGATTCCATTCAAATTGTTGTTCGCCTTTTGTCTGATATGCACTCAAAGGTTCTGCAACCAATTGCCCGAAACTGTCAAATACCTGAATATTGACTTGCTGGGATTCTTTTAGTCTATACCTGAAAGTAGCTGATTCAATAATAGGATTCGGATAGCTGCCAACCGCCAAATGCCAACTGCCAACTGCTGGCTTATCAATCTCCGCAGGAATCGACCCATACTCATACGCTCCCATGTCCACGATGGCAATTCCATCGCCATTGCCATCCCAGATGCGCTTATTCCCGATGATATCCCCAAAAGGAAGATTTAATCCAGCGGTATCTGGTGTGCCGGTATCAATACAGGGTGAGCCATCGGATAAAGCAAATGGGCGCTCACTGCTACCGGCAAACAGAGGATCCTCGTTGATGTTGCCTTCCAGCCAGTTGACTGATCCATTGTTATTGGTAACGATGCCGTTTTGCCCACCCTGGATATCAGAATTTATTACAGTTAAAATACTATTCCAGGAGTTATTTTCAAAAAGGATTTCATTTGGCACATCATTCCATACGATTGAATTCGTGAGTAACACCTCAGAACCCCACATTTGAATCCCTGATCCGAAATTATCTGAAATGGTCACATTTGTTAATACTGATGAGCCGCTATAAAGATAAATCCCACCACCATTTGCTCCTGTATTGTTGATAATTTGTACATTTTGCAATTCATTAATCCATGTCGAGATTGAAAACAAATGAAGTCCACCACCTTGTTGACTTGCTACATTATCGGTAATTGTAACATTCATTAACTTGAATGCGGAACTGTATCCACCCGCATGATTATCAGAATCGCAACAAAGTCCTCCTCCGGTTTCCGCAGTATTGCCGGAAACAGTAATATTATATAATGATGGTCTGCCAGAACCAAAAACATAAACTCCCCCCCCAGATCCTGCGGAATTATTAATTATATTCAAATTTTGAAGGGATGGAGCGCCTGCCATCAAACCCACAATAGTAGGCTTACCGATGCAAATTCCACCACCCTTGGATGAATTTCCGTTTGTAATCGTGAATCCTGATATTATCATTGAAGAGTCTATAAAACCACCTAAAGTGATCACACTTCCCGACTGATTACCATCAATAATGGTCTCGGAAATATAGGATGTATCCTGGGTGGTCAGAAAAAGGGAGGCAACGGTGATGTTCTTAAAGTTTAAAAAGTTTCCTTTAAAGTCGATGTTCTCCACGTATGTTCCGGGTGACACAAGTACTGTATCGCCTGTGTTTGCAGTATCAATTGCCTGTTGGATGGTGGGGTAATCGGCAGGAACATGTATGATCTGTGCCTGCAATGCAGCCATGTAAGCCAGGCTGCAAAGGAAAAATAGAAGTTTTTTCATACTGCCAACTAATATTTCACAATCTTCCCGCTCCCCAATTTATCTCCTGCCTGAATCCTATAAAAGTATATTCCGGCAGGCAGATTTACCGGATTCCATTCAAATTGTAGTTCGCCTTTTGTCTGATATGCACTCAAAGGTTCTGCAACCAATTGCCCGAAACTGTCAAATACCTGAATATTGACTTGCATTGATTCTTTCAGAGTATAACTGAAAGTCGTTGATTCTGCAACCGGATTCGGCCAATTCGAAATCCGAAATCCGAAATCCGAAATTTCCCCAACTCCCTGCCCCCAAGCCATAATATCGTAGGCTCCCATGTCGTATCCGGCGCCAACTGGTCTAAATATCCCGAGAATGTCATGCTGCGGGCTTTGAAAAGTCTGTCCATGCGCACAGGTATATTGCGCTACCCCTTTATCAACACACGTACTCCAGTGTTCCGTTGTAAGGAGCGAGGTATCGCTGAATAATGGATCTGATTTAATCATCCCAGGTCCGATAATTCTGTTTCCGGCAATGTTATTGGTATCATGGTCGCTGTAAGCGATTTCAACAAATCCGTTTTCCACAGCAATTTCATTTCCGGTCATGCCCTGATTTTGCCAGAAAATTGAATTGAAAACAATAGGATTGCTGTTGTAGGCATAAATGGATACACCTGCTGTATCCGCCTGATTATGATAAAATGTATTGTTGACGATTTCAACCAAATGGGAGGCTGGAATGGTGTCGGCATTCCAAATGTAAACAGCGCCGCCCTTTGAACTTGCAATGTTCCCTGAGAAGATATTGTTTTGCAGCATGACCGGGTTATTTATCGTGTAAAATCCCCCACCGTCCACAGCAGAATTATCCAGGAAATAATTGTTTTCTACCAATACAGTGAAGGGGTTCGGAAGATCAGTTTCAATTCCCATTCCACCGCCATAATTGTTGCTTAAATTTTCCTTAAAAATATTGTTGCGGACAACAAAACCTTCATTTGGATCCCACAATCCCAATCCTGCATCTCCTCCTGAAGTACTTGAAGGTGGTGTTAATGCCTTATTCCCCGTAACTTCATTGTTGGAAAAGTCGCCTTTCGCTGCTACTAATATGACGCCACCATACTCTCCAGTTTCACCCTGGGCTATATTATTTTTTATATGATTATTTCTGATTACTGCAATGTGACCCCATTCAATGATTCCATCAAAAGCTCCAGCTCCGCCTTCAGATAAACCATTCATTGTATTTGTGCTTGCATTATCCGAAATAAGATTATTGATTATCCTTGCATTGCTGCACGTATAAAATCCACCGGCGGCAGCTATGTCGAATTTTGAAATAGCCTTATTATTGTCAATGACATTGTTCTCCAAAATCACCCAGGATTGTTGTTCATTCGAATTGGAATAAATGCCGCCGCCAATAGCCAATAATCCACTCGCTTCCTGTGTGTCGTCAACAATATTGCCTGTTACCCGGTTATGGATAATTTTTGCTCCTGTGAAGTAAATATAGATGCCTCCGCCCAATCTTGCCAACCCCCCATAGTCATAATTATTGGTTCCTTTTCCTCCCCTGATGGTAAATCCACAGAGGATAGAAGTGGTATCTTCCCCTGAAACGAAGTAAACCACCGAAGCGCTGTCCCTATTGGTAAGCTGGCTTCCATCTATAATGGTTTTGCTGATATGGCTGGTATCGCCATCTATCAGAAATTGGCTTGCTACAATGAGTGGTTTTTTACCAAGGAAGTTGATTTGTTCAAAGTAAGTCCCCTCAGATACAAGAACGGTATCGCCCGGGTTTGCAGCGTTGATCCCTGATTGGATCGTTGAACGCAATGAATCATGATGCACATAAATGATCTGCGCCTGCATTGCAGCGGCTGTCAACAGTCCGCAGCAAAGGATTGCAATTTTTTTCATAGGATTTGTTTTTGTTGATTGATTGCCATTGGATGAGTGATTTGCCACAGCAAAATACTTCATGCGGGTGAGACGAGGGAATGTCAAGGCGGGGGCCGTCAGCGGCGGTCGAGGCAATGGCAACTGGCAGTTACCGGAGTTTTAACCTCATTAGGAACAGAAATTTAGTTCATCAAGTAAAAATTCTGCCCTTCATATTGAAGCGTTAAATATACGACAAAATCACGGTAAAAGCAATAGAGATTTTCATCATTTAAATGTATCGCTATTTAGCGCGAATCATTTTAATTCATCAATCATTCTTCGCATTTTGTCTATTCTTTTCCAATCTGTTTGGGTGTTTTCAAACTCCGACAGGTCAGGCTTTCCCATAAAAACATCGTGGCGCTTAAAAATCATCCGGCTGGCCTCCTGCTTTTCGAGATGAATGTGAACCTCTTTTGCTCCTGTTAATAAGATCAATTCTGCGATATTGTGCTCTTTAACCCCGCTTCCGGGCATGATGATGATCCTGCCGTTTGTTTTTGAAATCAAATTCTTGATTAATAAAGCGCCTTCAAGAGCACCAGGTTTTTGCCCGGAAGTAAGAATCCTGTCAAATCCAAGGTCAATCAAATCTTCCATTGCCTGAAAAGGATCCATAGTCATATCAAATGCGCGATGACAGGTTATGCTCATCGGCTGCGCCAGATCGGCAAGAATTTTCATCCGTTCCCTGTCAATAGTTCCATCCGGCAGCAGAATGCCAAATACCACGCCATCGGCGCCATGTTCTTTGGCAAAACGAATATCCTCCTTCATTATCTCAAATTCGAATTGGGAATAGAGGAAGTCGCCTCCTCTGGGGCGAATCATAACGAAGAGGTCAATATCAAGGCGTTTCCTGGCAAAACAAATAGAACCGACGCTTGGGGTAGTTCCTCCTTCGTGAAGGTTTTCACATAGTTCAACGCGATTAGCGCCCCCTTTTTGGGCTTCAATTGCCGACGTTGCTGAGTTGACACAGGCTTCTATAATCATAATATTGTGTATTTTTGAACCATTAGAAATATCCTTGCAAACGAAGGTAAATAAAAGTTATGAAATTACGATTGTTTTCGTTTATGGTCGCCATGTTTGTTTCTTTTCAACTCATTGGAAATCATTCGGATTCTCTCCTGATCAACAATCTTCTGAAGGAGGGCAAAGCTGTTTATAAACATGATAAAGACAAATCAATCAATATATATTTAACATCAATCAACCTGGCAGATTCTGCCGGCTATATGGATGATAGCGTTGCCTCAGCAAAGGTTACACTGTCAAATTATGAGTATTACAGAGGGCAAACGGCAAAGGCCATCGGGTTTGCATTAAGCGCATTAAATTATTATAGAAAAAAGGGGAATCTGAAGTTGACCGTTAAGATGTTATCACTGGTGGGTGATATTCTACGGGGCAACAGTCTGTATAATCAAAGTTACAAGTATCTCAATGAAGCAAAAGTTATTGTAAATTCAATGTCGGACAGCCTACTCCTTGCCTCAGTTTATAACCGCCTTGCTGCTCTTTATTTTGAGGATGAACGTATTCCGTTTGATACAACAGAAAAATACGCGCTTATTTCACTCCATATTGCCAACCATAATGGTATTGAGACGCTTATCTACAATAATCTCAATATTCTCGGAGGACTTGAAACCAAACGGAAAAATTACCTGAAATCGCTGAAGTACCTTGAGCAGTCATATCCTATTATGATAAAAACTTTTCCTGAGGATGAGCCACTCGTTCTCATCAATATGGCTCGCAATTATTTTCTGCTTAACCTGAAATTCAGATCGGAAGAGTTGAATCTGAAAGCCCTTAAACTGGCAAAGGAACTGAATATTCCCCAGTATATTCGTCTCTCCTGCCAGGGACTGGAGCAAATTTATTTAATGACAGGCGATTTTAAAAAAGCCTATCCATTTGTCATTTTGTACTACCAATCCAAGGAGTCAATCCTTTCGCAGAAAGTATTAGTGCAACTTCAGGAGTTTAACAACAAAATTGCGTTGGAAAAACAAAGATCGGAAAACCAACGGTTGCTTTTTGAGCAAAAAATAGAGAGAGAACAACTGCGTAACAACTCTATAATTGGTTTTCTTTTATTTGTGCTACTGATTGTTTCAATTGGGTTTCTGTTTTACCAAAACCGTCAGCGGCAAAATATAAAACTAATTGCAGGAAAACTGGATCAGTCGAATAAAGTTCTCCGTAGATTTATCTCTATTCTTGGACATGATCTGAGGTCGCCATTTAATGCTTTATTGGGCTTTTCCGATATTCTTAAAAATGAGCCTGAACTTTCAGATGAAGATCGGGAGATGGCAATAGAAAGTCTTTATACCGTAAGTCGTTCAACCTTCAAATTACTCGAAAGTATTCTCGAATGGTCAAGAATTAATTCGGAATCAATCAAGCCTGTTAAAAAGAGTTGTGATCTTGTAGAATTAGTAAGGGAAACTATTCATGGATTCGAAGCTGTCGCCTTACTGAAGAAAATAGAAATTACCTTTTCCTCTTCGGTTCCTGTTCAAATTTATGCTGATCAGGATATGATACTTACCTCGTTACGGAATATAATATCCAATGCCATCAAATTTACTAATCCGGGCGGTTTGGTTACGGTTACTGTGAGCGCAGATCTTTATGCGGCGAAAATTGAAGTGTGCGACAATGGAATCGGAATCGCTCCCGAAAACATTGAGAAACTGTTTCACCTCGATGATAACTATAAATCAAAAGGAACCGGAGGAGAACAGGGATCGGGATTTGGTTTAATCTTATGCAAGGAATATATATTGTTGCATGAAGGCGCCCTTGACGTGAACAGCGAGGAAGGAAAGGGAAGCAGATTCGTTATTACCTTACCGCAGAAAAAAAATTCCCAACCTGCTCATTGAAATCATCTTTGAAGTCAATCAGCGTATTATGCCCCGAACCAGGAAGTATCCAAAGCTGTGAACCCGGAATACTTCTGAAAATTTCAAGTGTATGTTCAGGTTTGATGATGTCGTGATCGCCGCCGATAACGAGCGTAGGGCATTTGATCGTCCGAAGGCTTTCCTGGGAAATATTGGGTTGATAAATCATCATCCTGATAAGCTTAGTCTGGTTTGTCAGCTCAGGGTACTGTTCAGCATGGCTTAACAAATTCACCTGCTGTATCATGGACTGAATCTCGGCATTGGAAAGAGCCGTAGTATCCGGTCTGATATTCGCCCCGGTGGCGGCAAGCTTTTTAACCTTATCAGGGTGTCTGATGGCGAGCTCCAATCCATTGATGCCGCCATCGCTCCATCCAATTACAAAAGCAGAATCAAGATGCAGCGAATCGAGCAGGGCATTGAAATCGTCAGCCATCATCTCGTACGATAGTGAATCTGATGGGTCGATCGATTTTCCATGAGCCCGGCTGTCAACTGCTATCACCTGGTATTTCTTGGCAAACCAGGGGATTTGGTATTTCATTGATTCGATAGACCCACTGTTGCCATGAATCAGGAGCGCCGGTTCTCCTTTTCCATAAACTTCGAAATACATTCTGAAACCACGGGTTTGGATATACCTGCCATTTTTTGAATTTTGACCATATTGTATTTCTGAACCCGTTTTTGATTTGGGTTGTGAAAATGCAGGAAAAGGAAGGTTGATAAGAAAAATCAATACAGCCGATAGAAAAATTGTTTTCATGAGGTTAATGATTAGCCTGCAAATGTACGCTAAAGCTGACGGTTTGTTCAAGACCCTACCCTAAAACCCTCCCCAAAAAGGAAAAAACTAACCAAGTGGTTTGTCAGGCAGGAAAGTTATTTTTTTCTTCTCCGGCGTCCTGACCGCTTCCCTCGGTTTATCCTGTTGATTCACTATTTTGGCGGGTGACTGCTTTGGCTGCGGTCTTTGCTGTGGTTGCAGCTTCGGTTGCTCGTTTCTTGGACTGTTGTCTTGCAATCTGTTTATTGGATTTTGTTTTTGTCTGTTCGTTACCGGAATTTGATAATACCGGGTCAATGCCCATCCCAGGTTTTTCCCTTCTTTCTCAATATTGGCGATATAATAATAAAACTGTATTATTTTCACCTGCTTGTCCACGAAAAAATCGGCATAGAGGGAATCGCTCTCGCCCGGTTCAATTTCAAAAGGCGCCTTTTCCGAAAATGTCCAGTTTCTTTCCAAAATCAGATTCCATTCAATACAGGTAGAATCTTCTGAAACCGGATCGGCGCCAGCCTTCAAATTTTTTTCGATCGGAGAAGGAAGGGGCAATACGCGCATGAGGCGCAATTCGGCAGTCTTCGCTTTTAAAAGCGTCTCCTTGATGTTTTCATGCAAAATTGCAACGTGGACCAGGTTGTGGGAGGCGTCCACTTCCATGCAATCAATCGTAATGCTCAGGTTGATCCCGGGATAATGCTCCCGCTTTTTGATGAACATCCGGTAGGTCCAGATTCCGCCCACAATCATGGCTGCGATGGTAAATCCTGCCTGGATGATATCTACCCAGTCTTTGAATTCAGTTGGAAGCGCTATTGCTATATTACTCATAATCTGATTTTAAGATATTTTTTTCAGACAAATCAAATATGAAAACAGAAGGCGGCAATTGGACAAAAAGCGGTCAATAAAGATTTTACATAGAACCGTCAATTACTTTTCCCGGTTGCAATCTTAAAAAACATGCCTGAGTTCCTGAAGGGTAATTTCAACCATCTTTTCAACCGGAGTTTTTCAGTAATTCTGACTTTTTCTGATTTTGTCATATTTTCTGGTCTTGGCCACTTCGTTTTGCGACAAGCTATTGTTTGTTGATCAAGGCAAAGATAAAAAATATTATTCAGTCCGATAGGATGAATTCGATTGCGCTGATCATTTCGCATTCTTCGGCGTCCTTCCCGGTTCCATTGCTTTTAAAAAGGATTCACTGGGTTGTAAATGATAGAAGGGACATGGAATTTGAGCAACTATTACCCCACAGACCAAAGGGGTTTTTTATTATTTTTGCCATTATTTTACCTCCCCTCACTTACAGAATTGTGAATGATACTTGAAAAATGCTATTTGATACTTTACAGGATACCCTCCCCAAAAAACCACAATTTTGAAATTTTGAACTTCCCGGGAACTTCACGTTAAACGTTAAATATGACTTTAAGTAGTATTACCCTCAATTGATATCAAAAGAAACGAGTAATAAAAATATTCCTATGACAGAAATTAATTCCAAATACGACCCCTCCAACGTTGAAGATAAATGGTACGCCTGGTGGATGGAAAAAGGCTTTTTCCATTCCGAACCCGACGACCGCGAGCCATATTGCATTGTTATTCCGCCGCCAAATGTTACCGGAGTGCTTCACATGGGGCACATGCTCAACAATTCCATTCAGGATATTTTTGTGCGACGGGCGCGCATGATGGGCAAAAATGCCTGTTGGGTTCCCGGCACCGACCATGCATCTATCGCAACCGAAGCAAAGGTGGTAACTAAACTTAAGGAGCAGGGAATTGACAAGTCGGCTCTCACGCGCGAAGAGTTTCTCAGTCATGCCTGGGAATGGAAAACAAAGCATGGCGGCATCATCCTTGACCAGTTGAAAAAACTCGGCGCTTCCTGCGACTGGGAGCGTACCTGTTTTACAATGGACGATTCACTTTACGAATCGGTGATTGACGTTTTTATTGATCTTTACAACAAAGGTTTGATTTACCGGGGAGTTCGGATGGTGAACTGGGATCCAAAGGCGTTAACTGCGGTTTCCGACGAAGAGGTGATCTATAAAGAAGTTAACTCGAAATTGTATTATGTTCGGTACAAGGTTGAAGGCGAAACGGAGGAGTGGATAACCATTGCCACAACCCGCCCGGAAACTATTCTCGGCGATACTGCAATCTGTGTTCACCCCGAAGATGAACGTTATCAAAGTCTTCGCGGTAAAAAGATTCTTGTTCCCTTGCTCAACCGCGCCATTCCTGTTATTTTTGATGAATACGTTGACCGCGAATTTGGCACCGGGGCTTTGAAAGTAACTCCGGCGCACGATATTAATGACTACAACCTTGGATTGAAGCACAAACTTGAGGTTATTGATACCTTCAATCCCAATGGAACCATGAGCGAAGCGGCAAAACTATTTATTGGAGAGGATCGTTTTGTGGTGAGGCGAAAAATCTCAGAGGAGCTGAAAAATTGCGGACATATTGTTAAAATCGAAGAATATACCAATAAAATCGGGTATTCCGAGCGTACCGATGAGGTTATTGAACCGCGAATTTCCGTTCAATGGTTCATGAAGATGAAAGATATGGCAAAACCGGCTCTCGATCTGGTTGAAAATGATACAATACTGTTCCATCCGGCGAAATATAAAAATATGTACCGCCATTGGATGGCAAATGTGACCGATTGGTGTATCTCACGACAACTTTGGTGGGGGCAACGCATACCTGCTTATTACCTTCCGGATGGTGAGTTTGTGGTGGCAAAGTCAAAAGAGGAAGCATTTAAACAAGTAAGTTCAACGTTTTCAATTGACGACCTGAAACAGGATGAAGATGTACTCGATACCTGGTTTTCGAGCTGGCTGTGGCCTATTTCGGTTTTTGACGGTATCCGCAATCCCGGTAATCGCGATATCAACTATTATTACCCGACAAACGACCTTATCACCGCGCCGGAAATCATCTTTTTCTGGGTAGCGCGGATGATCATGGCAGGCATGGAATACCGCAAGGAGATACCTTTCAGGAATGTCTATTTCACCGGGATTGTCCGTGATAAGCTGGGTAGGAAAATGTCAAAGTCATTGGGAAATTCACCGGAGCCGCTTGACCTTATAAGTAAAAACGGCGCCGACGCAGTCCGGGTTGGAATGTTACTTTGCTCCCCTGCCGGAAATGATCTGTTGTATGATGACGCTCTTATTGAGCAGGGAAGGAATTTCTGCAACAAAATCTGGAATGCCATGCGGCTTATCAAAGGCTGGCCCGTTGATCCAAACCTTACGCAACCAAATGTTAATAAAGTTTCTTTAACCTGGTTTGATTCTGCTTTCAATTCAGCCCTCTCAAATATTTATTCTTTATATGACGATTATCGGTTGTCGGAAGCCCTGATGGCTACCTACAAACTTGTGTGGGATGATTTCTGTTCCTGGTTCCTTGAGATGGTAAAACCAGCTTATCAGCAACCGATTGATAATGATACATATAATTTGGTAATTGGCTATTTTGAAAAGATATTGCAGGTACTTCATCCTTTCATGCCCTTCATCACCGAAGAGATATGGCATATCATTGGAGAACGAAAGGAAGAAGAATCCATAATGCTGACAAGGCAACCTGAACTAACTGGTTTTAACCAGGGAATTATCGAGAAGTTCTCTTATGCCTGCGATGTAATCATTGCAATCCGTAATGCCAGAAAAGAGAAGAATATCCCGCAAAAGGAATCCATAAAACTATTTATCAGGAAAAACAATAATGAAACCGCCGACAGAACCTACGATGCGCTGATTATGAAACTCTGCAACATCAGCGATCTCGGCTATGTTGAAAACAAGGTTGATGGTTGCCTCTCCTTTGTAGTGGGTTCTACTGAGTTTTTTATTCCGTTAACGGGAATACTGGATGATGCCGAAGAGTTGAAAAAACTGGAAGAGGAGCTTGCCTATACAACTGGTTTTCTTGGGAAAGTATTGCAAAAACTCAGCAACGAAAGTTTTGTGAAGAATGCGCCGGAAGCAGTTGTTGCTTCGGAACGGAAAAAACTTAACGACGCAGAAGCCCGAATCCGCGTACTGGAGGAACAAATCAGCAGACTATTATGAAATATTCCATTCGGGCGGTTGGAAATTATCTTTTATTCTACTTCTTCAGATTTTTATTGTATTGAAAAACAAATTTCAAATCGGCGTAAGTAACTGTTTCGCCTAATGAATTTTTAATTTCACCCATAGTTTTTTCGGGATTTTTATACATAAATTCTGAAATCTTCTGAAGTTTTTCTTCCGGAACAAAATCTGTAACTTTAAGTTCACCGCTTCCCACATAATCAGCTAAATGACTTTCGATGGTTGATATTGCCAGAATTCGTTCAAAGGCAATTTCGGCAATGGTTTTACCGGATTTAAACATCTCAAAACTCAATATACCAGAGCTGTTTTTTCCTTTTTTCCCAGCAACCGCAATTTCAAGCTGTGTAGGAATTATTTTATTTTCAATACAATACATTTTGATTATAGCTATTATACTCTTGCCAAACTGGTTGATTTTGGCAAGCCCGATTCCTTTAATTGCTTTCAATTCGGGAAGGGTGGTTGGCAATTTATTCATCAATTCAATGATTGACTTTTGCGGCAAAATCATATATGTAGGAAGATCTTTTTCGTTGGCAAGATTGTCTCGCCATTTTTTTATCTCAGTATAAAGCTTTGGATGAACGATGCTTTTCGAAAATTCCTCCGGCGACAAGCCTTTTTGTTTAAATGACGGACGGAAATCAACCTCGGCATTTGACCTCATTTTAATATAGGAAATGGTTTCAAAGCCAGTTTGACAATTTTTCAGACAAGCTGATTTGATGAAAACCTCTTTTTGAAATTTTTCCAATGACTGATTAAGAAGTTTTTTTACAGCCTTATTATCTGTTTCAAAATTTATCGTTTCGAGAAATGCAGTAAGATGAGCGTTTAATTTGGTAAAGAAATATGTGGCGGCTTGTTTGATTCTATTCTGCAATTCAGGATTTTCTTCGGGGAGCGCCGCCGGCGTCAATAATTTTGTCATTTGCACCTTGAACTTTTCTGCAATCTGAAATAATTCCGATTCACAAAGAATTCTTTTCGCTTGTAAATCAGTAATTAAAGCGCCATCAATGATTGTTGAATTTTCAGCGGTAATTTTTTGTAAACCGTCGAATCTGTATTTGGTTAACTTAAAATCGAATAGTTCGTATAACAAATCCTGCTGGAAAAGGTATTTTGATTCGAAAAGTTTTTCGGGTCCCGGTTCTTTCTGCTGGGCTTCAAGCGAATAATTCATTACCAAAGCATCTGTTTTTATCCCTGATACAGAAATTGGCGTACTTAAAACAATGCCGGTAAAAGTTCTGCAACGGCTTAAAGCCACATACACCTGACCGAAGGCAAAAGCCGCATTGGCGTCAATAATTACCTTATCGAACGTAAGTCCCTGACTTTTATGGATGGTTATAGCCCAGGCTAATTTAAGCGGTAATTGCGTGAAACTTCCCGCAACTTCTTCTTTAATTTCCTTGGTTTCCTGGTTCATAGAATATTTTACATTTTCCCATACCACCTGGCCAACGGCTATTTCCTCAGTATCGGCAGGACATTTCACAAAAACCATATCTTCTTCAAAACGGGTAATTTTTCCGATTTTTCCATTATAATAACTTTTTTCGGGCGACAAATCATTTTTAATAAACATTACCTGGGCGCCCTTTTTCAATTCGAGTTTCTCTTCGGTTGGAAAAAGGTATGGAGGAAAGTCATCGGTAATTTTTGCTGAAAATATGTGTGATTTTTTGGAAATTTCATTCAGCCTGGCTTGGTTTATTTCAAAAGCGTTGGCATTATGGGTTGTTAAGGTGATGTACCCTTCATCGTCTGCGGCTTTAAAACCGGGAATGAAAC